>JBIIIF010000001.1:0-90399 GCA_044235005.1 Planctomycetaceae bacterium | reverse complement strand
ACCGTCATCGGAATCGACGCCAGTGTCTGGCGGAACAAGTTCCGAAGCCCCTGCGTCAAAGGCACCAGCTCCTCAATTGAATGCGGCCCAGAAAGCGGCGGCAATCCGCGCGGCTCAACGAGCGGCAGAACGGGAAGCCATCGAAAAAGCGGCTGCAGAAAAAGCAGCTGCAGAACGCGCCGTGATCGAACAGGCGGAACGAGAAGCTCGCGAGAAAGCTGAGCGCAAACAGGCCGAACTCGATCGTATCGCTGCTGAAAAAGCGGCTGCAGAAGAGGCGGCTCGCAAGAAGATCGAAGAAGAAGAGCGAGTGGCCCGCGAGAAAATCGAAGCCAAACGCCGAGCCGCTGAGGAAGCCGAACGCAAGAAAGCCGAAGAAGAACGCATCGCCAAAGAAAAGGCGGAAGCGAAACGTCTTGCTGCGGAAGAAGCGATTCGCAAGAAGGCGGAAGAAGAACGGATCGCTGCAGAGAAAGCAGAAGCGCAACGCCTTGCAGCGGAAGAGGCAGCTCGCAAGAAGGCGGAAGAAGAACGCCTTGCCAAAGAGAAAGCGGAAGCCGAGCGTCTTGCTGCAGAAGAGGCAGCTCGTAAAAAGGCTGAAGAAGAACGCCTTGCCAAAGAGAAAGCGGAAGCCGAGCGTCTTGCTGCAGCAGAGGCAGCTCGTAAGAAAGCCGAAGAACAACGCATCGCCGCAGAGAAAGCGGAAGCCGAGCGTCTTGCTGCAGAAGAGGCAGCTCGTAAGAAAGCCGAAGAACAACGCATCGCCGCAGAGAAGGCAGAAGCTGACCGCCTTGCGGCTGAAGAGGCAGCTCGTAAGAAGGCAGAAGAAGAACGGATCGCCGCAGAGAAGGCAGAGGCCGAACGTCTTGCAGCGGAAGAGGCAGCTCGTAAGAAGGCGGAAGAAGAACGCATCGCGGCAGAGAAAGCAGAGGCCGAACGTCTTGCAGCGGAAGAGGCAGCTCGTAAGAAGGCGGAAGAAGAACGCATCGCGGCAGAGAAAGCAGAGGCCGAGCGTCTCGCTGCAGAAGAGGCAGCTCGTAAGAAGGCTGAAGAAGAACGCATCGCGGCAGAGAAGGCCGAAGCCGAACGCCTTGCGGCAGAAGAGGCGGCTCGTAAGAAGGCTGAAGAAGAACGCATCGCGGCAGAGAAGGCCGAAGCCGAACGCCTTGCGGCTGAAGAGGCGGCTCGTAAGAAGGCTGAAGAAGAACGCATCGCGGCAGAGAAAGCAGAGGCCGAGCGTCTCGCTGCAGAAGAGGCAGCTCGTAAGAAGGCGGAAGAAGAACGCATCGCGGCAGAGAAAGCAGAGGCCGAGCGTCTCGCTGCAGAAGAGGCAGCTCGTAAGAAGGCGGAAGAAGAACGCATCGCGGCAGAGAAGGCTGAAGCCGAACGCCTTGCGGCTGAAGAGGCGGCTCGTAAGAAGGCTGAAGAAGAACGCATCGCGGCAGAGAAGGCCGAAGCCGAACGCCTTGCGGCTGAAGAGGCGGCTCGTAAGGCTGAAGAAGAACGCATCGCTCGCGAGAAAGCAGAAGCCGAGCGTAAAGCGGCTGAAGAGGCGGCTCGCAAAGCTGAAGAAGAACGCATCGCTCGCGAGAAAGCAGAAGCCGAGCGTAAAGCGGCTGAAGAGGCGGCTCGCAAAGCTGAAGAAGAACGCATCGCTCGGCTCAGAGCGGAGGAAGATCGCCGCATCGCTGAAGAAGCAGCGAGAATTAAGGCCGAGGAGGAACGCATCGCGGCCGAGCGTGCTGCCGCTGCGGAACGTGCGAAGGCGGAAATCGAACGAGCGGAAAAGGAAATGGCGGAAAAGTTCGCTGCCGCTCGCCGTGCCCTTGAAGAGCAGCATACCGCTGCCTTGGCTGCCGCAGAGAAAGCTCAGCTTGAACGACTGGCCGCTGAGAAACTGGCTGCTGAGAAGCTGGCGGCTGAGCGAGCCATCGCTGATCGAGAACGCGCAGAGCGAGAAGCGGACGAAAAGATAGTAGCGGCCGAGCGGGCTCAGAAAGAAGCCGATGCCGCAGCGCGAGAATTGAGTGAACGCATCGCAGCGGCAGAACGAGTCGCTAATGGGCTCGAACCTGAAATCAAAGTTGCGTCCGAAGAAGATCGGCTGCTGGCGGAAATCGAAGCCGAACAAAAGGCGAAAGCCGCCGCGCGAGCACAAGCCGAGGAAGATCAGATTCTGGCCGAGCTGGAAGCTGAAGAGAAGGCCAGGGCGAAACTCAAAGCTGCCGAGAAGTCTACTGCGACGCCTGCACCAGCGACTTCGATTGACGTCACAACTCCTGCTGATGTTGTTGATCAGATTGAGAAAAAATCAGAAGCGGCCGAGCCTTCAACAATCGACATTGAAGCCAGCGTTGAAGAGAAACCTGATTACGCACCACAGCCACAAGCTGCTCAGCAGAACCAAAATCCATCATCCAAAGCCGATAAAAAGGGCGGAAAGAAAAAAGGCTCGAAGGGCGAAAAAGCTCCGGAGCCGCCAGCAAAAGTGCAGTCACCATCACCGGGTCCTCAGAAGCCTGCAGCGCCACAGCCCGCGGCCTCACAGCCTCAGCCCGTAAAGGCGGAGGCTTCAAAGGCTGAAGCCAATGTGCAACCGACGGCAAAGCCGCAGACGGTAAAAGCCGATGCTCCAGCGGCAAAAGCTGAGCCGAAATCGAAAGAGACGGTGGCCGAAAAGACTTCGAACAAAGAGAAAAGTCTCGCACCCGAACCGTCTGAAACGCCCGCAACAAAGTCCTCTGCCGGCAAACTGATTGTTGTGGGCGGCGTGATCGTGGCCGTCGTCGGTGCCGTCGTGTGGTTCGCACTGTTTCAGTAGCATTCCCTGACAATCAGTCGACTCTGGTGCGACGGCAGCTTCGTCAATCGAATCTCAAATGCATTGTCCGGATTATCTCAACCCGACGCGTCAGCGAGGGATTTTTCCAAACACTGTGTCCAACGCGAAAGCACAATCCCTCGGTGACGCAGCGGGCTGGGATGGCCGCAAAACTCGCGATGTCAAAACGCGCGATTTCCCTCTTTAATGACAAAGAAAAAAAAACTGTCGTCGGTTATCGTTCATCAACCATGAGGCGGCCAGTTGACAGCCTCGTCCCTCCGAACAACATGACCGGGTAGTTCTTACAAAAATGAGCCTTCCACGACACTCCACTGGCATCCCACGACTTGATCAGGCATTGGGAGGCGGCATCATTCCTGGCACGCTGACGGTGGTCATGGGAGCCACCGGAATCGGTAAGACTCAACTGGGAGTCAGCTACGCTCACGCCGGGATTGCTCAGGAAGGCCAGTCGGGAATTTTGTTCGACCTGACGACTCGAGGCGATTCCCAGAACCAGACCGAGTATGCGCAGCGGATGTTCGGCTGGAAGTTTCGCCAGCGAACATTTGCCGACGTGTTTGATCCGAACGTGGTCTGGGACGCAGAGAAGATTCGATCCGATTATCTGCACGTGTTCAATCGAGGTGGCCGACGAGTCACCATCGGCGATATGCAGCCGGAAGAGTGGCAGGAATTCAAGGCCGACCTGATGCGACGCCTTGATCAGACCATCGCATATTTCTACGGCAACTTCGTCCATGGAGTTCGCCGGTGTGTGATCGATGGTGTGGAACCCACAACGAAAGATTCCGATTCCTTCCAGTTCCATCTCTTTGACTATGTCTACCATCAGGTTCTGCGCAAGGATCACGACTGGCTGGCGAGAGATCTGTTCCGTGTTCATTTCCGGTCGCAGGAACCGGAGGTGATGAAACATGCGTACGATCACAATTCGATCAGCGGCCTGTTGCTGTATACCAGTCATGAAGTCATGCTGGATGATCTGATCAGCCGCCCAATTCAGTCAGGCGATGTGTTATCGAACGCGAACACGATCATCATGATCGGGAAAACTCGCGACGGAAACAAAATGGGGCGAGCTCTCTACGTTGCCAAACATCGTGGCAGTGCGTGCGAAGAAACCATCATGCCGTTTCATATCACGGAACGTGGCCTGGTGTTCGAGTAGCGTGGGCTTCAGCCCACTTGCCGCCTCCCTCAAAACGTAGCGTGGGCTTCAGCCCACTTCGCCGCCGTCACTCATTTCGTAGCCTAGACTTCAGCCCACAAAACGCTCCACTGTTAAAAATCGATTCGTGAACCGGACGCTGGAGCGTTCCGGCTGATGGGCTCAACGTCGGTCTCCAACCAGCACTCAATTGGCTTCCATCAAAAATCCGCGAGTAATCTCGTGGTGAGGATTATCGAACACCTGTTCCGGTGGTCCGCTTTCGATGATCGCTCCGGAATGCAGAATGTGAACCGTGTGAGCCACGCTGCGAGCGAACTTCATCCCGTGAGTCACCACGATCATGCCTTGCCCGCCTTTGGCCAGATCCTGCATCACCGAGATCACTTCCGCCGTCGTGTTCGGGTCGAGTGCGCTCGTCGGTTCATCGAAGAGGATCGCGTCCGGCTGCATTGCCAGAGTTCTTGCAATCGCAACTCGCTGCTGCTGACCTCCGGACAATGATGTGGGGCGAGCGTCGCTTTTCTCCAGCATACCGACTCGAGCCAACAACTCTTTCGCCTTCGCGATGGCCTGCTCCCGAGACTGCTTCAACACCTGCATCGGTGCTTCGATCACGTTCTCAAGAACGGTGCGATGAGGAAACAGGTTGAACTGCTGAAAGACCATGCCGACCTTGCGACGAATCTTCAGCAGAGCCGCCTCGCGGGATAAAAGGTCGCCTCCGATGAGCTGCGTGCCGGAGACATCAATCGATCCTTCGTCAAATGTTTCCAGGCCGTTAATGGTGCGCAGCAAAGTACTCTTGCCGCCGCCGGAAGGGCCCAGCAGAACGCAGACTTCTCCACGAGCCACCGACATCGTCACGCCGCGAAGCACTTCCTGAGAGCCGTAACGCTTTACGATCCTGTTCAACGTAATCATCAGCGAGATTCCTTTCCGAGGCGTCGCTCAAGTCGACCGGCCACTACCGACAACGGATAGCTCATCGCGAGATACAACAGAGCGGTCAGCAGGCCGAGTTCAACAATCGCGCCGGTATTGCGTGCCTGGATGTAATACTCTTTGGACAGCTCCACAACCGTGATCACACTGCACACGGCCGTATCTTTGAACAGAGCAATGAAGTCATTGGTCACCGGAGGAATCACAATTCGCGTGGCCTGCGGAATGATGATGCGTCGAAGAGCCAGATTGCGAGTCATCCCGAGAGACAGAGCGGCCTCCATCTGTCCTTTCGGAATTGCCTGCAGTCCTGCACGGTAGATTTCTGCTTCATAGGCGGAGTAATTAATCGCCAGTCCGGCCACCGCCGACCAGAACGCGCTGATGCTGAAATGCATACCCGGAAACAGAAACTTCAGGACCTCGGGAACCAAAAAATAGATCACATACAACTGCAGCACCAGCGGGGTTCCTCGAACCAGCTCCACGTAGCACGTTGCTGGAATGGACACGAACCATTTGCCGTACAGTTTCATCAAGGCCATCATCAGGCCGATCAACACGGCCAATGGCATCGCAGTGATCGACAAAAGAACTGTCATCAATGCCGCTTTCACCAGGAACCAGCCGCGTTGAGTAATCACTTTCAGGCCATGCAGTGACTGCGATGAAGACAGCTCTGGCTTATTAGCGGCCTCTGCACCTGATCCCCCTTCGGTTGTGGCGGTGCTGTTCGATTCCTCTGCCTTAACGAGTCCACGAAAGCCACCGTCCGCTGACGTTTCGAGAGCACGCATGCCCTGCACGTCGTTCCACATCCCGTAGCGTTCGAAAATCGTGCGAAGACGACCATCACGGAGTCCAACATTGATGGCTTCATTGACGGAATCCAGCAATTGACGATCACTTTTTCGCAGCAGAGCTACGTAGAATCCTCGCCCAACTGGCGGACCCACGGGTTTCAGATTCGGAAAATCCTTGCGATAGAAATTCCAAATGGGCAGATCCTGGACGTTTCCATCGATGTTGTCAGTCCCCAATTCAGCGGCTCGCATAGCGTCTGTCACGCCATCGAACAGAGCCAGCTCAATTGTCGTCTGATGCTCAGCCGCAAAAGCATTGGTGAAATCTTCAGCCGCCGCGCCGCCAAGGAGAGACATCTTTCGAGGTCTCCCGGCAGGCTGTTTGATGAGATCATCCCACGACTGAATGGAATCATCGTCTTGACGAGCCAGCAATTGCAGCTCATAGATGTAATACGGAATCGAAGTACCATATCGCTTCGCGCGGCCGGAATTCCATTCGAAGCCGTTCAGCACGATGTCGATATCGCCTCGATCCAGCAGATCCGGCAACTTGTCCCACTGTCCCTGAGCAAACTGGGCTTTGACTCCCATATGCTCAGCGATGAGTTCTGCCAGTTCGACTTCGAATCCCACAAGTTTATTGGGATCCTTCTCGTCCGGAAAAACGAACGGTCCACCGCCTTCCTGATCTGCCCCCCAGACGAGCGTGCCGAGGGTCTGAATCGTGCGAGGAGAATCATCCTGACCAAAGGCAGGAGAAACGGGCATGAGACAAATCGAAATGACGAGCAACAACTGGCAGGGTCGTCTCAACAGAGTAATCCTCCAATATCATTCAACATTCGCGTAATATCAGTAATATCAGCGTCGAATATTGCCTTGTGCTTTGTCGGTGATCAATGCAGGAATGGTCAGCGGGCGAGACGCCCGCGCTCCGGGAACGCGGACGTCTCGTCCGCTTCAGCTCAACTCCTCAAACGACCGTTGACGAAGCACTGGAGTATGCTGAAACCGTTGCGGGACCACAATCCTGCTGGCAGATTTCCGATACTTCGAGGAGCGGGCCACACAGTGTTGACATCATGGCAAGCCCACAGCGTGAGCAGTGCGTGTACATTTCTTGCCGACCACCCGGGCACTTCGCATTGCAACATTTGAAATGTCTGTGCGATAGATTGTGGTGAATGCACCCGCACGGCTGACGCCGTGGGTTCGCGTTTGGTTGAGTGGCGAGCCACGAAGTTCTGCGCGGCAGGCAGGACTTGCTGAAAGCCGCAATGACAAGCGCGGATCAGCGAAAGCGGCCTGCTGATAGACAAGTGATTCTCTGTGACTCAGAATCCGGAGTCTCTCTTCCAAACCTTTAGACACGGAAAGTCATATGATTACTTTGCCACAGGTTACACGGGCTTTTTTGCGGAGACTTTTCGCGATCTTTCTCTGCCTCGCTGCTCAGGAAGGTTTCTGCGACGATTGGCCGAACTGGAGCGGCCCAGCGTTCAATGGCATCTCCAACGAAACAGGCTTTGCGTCGACGTGGCCAAAGGACGGGTTGACTCCTGAGTGGACTCGTGAAATCGGTACCGGGTTCAGTTCGATGTCTGTTGTGGGCGATCGACTGTTCGCGATGGGACATGCCGATGAAACCGAAACCGTCTGGTGCTTGAATCCCGCCAGCGGCGAAGTGCTTTGGAAACATACCTACCCGGGACAATTGCTGCCCAATCTGCATGAAGGCGGCCCGGGGGCAACTCCGACGATTGATGAATCGCGAGTCTACACGGTCGGCAAAGAAGGTCAGTTATTCTGCCTTAACCTTAAAGACGGCAGCGTGATCTGGGAATCAATGTTGCAGCAGGAACTGGACGTTAAGCTGCCCGAGTGGGGCTTCAGCAGTTCTCCGCGAGTTCTGGGCAAGCAACTGATTCTGGAAGCAGGGCGAGTCGTCAGTTTTGACAAGCTCACAGGTAAGAAGATCTGGCAGACGGAACTGCATGAAGCCGGCTATGGTTCTGCGACAGTCTTTGAGCAAGTTGGGCAGACGCTGATTGCAACACTGGATTGTGATGGCCTGCGAGTTCTAAAGGCTGATGACGGTGGCGAGATTGCTTTCACGGAGTGGAAGTCACCGTACAAGACCAACGCAACGACTCCAATTGTCGTCGGCGATACGATTTATATCTCCACGGGCTACAAAGTCGGATGCGGCCTGTTTCGTCTGACCGACGGCAAGCTGGAACGTGTCTACGGCAACACAAACATGCGGAACCATTTTAACAACTCAATCCTGATCGATGGTTTCTTGTATGGCTTTGACGGTGATTCACACAACGGCCGCAACGTGACGTTGAACTGCGTCCACTATGAAACCGGAGAACTCAAGTGGAAGCAGCGAGGACTCGGTTGTGGCTCATTGATTGCGGCTGATGGCAAGTTGATTATTCTCGCTGAGACCGGCGATCTGGTGCTCGCGGAAGCGGCTTCAGGCAGCTTCAAGGAACTGGCTCGGACGAAATTCCTGACCGGCCGCTGCTGGACGTCGCCCATCCTGGCCAATGGGCTAGTCTTCGGACGCAATTCCGATGGAACGCTGGTTTGTGTGACATTGCCGCACGACGAAAAGTAGTGTGGTATGCAGGATGCAACCTGTGGCTAAAGCCACATGTTATAAGAACGCCGCTGCTTCGCAGCGAATCGCAGTGGTGTTTCTCGCGGAGCGAGATTCGCTGGTAGCCGGGGGGTCAACAAGCTTCAGCCCGAGGTATCGGCCCAACAACAAATGCGCAAGCTCCGGAGGAGCGGCATTGGTGCTTTGCCGCGGAGCGGCACTTCATGGTAGCCCGGCCTTTCAAGGCCGGGACAACAACACCAACAATCGATTGTGTCGCGTAGCGACAATTGATGCGAGATCGTCGGCAATCCACCAGGAAATCATTCATGCGTCGCTCCGCGACGCTGTGGATTCTGGTTGCATCGCTTCCGGGGGTTAAAACCCCCGGCTACCATCGGACCTCGCTCCGCGAGGAGCGGCATTTGCGACTTGCCGTCATGCCCCGGAGGTTAAAACCGGCGTTGCCCTGGGCTGACATGTTAATGGCCCGCTGGGCGGAATCACAAAGGCCTCAAGCACGCCAGAACGTTACTGAATGCCCATCAGAGAACTCAGGTTCGTTGTCGAGGGGGCCCCGAAGCGTGGTTCGAGTGAGATGCCAACGCCGACATTACTCTTGCTGAAATCGAAACCCAGTCCGAAGTGCAGGATCCAGTCGAGGCCGACGCGAGAAATCGTGACTGACGATCCGCGAGACTCACCGGCAGAAACGTCATAGGCATATGCAGCGGTTGAGATCCACTTTGGACTCATCTGATAGCTGTAACTGCCGATGATTGTCTGACTTTCAAAGAAGTTTGTCGCACTGACTTCGCGGTAACCCAGATACACGCTGCCACGCAGACTTCGCTGGCTGAGAACTCCGACACTCCAGATGTTCTGAGCATTGTCAAACAGGTCCCATGACGCGTCCGTCAGGAAGCTGGTACGATCACTCACGTTCCAGCGGTAGTGACCGTAGAGCAAACCAAAATCTTCTCCGAAGTTGTCTCGATCAGACTTCGGGAAGAACGACGCCCCGTATTCCCAAACCATCCAGTCGCGAATTCGTGGAGCTTCCACAGGACCGACTTTGGTCTGCAGGCGATCGCGGAAGCTGATTCGCAGAGCCTGAATATCGTCGGCCAGTTCGTGATATGGAGCACTTGACCACAAGCCTGCTCCCGTACGGATTGCGTAGTTGCGAGGATTAAACTCGGCAGGAATCACACCTGGTGGGAAAACCTGCTGCGGGTAACGTGATCGGAAACGTTCCTGTGCGTTCTCGTCCATCTCATTGTACTGAGGAATCTCGTTGATCCCGCGACTGGAATCTGTGATTGAGTACTCCAGCATCGTATCGTGCTTGTGAGCAAGTCCATTCAGATTAAAGATATCACTGCGAACAAACGGGAAGACTCGCGACGCCGACATGCGAGCTCGAATACCGGTGTTCAGCAGGTAACGATCAATAGACTGAGTCCCCAGGCCATCCTGCCAGTAAGCTGCTTCACCCATCACAAACGGTTCGAAGTTCACCGGACCGATATTGAACGGCATATCGAGTTCATGGCGAGTCATCGCAACGAGGCCTGAAGCATCCGTTACATAAGCGCCGCCGCCGACGTTGTCGAAGCCGTTGGTGCTGAACGGTTCGGTGGGGTCCGTTGGCCCTCTCATCGCCTGCATGTCAGCATAACCCGCGCTGGAGTGCATGTTCCAGTAGAGCAAACCGTCAAACAGCGGCTGCGAGAAACTGTAGAGGTCGGCTCGAGGCAACCACTGAGTATTCGCCTCAAAACCGCTCAGATCCGCGCGACCCCAGATGCTCCCCGAGAATGCGCCACGATCCTGCCGGATGCCGAGAATCGTTTCGACGTCCTTCTCAGAGTCAAAGCGATTCTCATGATATTGTTCGAGATAATTGCGATCGGACAAGTAGCCGATTTCTCCAAAGATCAAAGCATCGCCTGGCAACTGCTGACGATGTCCCCAGGTGACTTCACCACGCGATGTACTGGGCGGATCCAGATTGCGTCGATCGAGACCCAGATTATCGTTTCCGGAATCGTACTGGTAATACAGAGTGCCATTGCCCTGATAGGCACCCATTGAATTGGTGCCGCCATACTCGGCGCGGGTTCCAATGCCGGGGCCGCGTTTGGATCGATAGTCAGCCAGCAGATCAAGTCGTGTGCCCGGCTGTTTCGGCATCCCCAGCAGCTTGTACAGATCCCAGACGGTATTCACCTGAAGACCAAAGATGCTGTCATGAGTCACGGTGGCTCGGCGGATGGGGATTCCAGGATCTTCAGCGGGGCCACTGACTTTCGGCAGATAGAAGACAGGAGTGTCACCGACGACGAATTGATTATTGACGCTCGTCACCCAGGTGGATTGCCCGACAACCTGCTGTCCGGTGAGAGGATCCGTTCCTGTAAAGACCGAAGGCCCCGGCTCGACAAACACGTCGCTTGCCTGAATTCGATAGCCGGGCTTTCCATACGGACTTGAAGTGACCCAGGCATTCTGAGCATGAAAACGATCCTGAGTTGTCTGTCGCATTCGTTCGGCACGAACTCGAAACTCCGCGCCTTTTTCGCCAAGCTCCGGCACGAATGCTCGCAGTTCGGCGTTCAGCATCAAGGCTCGCCCGCTGGCTGCGTCAAAGAACGCGTGAGTCGCGTGGATCGTGTTCTGGTTCTGGCGAATGACGATATTGCCTTCCATGTAAACCTGGAATCGCGAATCGGCAGACTGCACAACGAGGTCACCGGCTTCGATGGAATCCCCTTCGCCGGCCTGCGTCCAGATGACAACTCGATCTGCTGACAGGTCAATAATCCCCGGGGAGAATTCCTGTCCCTGGACGTCTACATCCACACCTTCAATCAGAACGTTCACGCCGCCCGAGATGATGTTGATGCGTTCTTCAGGAATGGTGTCCTTTGAGGTTTGCGATTCGAACTGCAGAGGATCATTCGAACGAGGACGTATCTGGACTCGTCGTGAAGATCGTTGAGTTTTCGTCGGAGCAAACGAAGGAACTGGTGGAGCAAACGAATCCTGTGCAGGCTGAAAATTCACCGTCGTGATGTTTCCTGCGTCGTCGGGGTAAAGTCGTCGCAGGGCTTTTCGCAGCAAAGGATGATCGTTTGCCGTGGCGGCAGTGGAATGCTTTACAGCGAATGTCGGCACGTTCGAAGTTTGCAGCCGGAATGCTCGTGAAGCCACTGATCGCTGACTGTCGGCCGATCGGATCGTCAGGTCTTCCGCGTACACCGCCACATCGAAATGCGAATTCACCGGAGTCACAATCACGGCCACCCGTGCCGCTGCGACGGTCAGGTTTCCCTGAGTGATCATCGCATTGCCATTGATCAGGTGAATCTGCACCGAGCTTTCACTGATCGTCTCTTCAAAGTCCCCGGTGATCTCAACGGCTGCAGTAATGTCATCGGACAACGAATCGGCTGATGAGATGGGCAGAGACTGCTCATTTCCAATCTGCGCGACGGCTCTGTTTGACAGCAACGGTGTTGCTGCAATCAGGATTGCCACGAGCATCAGAATGCACCGCTGAGTCATTCAGTCGCCGTAAATACTCATGCATTTGCCGCAAATCTTTCGCGGCATTGTCTGAGAGACGTTGAGAGGACAGGAGTTGAGAAGGAGAGGCCGGGAGAGAACGTTAGACGGGAGACGAGAGGCCGGGAGAGAAAAGTCCGTTGTGCGGACTATACGGCGGTTCGCGAAAACGGGTCAATATCGGCCAGAACTGCCACGAACGGCGTAAACTCATCGTTTGCAATGAGTTACAATCACACGACATAATCCCGGCTGTTTTTTGCTGAGTCCGCGGGCTGGTTATGCTGACGATTTTTTAACGCGCCGCCGAATGCCGCTCAATTGGAGAGATTTGGATTCCCCCAAACCATACCCAACCCCAGCCACCGCAAACCGCCCATCTAACGCCGTCGTGGATTTCAAAACCCACCCAACCGGCGAGCAGCTCTAACCAGCGGCTTCGAATGCTTTACTCAAACGTTGCGGTGGCAACAGTCTTTCCTCGTGAACGAACTGCGTTCCGTGGGTCACGCGCTGGTGGCCCGCCATTGGTGCTCTGGTTGATCGAGGACTTCGGCGAGGTTGCACGCAACGCGGCTGCTGAACGACGGACCACCGATCGAAGCGTGCGTCCGGCCGGTCGAGACGGCCAGGCTCGATTTGGATTGTCTTCGTATTCCACCGCTCAGCCGGGTTTAAAGCACCTGAATCTCAGTTTTCTTGTGACAGGACAAGTTCCTGCATCTGGAGGTTTTGGCTTCCATCGTTCTCGATTTCCTCGCCCGAGCAATAGAGAGCCTATTGCTTGCGACGAACGAAGAACATGACGCCGACGCCCAGCACGAATGCAGTGACGCCATAGGCCGCCCATTTGGGTTGCCCCGTCATGAAACTGCCGGGCAGGAAGTTAATACCCTGAAAGAACCAGATGGTTCCGAGCACCATCAGGATGACGGCCATGACACTGAAGAAATCGCGCACTGTGTACTCCGGATTGATAACGGGGCCAGCTGGATTGATAACGGGGTCAGCCATCTGTTGTTTATAATTCAGGACAGCTAAGGGCGTACTGACGGAATTTTCATTTCAGTGATGCGGCGGAAAACGCTCGGCGGGCGGAGCTGATGCTGATGGCTCAGTTGTGGCCTCTGGCTTCGGCGGAGGCTTCCATTGATTTCGGGCGACCTACGCTCGAACGGAACCACTTGCGGAAGTTCACCACGCAATCTCCGACCTCGCAAAGGAGCTGGAAGTCATTGCGGTGAAGATCCATTACTGAGTCAGGCACAGCTGGATTCACCATCGCCGTACGCCATCCGGAAAGTATTTTATCGTCTGGGCCGATCAGGACGAACGGCAACGACTTCGCAAGCTTGCTGATAAGAAAGCTTCGTGGTTTGCAGCGAAACACCCGAAACTTGTCATGACGAAAAAACGCCACGCAGGATAAAAGTCTGCATCTCGCTATTTTGCCGCGCAACGAAGTGTCGTGACCAGTTCCTGTAAAGAGGTCGAAAAGGACGTATTGTGATGCCAACTACAAGCGATTGGAGCGAGGAATCCAAGAAACGCCGCGAGTCTCTGATTGGTCAACACATGTCACACTGGACGCAACACAGCTTTCGATGTTACCGGGTGGCGTGTCACTGGCCGCAGTGAAACAGCGACGGAAGCGACTTGCCATGACGCGATGAAGGCTCATGCTGGCGTATGGAATCACGTTTTTTTAAGCAGGCACTTGAATCGCATTTAGCCGCCGTCTTGATCATCCGTACTTTGACACCCGTTCGTCTTTGAGAGCCTGATTCCTTTCTGCGAACACCATCCAGAGAGTCGAAAACTTATCAGTTATCTCATGGGAGAAGCGGTCGCACGAGGTGAACGGGAACAGGCAAAGCACTGGCAGAAGATCCTTGCGGATCTCATTCCAGAAAAAGAATGACTCGACATGCCCACTCAATCGAATCACAGTGTGGTTAAGCAGCAATTGACGGCTGAAGAGTTTCCTGAGAATTCATTTGAGGGCGGCCCCTGCCATCTCGAAGAACTGAACGTAAAACCGTTCGCGGCTGACATCCGCAGGCAGGATCTCCATTCCGCGTTTCGCGAAATCAGCAGCAGCTTTGAGTTTCTGAATTGCTGCGGCGCGTTCATCTCTGCCTCGATGAATCAGGAAACTGTAGAACTGCACCACAACATTGCAGAAGCATTCGGAGGCTGTTTCCTGGTTGTGCCAGTCAGCCTCTCGTTCTTCAGGAAACCCATGCACCATCTGACGCAGATTCTGTGGACGGTACAACATTGTGGCTGCAAGGTTATCGCGAAACGTTTCATTGTACTGATAGAATGACAGCGGCGAACTGAATTCCAGCACCGGCGCGTTGTCAGTATGCAATGGAACATCGCCACAAAATCTGCGATAACCATGTTCATCCAGATGCAGGCTGTGAATCACCTGCAGTGGATCGGTGATGCTGATCATTTTCAGGTTTTCCGCGACGGCCGGAATGGCGAATGCCTGCTCGATCCGCTGAAAATCGATTGTCAGTTCAAGTGGAGTACCAATGAGAATGCCGAAGTTTGTGTGTGTGTGATTCATATACCACAACGTGGCATGCGGAAACACGTGTTGAAAACTCTTCATTAGAATTCGCAATTCGTCAGTCGCAATTGCCGCCATCGGGATCCATGCGCAGGCGATGCCATCGGGACGCAGTTTGTTCTGCATGAGTTGAAAGTATTCAACGGTGTAAAGACTGCTGTTTTGCTTGTACTGCAGATTTGTGACGTCTGTCGCGATCACGTCGTACGACTGCCTGCCGATGCTTAAATGATCACGTGCGTCATTGAGAATCAGATGGAATTTCGGGTGTTTCAAGACACCGAAGTTCTGCTGATCCAGCAGATTGGCTGAAAGAGGAACCTCAGGTTCGATCTCAACGCAGAATGCTTCAATACCATGGGTGGTGATCGCGTGACTTGTGCCGCCGCTGCCAAATCCTACAGTCAGTTCGCTGGAAGGATTTGAATGGAGCATCAGTGGCAAATGAGCCAGCATCAGTGCATCAACGCGCGCCTCCATGTTCGTGGATGCCACAAGCTGATCATCGACGTAGACCAGAAGATCGTCGCTGTCTGTCTGCTTCTTGATGATGACAGTCCCGGAGCTGCCGGCCTTGAATCTGAGTATCTCGGAGACCCTGGAATCAGGATCAGGGACGGAAAACTCAAACCAACGCGTCTCAACCTTTCTGGATGTAAACTCGCGAAGCGCTGGCCGCGATTCAAGGGTGATTGAAATGACCCAGCCACTCAAACAGAATCCGATCCCGACAGCCAGCCAGCTTTTGGAGTCGCTTCGTGCCGCCATCCATGACAGGCATCCAAGTCCGGTGGACATCATGACGAGCAGGGCAAACGCCGAATGCAAACCCACTGCAGGGATCACCCACATCGACAATGTCAGAATTCCTGCCAGGGAACCCAGCGTGCCCTGAAAATACGACGAGCCAATCCAGTCTGCTCGGTCGGCTTTCGATCCAGCGAGCGACTGACATGCGGCCGGATAGATCAGACCCATGAACAATGCGGGTGCGAACATCAAAATGATGATCATCAGTGCTTCAGTCGAATAAATATCAGTCAGGGTGAGAGTGCCGTTTGCTGCCGGCACTGAAATTCGGCGATAGTTGAGCGATGGGGCCGCGAAGATGATTGGAAATGTCATGAGTGATGTGCAGGCCACGGCAATATTCCCTGCAGAGAAAATTGTTGTTGGCAACATAAAGCGACGGAGTACCGGGAATAAGACCAGGCTTCCAACTGCCATCGCCAGCAGGTAAACAGACAGGGTCAACGAAAAGGTGACGGTTGAATTTGTATTGACGATCCCAAGGAATCGGAGCCACACGACTTCCAGGCCAAGAGCCACATAGCCAGCAGCAAAATACATCGCTCCAAGCAGGCGTCTGGAATAGCCTGCACCGGGCATCGGGTCGTGTGTCGGTTCTGAGTGTGTCGCTTGTGATTCAATGCGTCGATTTGCTGCGGACGCACTAATCAGGGCCGCGAAGAGATTGAACCCTGTTGCCACAAAATATGTCTGTGACATTCCCAGAATTCGAATCAGAAATAGTCCGGTCATCGACGCACCCAGAACCGCACCGAGGGTGTTGACTCCATAGACTGTGGAAACTCGTCCCTTATCACGATCCGACAGCCCGGCCACCATCACAGGAATGGTTGCGCCCATGCATAGAGTTGCCGGCAGCATGAGCCCAATTGCCAGTGCAAACCGAACGCCGCTCAGCAGCATGCTGGCTTCACCAAGTTCATGTGCAGCAGAGACATACAGCCTGTCCGTCAATGGCATCAGAAAAGGAATGCAGAATCCCCAGATGCCGATCGTCGTCTCCATCAACGAAAACGCGATTAGCGGACGCTGAAAGCGGTTCAGAATCGGCTTAGCAAGAAGGCTGCCAAATGCGATGCCAAGAAAGATTGCCGTCAAAACGGCTGTTGTCGCCGGAGCACTCGCGCCAAAAATCAGAAACATCTGCCTTTGCCACAGAATCTCAAACGTTAATGCACTGACACCGGAAAAAAACACGGCGATCAGACAACGAATTTGAAAGCTCGAAAGCAACTGGCAACTCCGAAACGGAGACAAGAGATCGAGGCCACGTGCCAGTAGAGAATCGCGTTTTTGCATCTGACTGTCAAAGCGGCGGATGCGATCCGCGAAAGAATCGTTCTAATCCCCGCTGGCAGGTGCGCTATTTCGAATGTAGCATTGAGAGACTGTTGCAGGACGAAGGATTCGTGGGGCGTGACATTGGCCTGCCGTTCTATTCGTCCGCACAACTATGAAAGCACTCGGCTCGTGACTGAAACAGGAAGCTCAGGCAGTTACTGGAGAATCGCAGGATATTCGGCAGGCATTCTGCTTGTCACGATCGTTGCCTTAACCACATTTCAGACTGATGACTCAGAGCCGGACTCTGCCCCTGAGACCGTTAAGAACTCTGCGAGCGATGGTGGCGGGACTCCGATAGTGGAGACACCTGACCGCCCATACGACCACGATCTTTTTGTCGGGAGCGGTCAATGCGCTTCATGTCATTCGGAAATCTCGGCCGCATATGAAAAGCATCCGATGGCAAACTCAATATCCCGGGTGACTGGCCTTCCAAAGGGATCTGAAGATGCATCGCGGATTGTTCCGGGGATTCAACGCCGGTACGAAGTCGTGATGCAGGATGGTGAAATGTTTCATCGGGACGAGATGTTTGACGCACAGGGGCAGTCAATCTTTGATCAATCGGTTCGCATGGATTATGTCGTGGGATCCGGAAGGCGAGCCTTCGCATATATGACTCAGCAGGGTGAGTTGATGTTTCAATCTCCGCTGAACTGGTATTCACAGGATTCAAAATGGGATCTTTCACCTGGATATCGCGTGGACGATGTGCGTCGATTTCGTCGGCGAATTTCGGATGATTGTCTGAGTTGCCACGCAGGGCTGGTGGCTGCGGTTGAGAATTCCGCAAATCGTTACCAGCAGTCGGCGTTTTCTGAAATGTCGATCGGCTGTGAGAAGTGCCACGGGCCGGGCAAGCCACATATTGAGTTTCACATGTCGAAGTCAGAATCAGGATCAGAGTCCGGCGGAGCCCCTGATCCGATCGTCAACCCTGGTCGACTTGAAATCGTGGCCCGCGAAAGTGTCTGCAACCAGTGTCATCTCCAGTCGGCAGCTCGGATTCCTCGATATGGACGTTCGGAATTCGATTTCCGTCCCGGTCAGAAGTTTGAAGAAATCTGGACAGCGTTTGATGCCGGGACCGATGTTTCTGGCGATGGCAAGACGCGAGCTGTCAATCATGTTCAACAAATGCGAGACAGCCGCTGCTACGTTGCAAGCGAGGCGAAGCTGGGATGTGTTTCCTGCCATGATCCACACCGGCTGCCTGCGGAAGAAGAAAAGGATCACTTTTTTCGGCAGCAGTGCATGAAATGCCATACTGCGCAGACATGCACTGAAGCGATGCCCAAAAGAATTGAACGCGATGATTCATGCATCGTTTGTCATATGCCACACCGTGATTCCAATAACATTTCGCATGTGACTCAAACGGATCATCGCATCCTGCGGCGTCCGGAAGAGTCTGCAAACAACAACGGCAAAGGAAGAATACAATTGCGGTTCTTTGACGACGCACAGACTCGCATGCCGGAATGGGAAAAAAATCGAGCGATGGGTGTCGCGATCTGGTCCTATCTCATGAAGAAAGGACAGCAGTCCCCGTCAGATTTGACGAGTCTGCTGGAACCAGCTCTGGGTGCTCACTCCGACGATGGCCTGATCCTGACGACCCTTGGGGCATTTGCGATTCAGCAGGGACGTACGGAAATGGCAGTCAAATACCTGACGAAAGCTCAGGAAATTCCCGCTGCGGAGGAAGTCGCAGTGGCAGGATTACTGGACATCTTTTACCAGCAAGGCCACTGGGAGAAATCGTTTGAATACGTTGATCGCTGCATTGAACTTGATCCTGGCCATCCAGGATATCATGCGATCCGTGCGGACATTCTGAAGAATTCCGGCCGGTTGAAGGAAGGAATTCTGGAGGCGGAACAATCAGTAGCTCTGGACCCAACGATCCTGCCTGTTCGGAATTGGCTTGCGAACGCATACGAAAAAGACGGACGAGATTCAGATGCTTTGGCGATGCGCGAGATTGTTCGCCGCATGCAAACCGCTAAAGTGCCTGAATAACCATACGTGCTGTTGTCGCGATCATACTGTTCCTGGTTTCCCAAAACGACACGCTGGGAAATCTCTCGATGTCCCATGAACTCTCTGCAACCACAAGTTGGCTGATCAGGTGAGAAGAAATCCATGAACGTTGCGGATCTGCCAACGACGCAATCCGATCTGAAATCCCAACCGTCTTTCGTTAAGAAGAAGTGGGGCGTGTGCGCATTTGCATTCCTTGTCGTCGCAGCCGCTTTTGGTGTCTTTTGCTGGCCAGACAATTCCGTGACACTCCCGGCCAGTGTCTCGCCAGCCGAGTATCAGTCAGCAAGGCGTAAGTTTGTTGAGTTATTTCATCGAGAACCGAATGATGCGGATCTGATGATGCTGCTGGGTGAAACGGCGGTTCAAAACGAACAACTTGACAGGGCGGTTGATTGTTTCGCGCGTGTTCCGTCAGACAACATTCGATATGGTGCGAGTGCGAGGCTGCAGGAAGCACAGGTTCTGTTACGGAATAACGACGCCGGGAAGGCGGAGGCGAGTTTTCGTACCTTTCTGGAACTGGCAGACGCCCGGCGATCAATCCCGCAGGAACAATTGAAAGTGGCTCGCGACTGGCTGGTGTTTCTAATGGCGGTGGAACTTCGCTTCGAGGATCGGAAGGCCATCCTGCACCAGATGATTCAGGATCGCCAGTTTGATGCGTATGATGCGAAACAATACTACTTCCCGACGTTGCTGATCTGGCAATCATCGTTGGGAAGCAGTCGCCTGCGAAATTTTCTGGAACAGACTCCAACCAGTCGCCTGTTGCTGATTGCTCAGGCCCGATACCTCGTCGGCGAGGGCAAACCTGATGCCGCCGACGAATTGCTGAAATCGCTGCGACAGCAGTATCCCGACGATCCTCGCGTCACTGCGGCTTCGCTGGAATGTTTCTATGAAAAGGCGAACTGGAAAGAGTTCGAAGCCATCCTTTCCGCGGCACCGGCCTTTCGGGATGACGAGCCCTGGCTGTTGACACAGATGCGGGCCGAGTTTGCAGCCCATTCGCACGACTGGCCTGCAGCAGAGACATACTTTCGAAAGGTGCTCAAAGCCGATCCCGCGAATCCTGTCTGTCATATGGGTCTGGCGAAAGCTCTCAACGGTCCGGGAAGAACCGACGAACGAAAAGCCATCCAGCAGCGCTCGCTGACCCTGGCGCGGATTCGCGTGAATCTGTCCGCTGTGGATAACACATCGGCGACCGCCGCGAGGGCACTTGCACAGGATGCGAGGAAGATACAAATGCTCGAGGCCGCGGAATCGTTTGAGTACCTCGCCGAACAGATGGAACGAGGAGCCCGTTGATGACCAAAGAATTACCATGGCGCAGCAAAGCTGCCGGGCTCTGCATAACGCTCGTGGTTGCTGATGTCGCCTTTCGCTCAGCGAAAGCAGTGTTCTTTCGCGGAGCGAAAGACGACACTGAAAGAGCCATGCTCAACCGCGCGAAGTATTTCGGCCTGTTCGTGGTGTGTTCAATTGCCGGCTGTTCACAACAACCTGCGTCCCTCGATCCGCCTGCCAGCGTACAGTCGCCACCCGTGAAAGACATTGCGGATGATGTCGCATCTGCTGCGGCAGAACGTGGCACCATCGCGGAACCCGAAACGTCATTTCAATTTCGCGAACTCGGTAAAGAATCGGGATTTGAATTCCAGCGTTACGACGATATGGCAGGGCAGCATCGCATTCTGGAAGTCAATGGCGGTGGAGTTGCGGTGTTCGACTTTGATCAGGATGGCGCGCTGGATATTTTCATGAGTAATGGCTGCCGATTGCCGGCTCGACGGGACACCCGCGAGACACCGGGTAAGCTGTTTCGCAATCTCCGTGCGATGACTTTCGAGGACTGCAGCGAAGCATCCACCTTGCGTCAATTCGGCTTTTGTTACGGCTGCGCTGTGGCGGATGCCAATGAGGATGGTTTTGAGGATCTGTATCTGACTGCGTATGGCGGCAATCAGTTCTGGATCAATCACGGTGACGGGACATTTTCTGAGGTGGCCTCGGACAACGGTACTCTGAGCGGCCTCTGGGGCTCCAGTGCCGCCTTTGCGGATCTCAATGGTGATTCCTGTCTTGATCTGTACGTTGCCAACTATCTCGACGAGTCCGACACAAATCCCACGCTCTGCCCGGAACCCAGGAGTCCTGATGGCTACGTCGGATGTTCTCCCGCAATCTTTAAAGGTGTCCCCGATACACTTTTTCTTTCCGACGGAGCCGGAGGTTACATCAACGCGTCGTCCGCAGCGGGATTGCACGAACTCCCCGGCAAGGCACTCGGGGTCGTCATCTGTGACTTTGGCGGAGACGCTCGTCCGGAGATTTATGTAGCCAATGACGGGGAACCAAATTACCTGCTGACGGTTGAACAGTCGGAACCCATCCATGGACAGGTCCTGGGAATCCGATTGCATGACGAAGCCACGGCCGCGAATGTGGCGTTGAATGAACAAGGCTACGCGCAGGCGAGTATGGGAGTCGTAGCGGCTGACTTTGATCGAAACGGAAGGCTGGATGTTTTCCTGACACACTTCTTCGGCGACACAAACACGCTGTATCTGAATCGCACTGAAGGAGCCAGTTTGATGTTCGAAGAGGCAACCCGTCAGTCGCTTCTGGGACCGCCGAGTCGCAGTGTACTGGGCTTTGGTGTCGTGGCGATGGACGTGGACAACAACGGATGGAAGGATCTTTTCATTGCGAATGGCCATGTGGATGATCGCACATGGATGAAGGCCAGCCAGCCCTTTGAAATGCCTCCTCAGGTGTTTGAGAATCAGCAAAACGGTACATTTCGCGATGCCTCAGATGACGCTGGCACCTACTTTCAGAAGCCAACCCTGGGACGCGGTGTGGCCATGGGTGACCTTGACCGCGATGGCCGCCTGGACGCCGTCATCTCACACCAACTGGTTCCCTCTGTGATTCTCAGGAACGAAACTCAATGCGGTGATTCCGTCACGCTGCGATTGATTGGGACAGCATCCAGTCGCACGCCGATCGGAACAAAAATCCGGGTTTCAGGAAGTCTGCTGCACATGGAAGAACAATTGATCGGCGGTGGAAGTTTTCAGGCAGCGTCCGCGAACGAGATCCACATCGGCGGTATTCCAACGACGGCACTGCAGATAGAAATCACGTGGCCGAATGGATGTGTCGAAACCGCCGAAATCCCCGGCCTGGGCGGATGGATCATTCGTGAGCGAAGCAAAACAACCGGCACGAGATTCTAGTACTTTGACAGGCCTGGGAATTGGGTTTGGGAGGCCATCTGGGGCTGGACTCAGTGAAGCGAAGGAAGCCCCGGGGTTCGGATCGAGCGATCTCCAACCCAAGATGTCCACCCCAAAATCAAGCCCTGACAAGTCATTCAAGTCACATAGCAAAAATCGTCGTTCGCGCGAGACCGGTCGCTTCGCCGAAGGCCATGTCGATCGGGGTCTCCGACCCGCGACGGTAAAATTTCTCAGGATTCATGACAATTGAGATCCATACGTCCACTTTTTCGCCGGTACCTTGCGAACTTCACAAGCAGAAATTCCGATTCTTCGGCAGTTTAGATTTGAGAATTCATCCAAAATTCTTTATCGTCGCGACACGCTTTTTGGGGTGAACAACTCCGAGTACTGTTTGCAATATTTTTTTGGCGGGGGGACGTATGTTTGGTCGTCGCGGAAGCCGCAAGGCGTTTACTTTAATTGAACTTTTGGTGGTGATTGCGATTATCGCAATCCTCATCGCATTGCTGCTGCCTGCAGTTCAACAGGCTCGTGAAGCAGCACGCCGTACGCAATGCAAGAATAATCTGAAGCAGTTGGGTCTTGCGATCCACAATTACCACGACGTATTCAATGCGATTTGCAGTGCCGAATCCCATTCCGATTTTGGCACAGGTCGCAGACACAGTGGCTTTGTTCAACTTCTGCCATACTTCGAGCAGGCAGCGCTCTTCCAGCAGATTCAGGCTCGAATTTCAACCTCATATGACGGTCCTCCGTTTCCCTGGGATGGTGGGTTTGCGCCATTCACAACGAGAATTCCAGCGATCCTGTGCCCATCCGATCCCGATACGACCGAAGGTGGTAATATTGGGAAGACCAATTACATGTTCAGCCGTGGTGACAGTAATTGGGACCACAATCAGTGGTCAGGAAATGGTGGACGTGGTCAACGAGGATTCTTTACTTCTGCGGGCGACGGTGCAGACAACTCCAATGGCATGAACCGGCAGTTCCGCGACGTACTGGATGGACTTAGCAACACAATTGCCATGTCAGAGCGTACGAAAGGCCAGGCGGGAAATCGCAAAGCCAACAGTGGTGCTCTTTCCATCAACAATGGGGGTGCGATGCGGCAAAATCCAGCCAGCGTTCTGCCAAAACTCGTCAATGGTGAATTTACTGGTGACGTTAGCACATGGTCTGGAATTCGCTGGCCTGACGGAGCACCGGCGTTCACTGGATGCACAACAATACTCGGCCCGAACAAGGGTTCTTATGTGCAGGGCGGCTGGGATGGTGAAGACGGCATTTACGAGCCGACCAGCAAGCACACGGGCGGTGTACAGTGTCTAATGGGTGACGGTGCAGTGAATTTCTTTAGTGAGAATATCGACACGGGATTGACAACCTGTCCGGTTCCGGACGATGGCAGCGGACGCTCTGGTCAATGTGCTCCGTTCACTCAGCGTGGCCTATCACCGTACGGCATCTGGGGTGCCTTGGGGTCGGTCTCTGGTGGAGAAACGGCCAGCTTCTAATAGAAGATTGTGCCGATTCATGATTTATGATGAAAGGATGGGGTTTCCCATCCTTTCGTTTTGTGTAACTCTGATGTATCCGTACGACGTGCGGTTGTGGATGGCACACTTGCTTAACCGCGTGGGTATCGCCCCGCCGCTCGCGATGCTATCCCTCGGGATTTCAGCTGACGGGATCCTGCTCGCGGAGTCCGCTCGGCACGCCGGAAAACGAGCCAATGCCAACCGCATTTGATATGACTTCGGCATTTAAAATTTTCGCTGATTCCAACAATTTTGCGGCCATCGATTTATGACGGTCGATGTTACATTTTCCTCTTAAAGGCTGACTGTATGAGATTTTCCGGAATAGCTTTAATCGTTGTCTCACTGTGCGGCTGTTCGGGCTCTGGCGATGAGCAGCCCGTTTACCAGGTTTCAGGAACTGTCACATTCGGAGGCGCGCCCGTTGCAAAGGCGACGGTGATGTTCAGCCCGTTGGACAAGCAACCGGTGGCGACCGGAATCACGGACAACAAGGGTGTCTATCAGCTGACAACCTACGATTCTTTTGACGGTGCTGCCGCTGGTAAGTACGACGTGCTGATTTCGAAGGTGGCTGTCCCAAAGGGAAGCGGTCAACCTTCTCATGATCCATCTGGAAAAAATGTAGCACCAATACACAATGCTGCAGATGCAGAAACCGAGGACGTTGGCGCTACGCTCGATCCAAAGTATGGAAAGCCGGGGAATGGCATGACAGCAGAAGTGAAACCATCCGGTGAGAATGTCTTAAACTTTGATCTTCAGTAGGTCGGTGCTGGTGCTCTCTCAGTGATGGAATGATGCGTCGTGTGCCACTGGCTCCGTCAGTGTTTCCTGCCGATGAAGAACACTTAGAGCCAGTGACCCGCATCAATGCAAGTTTGACATGGCACCAATAGCTTATTGATTTGGCCAACATTTCTCTCGTAGTCCGGGTTTCAGCCGGAATTCGCTGGCTGTTTTGCCCCAAAAGCCGCCCGAAAGCGGGACCAAAAATTTAAATCAACAGGCAGCGACTTGTGCGACGGAGTCTTTTGATCATCGCAGCCCTGGGATTCCTGATCGGAATTTCGGGGCTTTTTCTTGTCCTGCGGCAAGACGAAACGCCTGTCGAAGAACTCCTGAGACAGGCAAGGACGGCTTTAAGGGACAAACGCTTTGCCGATGTAGAGCGGCTGGTGAATTCAATCCCTGCTTCGGATCCGGTCTTTACCGATGCGATGCTGATTGCAGGTGAGGCCGCGACAAAGCTTCAACGTCTCGATGACGCTGTTCGGTACTATCGTGCGATTCCGGTGGACGATTCGGAAAAGTCGGTCCTCGCTCAATTCTCGCTCGCCAACGTCCTGATTCACACTGGTGACATTTCGTCGGCATTTGAGGCCTTCGAACGGGTTCTGAAATCAGAACCGATGAATGTGGCCACTCACACCAGAGTCGCATTTCTTTATGCCGCATCGGCCCGCCGCTGGGAATCTCGCCCGCATCTGGAGATCGTGCTGCGCAGTGGTGGTGCCACAGTTGAGGAACTCGCATTATTGGCAGATCTCGAACGTCCCGTCGATGAAGAAGGTTATCTGAAGAAATGCCGGCAGTCCTGTCCCGATGATCTCAATGTTCGTCTGGGGCTGGCGTGGATCGCTTCGCAAAATGGCGAACCCGCAGTTGCAGTGCGGGAGCTTCAGAAGATCATTCAGGAGGACCACGGGCTCATGACCGCTCAGGCACTGCTGGGAGAACTCCTGGCAAGCGAGCGCAGCAATCGATTCGACGACTGGCATGCAAAACTGCCCTCGGATGCGGATGAGTGGCCCGACATCTGGTACGCCAGGGGCGTGCGAGCTCAGTTGCTGGGACATCAGAAGATGGCCGCACGATGCTTTTGGGAGGTGCTCCGGATTTCACCGATTCATCGGCGAGCGAATTATCAGCTGGGACGAATTCTTGCGGAATTGCACCACGCAAACGCAGAAGGCTTTGCGGAGCAATCTCGGCAGTTGTTCAGTCTGACTCAGGCGCTGATGCATGCACTTCAGTCTGAAGGCCGGAACGAAGTGATCATGCAGCAGATCGTGCAGACGCTGGATCGCATGGGACGGGTCTGGGAAACCTGCGCATGGGCTCAACTGTCGCGGAAGAATTTCCCGCAGTCCGAATGGCCGTCAGAGTTTCTGCAACGGCTCGCCCCTTTGCTGAATGATCAGCTTCCGATGATGCTGGCAGACAGGAACCTGGCGATGAAGTGTGATCTCAGCTCGTTTCCTGAATACACAGAGATTCTTTCAACCGGAATTCCGGAGCCGGGTGCCGCTGCAGACTCCACTGCCGACACCACGATGCAATTTCGTAAAGATTCAGCAATCGGGATTGATTTCGTCTACCAGAATGCGGCTGATGATTCCACAAAAGGTGCACGCATGCAGGAGCAAACGGGGGGAGGCGTGACGGTCGTGGATGTAGACAAGGACGGCTGGCAGGACCTGTATTTTGTGCAGGGGGCACAGTGGCCGACGGGCAGCAACACGCCGGTTTTGACCGACGGGTTGATCGATCGCATCTACCGCAATCGATTTGGCCGGACATTTCAGGACATCACGACGTTGACCGAGATCGATGAGCGGGGATTTGGACAAAGTTGTGCCGCTGGCGACTTGAACAACGACGGTTTTGATGATCTTTACGTGGCCAACATTGGCCAGAACTCGTTGCTGCTCAGCAACGGCGACGGAACCTTCACGTCAGTTCCGTTGCCGAAGGAATCGCTGGCGCATTGGACATCCAGTTGCGCCATCGCAGACATTGATAATGACGGACAGCCGGATCTGATTGAGATTAACTACGTGTCCGGTGCGGATGCTTTCACTCGAATCTGCAGCGGCCGTGCATGTTCGCCGTCGGCATTCAACGGAACTTCGGATCAGGTCCATTTCAGCAATGGCGATGGCAGCTTCAACACCATTTCGGCCTCAACTCCTGTCACTGAATCCAAGGGACTCGGGCTGATCGTCTTCCGCAATCCTGAAGACGAATTCCCTTCGATCTTTGTCGCAAACGATCAGACCCCGAAATTTCTGTTGTCCCTGACACAAGCTGAATCCGGCAGGCCACGCCTGACGGATTCAGCTTTTCAGACCGGGCTTGGTTACAGTGGCGACGGGCTGCTGACAGCGGCGATGGGAATCGCGGCGGACGATTTGGACAACAACGGGTTGATCGACTTCTTCGTCACGAACTTCAAGGACGAGGCGAATACTCTTTACCTGCAACTTTCTGAATCTCTCTTTCAGGACATGTCCAGGACGGCGGGGCTGGATGCTGCAGGCATTCCCTTTGTGGGTTGGGGGACTCAGTTCCTTGACGGCGATCTTGACTCCGATCTGGATCTCGTCGTCGCGAATGGCCATGTTGAAGACTACCGCGATGAGGACGGCGAGTATCACATGCGCCCTCAGTTGTTCCGCAATTTGGGGGACACGCAGTTTCAGGAAGTCGGCTCCGAACAGGGCGGTGACTATTTTGAAGAAAAATTTTTGGGCCGTGGCCTCGCCACACTGGACTGGAATCAGGATGGACTGACGGATTTTGCAGTGTCCAATATCGGGACCCTCGCTTCTGTAGTCACAAACACAACAGAAAACGCCGGGCATTTCATCAACATCCGGGTTCATGCCACGACGAGTTCCCGTGATGCATTCTTTACACGGGTTGAGGTTCGCACAGATCAGCAACACTGGACTCGGCAGCTCCTAGCCGGCAATGGATATCACGCGTCAAATGAACGTGTTTTGCAGTTTGGACTTGGTTCAAGCGTGGATGTCAAGTCCGTTCGCGTGCATTGGCCATCCGGTGCGGAGACGCTTATTGAAACCCCCGGCGTCGATTGCACTCTTGAAATTGTCGAAGGTAAAACACAAGGGGTGCTGTGGAAAAACCGGGATGTGTATGAATTCAATGGAGCGAAGATCTTTCCTCCAGCTGGCCGGTAAGCTTTATGGCAAAAACGAAAGTTCAAAATGGTTTTCGAATATCGCCGGCCGTCAGATGGATGTTTTTCGCGGTCCTGATTTTAATCTCTGCTTTCTTTGCCTGGCCAAAATCATCCGTACCAATCGATCAGCTGCTTCAAGACGCTCGCAGGTCCTGGCAACGCGCTGAATTTGAAGCAGCCCTTCTAAGCACTGAAAGTATATTGCAGCGTGAGCCCGAGAATCCAGACGCGCTGTGGATTTCTGGTCGCAGTCATGCACGTCTAAAGCAATACACCGAAGCCGTACGTGACCTGCATCTGATCGATCTGGATAGTGCAGCCGGTATTGATTCCCGACTGCTTATCGCTGAGATTCTTCACTATCATCTGTATCTGTTTGACGAGGCTGAGCAGGCCTACCGTGCCGTGCTTCGCCAGAACCCTGTGAATGCCGCTGCCAATGACGGGTTGGCTCGACTTTTGTCAGTGTGCGGGCGGCGCAGCGAGGCGATTCCATTGATACTACGGCTTGTTCAATTGCAGCAAGCTTCGGATCTCCTGATGGTGCCGGCCAGAGAATCCGGTGCGATCAATGATGAAGAACTTCTGACCCGGGCACATCAGGCAGCCCCGGATTCTGCCGGCCCGCTGCTCGGACTTGCAAGACTGGCGGATCTTAGGCAGCAAACGGATGAAGCAGTCACGTTGTGTCAGAGGGCCGTTGAGAAGTCTCCGCAGTCAGTGACCGCTCATTCTGAACTTGGTCGCTACCTGCTGCAATTACAACAGCATGAAAAGTTGAATGATTGGCGTCGCAATCTGCCGCCCGATGCGATGTCATCCGCAGAAATCCAGACGCTGATCGGGTTCGTGGAATTGCGGAATGGGCACCGAACGAAGGCTTTGAATCTGTTCCTCTCCGCCGCAAAGTCGCAGCCAGATTCACGAAACCTCTGCCATCAGATTTCACAATTGCTGTTTGCTGCGGGAGATTCAGACTCGGCAAAATTGTACGTTGATCAAATGGAGACCATTCGTCAGCTCTACGATGCGCAGGATGCTGTACTGTTTTCTTCCGGTCAGGCTTCGCCTGAATCTACGCTGGAATTGATCGCTGCCTATCAAAGATGCGGACGATTGTTAGAAGCGTACGGATGGGCTCAATTGGCCGTGCAACGCTTTCCAGAGAATGCTGTTTTACGACAGCTGAGTGTGCGACTGGCCAAAGAGACCGCAGCCTTGCCGCCAGCCCTGGTCCCGGAGTCTGTGAATCCGGCGTTTGTTGTGTCACTCAATCGATATGAAATCGAGGATATTGTCAGGTGGGGACCGAATTCAACACTGAAACATCCCGGCACTGCGTCTGATCTCAATGAACCAATCGCGACAGGCATTTCATTCTCTGCGACGTCGGCTGAATTAGGGCTGAATTTCACGTATGTCAACGGAGGTGAGTTGAAGCAACGGATGCTTGAGTTTGGTGGAGGAGGAGTTGGTTGCGACGACCTGGATGGCGACGGATATCCCGAAATTGTTTTTTCGCAGGGCGGTGACTGGTACCGTCGCGGCACACCAGACAATCAGAGTGACGCGTTATTCAGAAACTTACAAGGCGAATCTTTTCGTGAGGTTTCACAGGTGGCATCCTTTGGCAGCACTGACTTTGGTCAGGGAGTTGCCATTGGCGATATTGATCAGGATGGTTTGCCGGACGTCGTCATTGCCAGCATTGGAGGCGCGAAGCTATGGCGAAATCTCGGTGACGGAACTTTTCAGGAAACAGGACAGTCTGTCATCCCTCGCACTCCTGAAGAGCCATGGCTTACGAGTTGTGCGATCGCGGATCTCAACGAGGATTCTTTTCCGGACATCTATTTGGCAGGCTACTTGAGTGGAGCCGACGTATTCGAGCGAGTGTGCATGGATAGTGAAAGAACCAGTCGAGTTTGCCAGCCAACGGCCTTCATGGCTGAGATGGATTACTTGCTGTTAAACGACGGTGTTGGTGGTTTCGTAGATTCATCAAATCTTCTGCCTGCTTCGGTCGCGGAAGGCAAGGGACTGGGTGTCCTGGTTTTTTCTCCCGGAGAGAGCGGCAGCCCCGGAATTTATGTGGCAAATGACACCACACCCAACTCATTGTTAATCAGAGAAGCAAACAATGACATCTGGACCGACACCGCGTTCACATCGGGAGTTGCAGTCAGCTACCAGGGAAAACCGGAGGGGTCAATGGGCATTGCCCTTGGAGACGCGGATGGGGACGGCCATTCGGATCTTGTGGTGACGAACTTTCTGAACGAAGGTTCGGCTTTTTATCAAAGTCTGGGAGAGTCAGCATTTCGGGATGAGCGATCGGAATCGGGGCTGGAGAAAGCATCGGCAGGCGTTCTTGGATTCGGCGTACAGTTTCTGGATGCAAACCTCGACGGCAATCCCGAGATGTTTGTCTCTAACGGTCACGTTGATGACCTCGAGCGACAGGGCAAACCCTTCAAAATGCCGGCACAGCTTTTTACGATGCGGGACCGACTGTTTAGAGTCCTGCAGTCAGACGATCTCGGTCCGTATTTCCAGAGGAATCATCTTGGGCGAGCAGTTGCCAAAACGGACTGGAATGTCGATGGAAAACCAGACCTTGTTCTCGGAAATCTGTTGGAGCCATCTCTTGTCCTCACAAACACAAGTCAATCTTCTGGAAAGTCATTGCAACTTCGTCTGATTTCGCTGAAAAGCAATCGCGGAGCCATCTGTGCGTCGGTCACTTGTCAGGCAGGTAAACATCGACAGGTCCAGCAGCTGACGGCGGGAGATGGCTATCAGTGCAGTAACGAAAAGCTCATCACGTTCGGGATCGCAGGAACTGACTTTGCAGACGTAATATCGATTTCCTGGCCATCAGGGGAAATCCAGCAATTTCATAATATCGCTGTGCCCAATCGGGTTATTGTCATTGAGGGCCGTGCTACCGCGTTCACTTCGCCACAATAATTGAGTGTTCATCGGAGCACATGCAGTTGGTAAAACTCGTACCTGCAGATTCAATCATGAAGTTTTGCTGTGCTGTAATTGTCCGATGTCTAACGAGACTCGCTGCCGTATGGCTGCAAACTGGCTCGCGCGGTCGATTCCTCCGACTGGTAGTACTTGCGGCGTTGTTCCTGACTGTCTCCGTCTGGGCGGTGTGGCCGATGCCAGGAGCGATGGAAACTCAGATCCCGACGTCTGAACATGGAATCGCCACGGTTCCTCTCTTCAACGCCTGGACAATTGCGTGGAATGCACACTGCGCCGCGCGAGGAATGAAGGGGTACTGGGACGCACCCATTTTTCACCCTCACAAAGGAACGTTTGCACTAAGTGAACCGCAGCCCGCGACTCTCATTGTTGCCCCGGCAATCTGGTGGTTGCGATCTCCAGCGCTTGCGTACAACGTTTATCTGCTGTTTTCACTGACGCTGAATGGTCTGTTCACCGTATATCTGATGCGCACATTGAATACCCGCTGGATGAGCTCCGTAGTCTCCGGGATTGGTATTATCCAGCTTCCTGTCATTCATCTGCAAATCGATGTTCTGCAATTAATTCCTGTCTGGGGAATTCTGTGGACTTTGGCCGCAATCCTCCGACTTCGCGAGGCTGCGACTCCGATTCTTTTGCATGAATGGCCGCAGCAAACCGGTCGCCGAATTCGAGATGTAATTCTTCGTGGCATTGAGGCGGGTGCGGCATTCGTGGCAGTGTTTGCAGTCTCAGTACATCACGGGATTTTTCTGACTCTCCTCTTGGCCGCAACGGGACCATTGATTGTTCCGTGGCGGTACTTTTTGCGATGGCTTCCCGGGGCTGCGGTTGCTTTGCTGATCACTCTCGGACTCTTGATACCGCTGCTACTGCCAATCAATCGTGTCATGCGGGAGCACGAATTTGAACGAAGTGACACGCTTGTCGCACAGTTGTCAATCACGCCGGCGGATTATCTGATCGCACCCAATACAGCCGCCGTCAAGTTCCATCTGATCGCGACAGAGGGTCGCTGGCAAATGTCTCCTGGCTGGACGCGAACGGCACTTGCTGTGTGTACGATTTTAATTGTGCTATTACCTGGCTTCAGAACCAACGCCATGGGAGTCTGGTTCCTTCTTGCTGTTGCGAGTGTCGCGTTCCTGCTTTCGCTCGGCACCAATCTTCAGATCGGTCACTGGAACCCCTGGAAAACACTCAGCCAGTATGTCCCCGGAATTTCCCAGGTTCGAAATGTATTTCGTTTCGCCTATTTCGTTCAACTTGCGACGATCACAATCTCCAGCGTTGGCCTCGACTGCCTCTGGAACCAATGTCGTTTCCGACTGCGTAACAGACAGCGTTGGCAATGGATCAGCGGCGGAGTTTTATTGCTTCTGGCGCTCCTGACAATGTTTGAAATACCGCCTCCGAAGATTCAGTTGGTTGGTGTCCCCAGTTTCTTTTCTGCGGAGTGGAAATCGTATGTGAAGGCTCACTTGAAGAACGGTAACGGAGTTTTGCTTGTACCCTATGTTCAGGGGGCCACGGTCCGCGACTTTGATGTAACAACCCGCTGGATGTTGAATACAGTTCTTGATGACATTCCGATGATCAACGGATATTCAGGGTTCTTTCCGGAATCACACTTTCGCTTGCAGAACGCGATCAAAGCAGATCCGCGTTCTGACGCGACACTGGGACTGCTATACGATTCGAACATTCAGTTCGTGGTGCTGGGCAATCATACGGCAGCGAAAGCAGTGGCTGAAAGCGATCGCAGGTTTGAATTGCGAGCTGTATTCGAAGACAAGAAGGGCACCCAGGTCCTTGAACTGCTGCATGATGCCGAATAGCAAAATCGGGAACAGCACGTTCGTCGCCCCCTTTTTCAGCAGGTTAGATGCGCGCATTGGGGGCGTTTCCTTCCTGTGATTGTTTCCCTCAAAAAAATTGACTCTCCTGCATTTACTTCTGTATTTCCTTCCCTGCCGTTTTCTTCGGGGCAACAAAGGTGTCAGGGGCAACAAAGGTGTCAAAAGGTGTCAGAAAAGGTGTCAGAAAAGATGTCAAAAGGTGTCACGAACCGTTTTTTGGAATTTGTGGTCCTTCCTGGGAGCGAGTCGTGATTTCCAGGCCCAGTTTCCTCGTGGCGGAAGTGGCCCACGTTTCGTCTCCGAACGGGGAGCCGCGATTGACGCTGCGGCGGAGTGCTGTGAGTTCTGCATCGGTCTGAGAAGAATTGACATGTTCCAGCCAGCCTGTTGATCGCCGCAGCGGCCATGCCGACAGCAGGGTTTTTTCGTCGGCCGTGCCGGAATACCACCGATGCAGACTGCTCCAACGCCAGTCCTCAGCTCGCTTCACCAGATTGGCTCGCAGAGCATCACTTGAAGCTTGAGAATCTGGCGCAACATGGCGCTGTTCAGCTAAGGAACTGGTGCAAAACAACATCCCCATACGGTGTGCCAGCGTCCGCTAACGCGAACTTGTCACACCCTACAAATTTCATTGTTTTTTCATAGGGTGTGACAAGTGAGCCTTCGCGAACGCAGGCACACCAGTTGAAGCGCCACTTGATGCAAGCCAGAAGATGCGAGTTTCCCGGGACGGTGAACGGGGAATGGGGAATGGCTGATGATTATTGGATATTTGAGATTTCAAATTTGAAATTCAGGCGAAAGCCCTTCAGCAACTGGGTGAACCAATAACTCAGTCTTCGTCTTCTGAAGTTGGCAACACATATCCATCCGCATCAACCGCATACTCCAGCAGAATCTCCATTGAGATGTGCTCGATCGCTGAAATGTGAGTAGCTCGCAAAGCAAGCTTGGGAGCCATGCCGGCGTCGAGTGCTTCCAGCCAGCGGGGCAGACACAGGCACCAGCGATCGCCGGCCTTGAGTCCGGGAAAGCGATACTCGGGCACTGCCGTCGACAGATCGTTTCCGGCACGCTTCGAGAACTGCAGGAACTCCGTGGTCATCACAGCGCAGACGGTGTGCATGCCGTGATCGTCGCCACAGGTTTCGCATTTGCCGGTACGAAAAAACCCGGTCAGCGGGTCCGCCGAACAGACCACCAGATCTTCACCAAAGACATTCTTGGCCAAAGCGATGTACCTCTGAAAATTTACGCCGGTCATCAAGTTCTGTCACGTAGCTTAATCAGTCCCTGAATCTCATGCGAATGGTCGCGGGCGATTTCTTTCCGGGACGCTGTGTCCGGGTTTTCATGTTGAAAATCGCCCGCAATGGAACCGGCGCTGGCTGAACGTAACCTATGTCTCCTTCTGGAACCACTGAAGGGTGGAAGACAATCGATTAAGACTGAAACTCGAGAATCACTTAGACAAGTTTGCGTACCAGACAGTTCAACGCACCTTGAATGCACTGGTCGGCTCATGTGCAACATTGTGACGATTGCGAGAATCATCGGTGATCGTTCACAATGAGACATAATGGCATCGTTTGATTGCTCTGACTTTCTGGACTTCCATGTCTCAAGCCTCTATTTCCTCTTCCTTCGTTGCGGGCTTCGGTGGCCTTTCAGCAACTTCGGACGACTATGTACCGAACATCGTGCGGCTGATTCTTGGTGAAGCTCGAAAAGGCCGAGCCAGCGATGTGCATCTGGTGCCATCCGAGTCGGCTCTGATGATGCAATGGCGAGTCGACGGGGTGCTGCATGCGATCGCCGGGTTTGATCGAGAACTGGCAGCTCGGATCATCGCGAGACTCAAGGTCATCAGCGGACTGCTGACTTATCGGACCGATGTTCCTCAGGAAGGACGCGTCGCACGGGAATACAGTCCGACCGAAGTTCGCGTGACGACATTCCCCACGTTGCACGGCGAAAAAGCTGCGATTCGAATGTTCGCGGAGAATGACCAGTTGCAGCAACTGGCGCAACTCGGGCTGCCTCGGAACATACTCAGCCCGCTGGCTCGACAACTTGATGCGACTGCTGGCGTCATCCTGCTGACAGGCCCATCCGGCAGCGGCAAGACAACGACAGTTTATGCGTGCCTGCGTGAAATCATTGCTCAGTCGCGTGGTGCTCGCTGCATTATGACGCTGGAGGATCCGATTGAGGTGGCCGTCGACGGGGCGACTCAGTCCCAGGTTCGGCCGTCAACCGGTTTTGATCTGGCGACCGGGCTGCGTTCGTTGATGCGGCAGGATCCGGACGTGATTCTGGTCGGGGAAATTCGAGATCCCCAGACGGCCGAAGCTGCGTTTCAGGCGGCGTTGACGGGGCATTTGGTGCTCACCACGTTCCATGCCGGCAGTGCGTGCGAAGCGTTGACTCGATTGCTGGACATGCAAATCGAACCATACCTGCTGCGGAGCGGGCTACGGAGCGTGATTTGCCAAAGACTTCTACGTCGCAGTTGTGCTCATTGCAGCCCCGGCGATCCCAGCATGCAAAGCCTTGCAGAGATCGGCATCGCTGAGAAAAGTGAAAAACTTTCTGATCGATCAGACAAATCCGGACTGGCGGTGACTCCGGGCAGCACCTGCAGTCACTGTGGCTCGACGGGATATTCGGGACGAATGGTGCTGGCGGAAATGCTGGACCCGGATCAGCCCGAGATCGCACGAGCGATTCTGCAAAGAACCGATGCGCGGCAGTTGGCCACGCTGGCGGAATCCGCGGGAATGGAGACACTGCTGCAGGCGGCGGTCAAGGCCATCGCGGCAGGTTTGACCAGTCATGAAGAGGTGTTGAGAGTGTTAGGATCGCTTAAATGACGGCTGCTTTAACACTGGAAGACATTCAGCATCTCTCGGAAGAGGTTCGCCATCTCGTCCGGGCCGGGATGCCGCTGGAGGAAACTCTGGCCGATGCTGGCCGAGGGCGTGGACGGCGTCTGCAACAGTTAACTCAGTCGATTTCTGATGGACTGAATCAGGGGCAGTCGCTGGAAGATCTCGTGCAGAAAGAATCGGCGGGTGCGGGTCGCATGCTGGCCTCGGCGGTGGGAGCAGGAGTTCGTTCCGGGGATCTGGGCCTGACGATTGAGATGATGGGTGACTTCGCCACGGATGTCGTTAGCCTGCGTAGTCGACTTCTGCAGGCTGCCGCTTATCCCTTGACCATAGTCGCGATGGCCTGCGTGCTGGTGATCGTGATTCTTCAGCATGTGCTGCAGAAGTTTCTGGACACGTTCGTTTACTGGGACGTGAAAACTCATTGGCTGCTTTGGAAACTGCTGGAGTGGAACCGTGATATGCCATGGTGGACTCTGTTGATTCCGCTGGCAGGAATGGTGCTGCTGTTGATCTGGTCGGCTTCCGGGCGAGCTGCCGCGATGGCGTTCAAAGGGCCGGAGCGACTGTTGCTGCTTCTGCCCGGAGTGTATGGCCTCGTGCGTGACCTGCAGAGCTATACCTTGTCCAGAATGCTGTCGCTGCTGACGGAGCGTGGATTGCCCTTGCAGGATTCTCTTAAACTGGCCGGTGGAGCAACCGGAAATTATCGGCTCGAAATGGCCTGTCGTGATATCGCGAAGAAGATTGAGGCGGGCGGCTCGATGGCTCACGACCCCACAATGTTGCAGACGTCGCGATATCGCCTGCCGTCTTTGCTGAGTGTGTGTCTGCAGCAGGTGGAACACGACGAAGCCCGCATGGTGCATCGACTTCGATCAGTTGCCGAGTTCTATCGAACTCGTCTGGATCGTAATCTGGCGTGGCTGAAGCTGTTGATGCCCGTGATGCTGTTTATTGTGATTGGCGGAGGTTGTGTACTGACCTATGCGATTATGGTGTTCTGGCCGGTGACTGAACTCTATCGAAACATCGGAATGTAGGTTGTATGCCAACGTTTAAGTACCAGGCTGTTTTGCCGACAGGCGTTTCGATTTTCGGTGTCTTTGACGCCGATGATCAGAACGTTCTGCAGAGCTATCTGCAGTCTCGCAACATGACGCTGGTGAACGCGACCGAGCTTTCGATCAGTTCGGCTGTCGCAGGGCAGCGACAGGAATTGCCGCGGATGCTGCAATTGCGGATTGGCGATCGGCTGCGAGAAGCCTTGCTGACGGACATGCCGGCTCATGTCGCCGTGCGAGCGATCGCGGCGGAACCCTTTGAGCATCCCGTGCTGATGTCCATGCCGTGGCTGATGGTTTCCAGCGTATTTGCTTCTGTCGTGATGATGTTGCTGACAATTCTTATCCCGGAAGGTCGTCCGGGGCTGGTCATCAGTGCGGGGCTTTTGCCGATGCTGGTGGTGCTGCTTTGGGCGGTTTCGTGGTTCTGGTTTGTTAATCGACCTCGCCGCATGCTGCTGCGAATGGCGGATCAACTGGAACGAGGTCAACATGGATCGTTCACCGGGCTGGGGATGTTGCCCGGTGAATTGAGCACCATTATGGATTCTCAATTGAGTTCACAGACAAAGGCAACGGCGATTGCGGAGCTGGTTCCAACACTAAGTGGCATGCGGCTGAAATCTCATCACTTTGCGGCGATGTTTCTGAGCCCCCTGATTGCACTAACACTGCTGCTGATGGGTATGCATGTCCTGCTGATTTCGATCGTAGTACAGTTTAAGGACATTTTCCTTGGGTTCGGCGTGGAGTTGCCCGGGATCACAAAGCTGTTTATCAACCTGAGTGACCTGGCTGGAATAGCGGGACTTCCCGGGTTGTTCACGATGGCAACTTTGATGTTCGGCGGGCTCGTGCTGCTGCATGTTCTCCTGGTGCTGCCGAAGACCGCTGAACTCTGGGAAAGCGTTCCTGGTTTGGGCCTTTCGGTTCGCTGGTTGATGCAGGCTCGAGTGGCTCGCATTCTGGGTGTACTGGTCCGTAATCGAGTTGGCCCGGCGGATGCGATTGCCATTGCTGCACAGGCCAGCGGTTTCAGTTCGGTGGCAGAAAGCGGCAAAAAAATCGCCGAGGTTATCGAAACAGGCACACCCGAACTGGCCTATACTCGACAACTTTCCGGACTGCCTCTGTCCATGCTGTTTCACGTGTCCGGCAGTAAGAACTCCGAAGCAGCTCGCCAGGAGACGGCGCAGGCTTTTCAAAGTTACGCATCGGCATTGGAGCAGGCCGCATCCGGAAATGGATCGTTTATCGCCGTCTTGTTTCAGATGCTGGTCGTGATCAGTGCAGGGCTGATCGTCGGCTTTATGGTGATCGCGTTATTCTTGCCGCTGATCAAGTTGTTGAATGATCTTTCGATGATCGTGTGGTGGCTGCCATGAACCATATTCAAATGTGGCTCTTCATGACTCACCAATCCGAACCTCTGCGGCAAACATCGCTTCTGATGTTGCTGGCCGGTGGAATCGGTCATGGCGAAACGCTTCTGCATAGCCTGCGAGCCCATGAAGCGGAAAGCAGCGGCGACTGGGCCACTAAAATCGGGCAACTCCGACTGCTGATGGAGCAGGGGCATTCACTGGCCGCGTCGATGACGATGGTTCGGGATCTGCTTCCGGAACAAACGGTGTCGGCAATTCGCACCGCCGAAAGTACCGGAACACTGGCCGATGTGCTTGTCGATGAAGCGAAACGGATCAGTCAGTCGGTGCAAACAGCCAGCGGCGGTGCGGTGACGCTGGAGACATTGCTGTTGATGACGTTCAGCATCGGCACGGTGATGTTTTGTGTGGTTTCGTTCCTGATGTTGTTTATTGTGCCGAAGTTCAAAGAGATCTTTATTGGCTTTGGAATCGAACTTCCTCCTGTCACAATGGCCCTGATCAGCGTCACCGATGCCATGTTTTCCACCTGGTATCTCTTTATTCTGCCGCTGACTGGTTGTGCGTGTATCGGTCTGTGGTGGACGTACTCGTCGAGTCGCAGCAAGCTGATCCATGGCTATCACCGACTGATGGAACATTGGCCCAGGTACTGGGTGCCGGGCGTGTTGCGACAATTGAGTCTTTCTGCGGCGACCGGACAACCGCTGGGGGCTGCTCTTGATTCCATCATGATGGATATGCCTCCGGGTCGCGCGGCGGAGCGAATCAGTGGTCTGCGACATCGCGTTATGAATGGCGAAGATACGATCGAGGCTTTACAAGCGACACGACTGCTGAGAACTCGCGAAGCGGCGTTTTTGAATTCGGCCTTGAAGACTCGACACCTGGACTGGGGACTGCGACATCTGGCGGAAGCGATTGAAGCTCGCCGGGCAAGGATCTGGCGAAGAATTCCGACGATACTTGCCCCGATGATGATGATGGTACTGGGCTTAACCGTAATGTTTGTTTGTGTAGCTTTCTTTGCTCCGCTGATCAAGCTGCTAAATGATTTGAGCTGATACGACGCATTTGAGCTGAGACGACGCTCTGGATTTCTGACTCATGCAGAAGACTCAATTATATTTACACAGGCAATGCACTCGCCGCGGGATGCTGATCATCGAGGCGATTGTCGGTGCCATCATTCTGGGAGCAGCCATTGCGATGCTGGTTCCGGCCATGACCGCCGTGCGCCGACAGCGGATGGCTCAACGCTTTGAAACGCTGGCCATGGTCGAATTGAATAACGTTGAAGAGCTGCTGCGGGAGTCGGTGGATCCTGCGGCCCTGCCGAAGATCACCTCGTGGTTTCAGGAGCGTTATCAACAGGCAGTTCTGGAAGCAGAACTGTTGCCGGTTTCTGAAGACGCTAAGACGCTTCAGCCACTGAGACTGACGATTCGCCAGCCGCTGATGGAATCGATGCCGGAGCAAAAAGTGTCAGTCGTGATCTGGCGAAAGACCGCGGAGGCCACGCCATGAAACGTCGAGAACTTATGGATCACTCGTTGATCAAAACGATTCGCAATGCGCGGCAAGTCCAGCGGCGCGGATCACTGTTTCACATGACCATGATCTACCTGACGATGGCTTCGGCATTGCTGACGCTGGCGGGGACGGTGCTGCATACCATCCTGAAGGCGGACACGACCGATCGACGTGAAGCAATGTTCCTGACTTCGCTGTTGAGAGCCGAGCACCAGTTACGGGACGATGCGAACGCGGGAAGCTTGAAAGCGGAGTCTGCAGAGATCCTGACTGCGACGAAGTTGGATCAAACCGTTGTCACGTGGAGTACAGATCGAGGCATCCTGAATCGAGTGGTTCGACAGGGTGACACGAAGACTGCGGCCGATCGATTTGTATTCCCGGCGGGCAGTCAGGTCCTTTTTCAGCAGGACGAGAACGGCCTTGTCGTGGTGAGAATTGTGGAACCATCGGCGTTTGTGAAGTATCCGGCGGCGGGACATGGTGGTTCAAATCTGCAGAAGCCGGTCGAGGTGACAAACCCGCCGGTGAACTCGGCGATCGCTAAGCCGGGAGTTGTGGAGATTCTTCTGCGAGGGGTCACGCCATGAAGAAGATTTCGTCTGGCATGGCTGGGCAGTCACGTCGCGGAGCCGTCACGATTGTCGCGTTGGTCGTGCTCATGATTCTGGCCGGGCTGATTGCTCAGCAGGTCAGACGCGCTTTGAGTGATCGTCGGCATTCACGTCAACAGGTGCTGCATTTGCAAACAGAAAAGCTGGCTGAAGCGGGGCTCAAACTGGCAGCGAATTCCCATGCAGCGGATCCGGCGTGGACTGGAACGACGTGGAAAGTTCCGGCGGGCATGATTCATCAGACAAATTCGGCCGAGGTGATGATCACAGTTCAGGATGGAACCTGCACGGTGGTTTCACGCTATCCGGCCAATAATGAAATTCCTTTTCAGGTCACACGAACCAGGAAATTGACTCCATGAACATAAATGCCTTGCAGGACAACGGTCCGGAAAAATCACCTGTTGCCTCGAACGCTCTTTCGTCCGCCGCAAGATTGACCAGTGGCCGCCGTTCGTACTTTCGACGCGGCTTCACATTGATTGAGCTGCTGGTTGTCATCGCCATCATCGCGATTCTGATCGCGTTATTATTGCCGGCCGTGCAGCAGGCTCGCGAGGCAGCTCGACGAACGCAGTGCAAAAACAATCTGATGCAGCTTGGCATCGCCATGCATAACTATGAGATGGCTTTTGAAATCATGCCGTCAGGGACGGTGAACCTGACCGGCCCGATTCGCAATCTTGAAGAGGGCTATCATATGAGCTGGCTTGCTCAACTGCTTCCCGCCATGGAGCAGGCATCACTGTTCGGCATGATCAACTTCAACGAAAGCGTGTACGCCGCGGCGAATACCGGAGCTCGCGTGGCACCGATTGCCATATTTCAGTGTCCGTCCGACAACCGACAATCGGCCGGGTCTTCGAGCTATGCCGGATGTTTTGGCGGCGATGACGTAGCGATTGACATGAACAATAACGGTCTGCTGTTCCTGAACAGTGGAGTTGGTTACCAGGAGATCCGTGACGGGGCCTCCAACACGATTCTGGCAGGCGAAAAGATTATCCCAATGGGCTTCAAGGATCTGGGCTGGATGTCAGGCACCATGGCCACGCTTCGAAACACCGGCGTGGCGATCAATGCAGGCTGGGATATCGGCGGCCCGAGGACAACTCGAGGCGGCCCAATTGCTCCTCTGCAGGCACCTTCGGATACTGCGACAAGCGGATACAGCAGCCAGCATACGGGAGGTGCTCAGTTCGTGTTTGCGGACGGCTCCGTACGTTTTCTGAGCGAGAATATCGATCTCAAGACATATTCCCATCTGGGCAATCGCGAAGACCTTTCGGCACTGGAGGAGTTTTAGAGATGCTCGATCGACGAGGTCTTCGTTATCGCCAGCGTGGGTTTACGCTGCTGGAACTTCTGGTGGTGATTGCAATCGTAGCCATCCTGATTGCCCTGCTGTTGCCAGCCATGCAGCAGGCACGAGAGGCCGCGAGGAAGGCGCAGTGTCTGAATAACCTGATGCAGATCGGCGTCGCATTTCGCAATTATCATCACCAACATTCGGTTCTGCCTCCGGGCTGTGTTAATCCTGTGGGACCGATCCGCAGCATTGAAACAGGCAGCGATGCAAAAACTCCGGCAGCGACGGATCCGGGCTATCGTGTTGGCTGGATTCCGCAACTGCTGCCGTTTCTCGGACAGGAAGGCGTGTTTCACCAAATCGACTTCAACATTCCTCGATTGTCATTCAGTGAACCTCAGGTTCGAGCGGATTATTTGCAGAATCTGCAGAGGTGGAATGAGTATCAGCAGGCTATGGCCACAGGTCAGGAACCCAAGTTAATCGCCGCTGACAGTCGATCTGAAGCTGTGCCGGAAGAATCATCCGATGGTGAGATGAGGATGTCGGATGTCGGGTTTCAGTCTCTGTATGACCCAAAGCAGGGGCCGCCGGAGTTGCCGACGCTGTCACCGCTTTCTGTCGCCAAGGTTCCGGGCTTGATATGTCCGTCGGATCCCACTTCAAGCACTGGCAAGAGCAGCTACGCGGGCGTCCATCACAGTGTGGAGAAACCGATTGATGTCGACAGTAATGGATTGTTGTATCTGAACAGTTCAGAATCGCTGGACACCATTCCTGACGGCGCCACAACAACATTGCTGGCAGGAGAGCTCAAGATTGCAGGCGACAGCTTGACATGGTTCCACGGCGATCGAGCAACTCTGAGGAATGGCGACAGTCTGGGGAATTCGACCAGCATGAACGTGCAGGAAGTCGCACTCGCCGGCCAATACGCCAACATGACCGATGAAGACGTTCAACAGAGTTTATTACAGCAACAACTCAGAGTGGGAACGTTTAGCAGCAACCATTCGTATAACGTCAATTTCGTCTACGCTGACGGCAGTGCGAAAGCCATGAGTCGTCAGATTGCCTCGGTTGTGCTGCAACAGCTCATGAATCGCCACAATGTGCATGATGGAAAACCAGGCGAGTTCTGAGTTCTCTACACCCTGTGGGTTGGACATTCTTGTCCGACCGCGCCGCGATCGACAACGGCCCGCGTTCTTTCCAGGAATCAAGTCCCCTGACAGCGTTCGTTCTTACGCACCAGCGAACAAATAACCTACCCACCAACTTATGGCGAGCGGTTGGCGTTAGCCGACCGGTATGCCATTCTACCGGCCGGTTCACACCGGGCCGCTCGCCGAGCTGGTCTCTTATTTCTTTGCCGCTGCCTTAGTGCCGACTTCAGTCGGCTTTTCTGTTCAACGGCCCGCTGCAAGGTTATGCTCAGAAATCCCGGCACGCACCGTCCGAGCTGCGTTTCAGAAATAAGCAGTTTTGGGGCAAAAAATGATAAAAAAAACACTGGCGATCTTTTTTCCCATAACGCTTTCGTTCAATGATCAATCTTAGCCCGGCAGCGGGGCTTTTTTGTTGCGATCGAGGATCAAAACCGGCTGAAGGCAGCACTACGGGACAGACCACGATCCATTCGACAAATCGCCTGCGTGGTGTGGATTCAGGATTGGGCCGCCACGAGGGCATTTCTTCACCGGCCGCAAACAAAACGAGCCGGGACAAGCCCGGCTCGAATTTGAATCAGATTGTTATTCGCTCGGCCTGCATCTTTACGCTGCGGCTGAGTCTCCGCGATGAATGCTCTTGCGGTCGCCTCGCACAATTTCCTCTGTGATCACGAACTTTTGACCACGTTCCAGTTCGGGCAGTTCGAACATCAGCTCAAACATGACCTGTTCAAGAATGCTGCGAAGACCACGAGCACCCGTTTCTCTTGATCGAGCCAGCTTGGCAATTTCTCGCAGAGCCCCTTCGGTGAATTCGAGACTGCATTCTTCCATCTCGAACATCTTCTTGTACTGTCGAACCAGTGCATTGCGTGGCTCGGTCAGAACCTGTACCAGAGCTTCTTCGTGCAGAGGAGCCAATGTTCCGATGACCGGCAGTCGTCCGAGCAATTCCGGGATCAGACCGAATTCCATCACGTCTTCAACAGTGGCATTGCTCAGCAGTTCTTCACGGGCTCGTTCTTCGTGCGTTTCGTTGTTGTTACCGAAGCCGATGACCTTCTTGCCCATACGGCGAGCCACAATGTCTTCCAGACCGACGAATGTTCCCCCGCAGATGAACAGGATGTTGGTCGTGTCGATCTGGATGTATTGCTGTTCCGGGTGCTTGCGTCCGCCCTGAGGAGGCACGTTGGCCACAGTGCCTTCAAGCATCTTCAACAGAGCCTGCTGAACGCCTTCGCCCGACACATCGCGAGTAATGCTGACGTTCTGACTTGTCTTGCCAATCTTGTCGATTTCGTCGATGAAGATGATGCCGCGCTGAGCCGCTTCGATGTCGAAGTCGGCTGCATGCAATAACTTGAGCAGCAGGTTTTCCACGTCTTCACCGACGTAGCCAGCTTCGGTCAGAGTCGTTGCGTCGCCAATGGCAAATGGCACCTGCAGCGACTTCGCGAGCGTCTTGGCCAGCAAAGTCTTGCCTGAACCCGTCGGGCCGATCAGAAGGATGTTGGACTTTTCAATCTCAACGTCTTCAGTCCCGATTTCCAGGTTGTGCATCAGTCGCTTGTAGTGGCTATGCACTGCGACGGACAACAACTTCTTGGACTTGTCCTGCCCGATGACGTACTGATCCAGCTCCTTCACAATTTCTCGCGGGGTTGGGACGCGATTGAAGAGCTTCTTCGATGATCCGCGGCGGCGGCGTTCCTGGTCGAGAATCGACTGGCACAGCTCGATACATTCACCGCAGATATAGACGTCTTCGGGCCCCTCTACCAGAGGTCCGACTTCCCGGTAGTTCTTTCGACAAAATGAACAGTTGGCATTTCTCTTGCCCTGCTGTGCGGTCTTGCCTGAACCAAATTCCTTACCTGATGCCATTGTTATCCCTTTGGATTTTCTGTCACGCGTTTCATACGGCCCATCATGACTGTGGAGTCAAAAGTCGGAAGGCTGAGTATGAACCACGCATACGGTTCGCAGGTGGTCGCTCCGGGTCGTCGGCGTCCCTGCCAACCGTGTCTCTTGTCGTTTATAGATCTCACTCTCTCGAAGTTGAATCCTGTTACAGTCTGTCATCCTCGACAGGGCCCGCAACTTCAATTCTCCGGGATGTGTGGATCCCTGTTTTTCGTCATTTGATCTGTGTCATTTGTCCCCTCACCTTTTTCGGATTCCGATGGCATCCGGCGTTCGGCCAGATCCGTGGTATTCTGTGAAGGCTTGGGAACATTTGTCGGATTGGTCAAGGTTTCCGGTTGGTCGGGTTCTGACGTCTCGGAAGACCCTTCTTCTGTGTCTTGATTTTGCCCTGCTGCTGAGTCAGTCTCCGAAGAGAAAGAATCAACTTTTGAGCTCATGATCGAGGCTGCAGTTTTTGCTGAAGTCCCCGTTCTCTTTTTGTCACCCCAGGTCGCGTGAAGTCGGCCTGTAATTTGTCCCTTGATGGATCGGAATTCGTCCTCGGTTAGGTCACCCTCACGTCGCAAATCGTTGAGAGCCAGGAGCATCTCCCGATCCGCTTCGGCAGGATCAACATCTTCGTTTACTCGTGATACCACGTGAACAATCGCCCAAACCACTACGATCAAACTGGCCGCCGCAATCAGAAGCGGAAGCCACGAGATATCCGGCAGTTGCAGCAGCTTCCACCAGTCTGTCTTCCGAGACAGCCAGAAGAATTCTGTGAGTAACTCCGAGTCAAAAAATCTGTTCGAGTATTCGCAGATGGAGATCATGAAAATGAAGGAAGATGAATTCCGGCGTGAATGAACATCTGAGTTGGTGCTATCATGATGGCAGTCACACCAGTTGAGAACAAGGAAGTTGATAAGCAATTGAAGTGCCAAAGCAAAGACGACAAATCGAGTTTAGTGGGTTTCCCGCTTTTTGCGGATGATTCTGCTGAGTCTTTTCCCTCGCCGCCTTGCTGAACCGCAGATTCTGCTTTGACCGACTTCGTGTCTGCCGAAGAATTGCAAACTTGACAATTCGATGCTGACAATGTTTTGTAATTCCTTCGAAGTCCAAATTATCCTTCAGTACGCCCGGCAAAGGCCTGTCAGCGCGCGGGAAGAGATGTCAGGACCTGTTGATGAGGCAAGGAAACTCAGCGGACAGAAGATACCTAAGTGTTTCAGACACCTTTTTTAACAAGCTCCTGAACCGCCCCTCGGTATTGACGATTCCTTTCCTTCTCTGGCCGTTGGGGACCGGATCCCACGGGGTTGAAGCCAGGCGGGGCTTTTCTGCTGACAGCCTGCCGCCGTCCCTCTATACTGTGTACAGTTCCCGCCTGCAGACAAATACCATTCGAGTGGACGGCTATATGTTTTTGAGAACGACGTTCCGAAGAATTCTCACAGAGATGTCTCCTGTTGTATTGGCCTGTGCCGGCAGCCTGATGCTGAGCGGCTGTGGAGGAAGCTCTGCGACTCCGGAAGCTTCCACCGACACGCCGACCAATGCTGAACCAGTCCAACAGGCCGCCTCTGCAACTGCCGGCGGCACGGCAGAGAAGCCCACAGAGATGGCTTCAACCAGTAAAACTCGTCACAAGCGTGATGAAGTCTGGGTGGATGAGAATGGCCAGAGATGGTTCGGCAATGTTCCCATGGACGCCTTTTTCGACAATGCCTATGAGGTCGCCAGTAATCAGGAATCGGTTGGTGGTGCAGGCGTCGCGGTCGCAGATGCGGGCAGTGCAACAGAACCCGAGATGACTCCGGATGCGTCAGCAGAATCCGACACAACTGCAACTCCTGTTGCGGACTCGCCAAAACCAGCAACGGAAACTGTCACCTCGGAGGCCGGGGGTGAAGACTCATGGTCCGCCTTGATTACGGCGGCGACCATTGACGAAGAAGTCAAATCAATTCGCAATTTCCTTAATGAGAATGTGCATTCGGTGGGCACGTTTAACTCATCGATGCTGATGATTCCGCCCAAGGCCGCATCTTTAGCAGCCGTCGCAGTAATCGTGACGGAGCATCCGGAATCAGTTCCCTGGAAGGATGACGCGAAGTACGTGCGTGACCTTGCCAAAAAGATGAACTCATCAGTTCTCCAACGCGGTGCGAAAGACCAGAAACGTATTGAAGAGTTGTACGACGCCGTCGATGCCACCCTCAGCCGCTCAAAGCCCGCCGGTCTTGAAGAGCCCCCTGAATCAGATTCATTTGCTGAAGTGGCCGAAATGCGACTGCTGATGATGCGAATGGAAGAGGCCGAAAAACGACTGAAGACGGAAGCCGGCAACGAAAGCACAATGGGCGAAAAGAAGGCCATGGTGGCGCACGAAGCTTCGATGATGGCCGTGATGGCCAAAATCGTGGCCATGCCAGCCTATGGCTATGGCGATGACCCCAAGTTCACGGGCTATGCCAAGGAAGTGCTGAAGGCATCACAGGACATTAAGACGGCCGCAGAGTCGGGAGACTTCGCAGGTTACGAATCCGCGCTGACTCGTGTTTCCACCACCTGCAGTAACTGCCATTCCGACTTCAAGAACGACTAGCGCTCGACCAGACAACAATCGGAGCAGCCAGATGGCCCTGCTGACGCCTCTCAGCATGCGTCCTCGATTCAACAGCCTGCTCAACCGTGTCCGTGCACAGAATGAGGCAGAATGCGATGCTGTTCGATCAACTCCCAGTCGACGTCGATCCCAAGCCCTGGCTCAGGATTCAACGTGGTGAAAGCGCCCTCGATCTTCAGCGGGTTTCGAACGATCGAAAACTCATGATAGCTTGGGCCCAGACAATCTCCCGGGATTGTTTCGATCTGAACATTCGGTGTTGAAACCACGAACTGCATCATCGTCGCCGCACCAATATCCCATTCCAGATTTGACCCAATCGTGCAGGGAATGCCAGCATCGGCGGCGATTGACGCCAGCTTGCGAGCTTTCGCGAGGCCACCTTGTTTGCCGGGATAAAGTGTGACCGCATCGCAGCAGTCATGCAGCAGAAGTTCGCGCAGATGAACCTCATCGAAACAGCTTTCGTCAGCGAGAACTTTAATGCCAGTGTCCAGCCGCAGCTTTCGAAGTTGTGAATAGTTGCCACGAGGCAACGGCTGTTCCACCAGTTCCACGTTGCAGTCGGCAATTCGCTCCAGGCAGTATCGAGCCTGCTCATCGTTCCATCCGCCGTTGGCATCGATCGTCAGATGATTCTCCGGACCGATGGCTTCTCGCACCGCGTGAACTCGCTGCACATCCAGATCGGGGCCGGTCCCGACTTTGACCTTGATCGTTGTGAAACCGGCGGCGATGCGTTGTTTCGCTCGTTCCGCCGCGACTTCCGGGGCATAAGCTCCCATCGAAAATCGATTGCGAATTGTCAATGGCCTCACAGCCCCGCCGAGCAATTCGTAAACCGGTCGTTTCGCCGCTTTGCCCAGCACATCCCAACAGGCCATTTCAATCGCCGACTTGGCGAACCAGTTATCGATCGCCGCCAGATCCATACGACTTTCGATGGCTGGCAGATCATCGAGATCGCAACCCTGCAGCAGAGGAGCAAACAGATTCTGAATAATGGCCTCCGCACCCCAGACGGTTTCGCCGCTCCAGCGAGGAGTCGCGGTGGCTTCTCCGGCTCCGACAATCCCGGTGTCCGTGGTGAGTCGCACGACGACGAACTGCGAAACCTCATGACGTCCCAGCGCGGAGATCATCCGGCGTTCGGCGGTGAGCGGGATGCGAACCGGGATGGCTTCAATTGAGGCGATCTTCATCGATGGATCCTTTCAACGACAACTACTGCGACACTTCAATGCAATACAGATGCTGATACGTCCGAATGAAAATCTGGCCGTTGGAATAGGCCGGAGTGGCACGCGTGGTCTCCCCCAGTTCATTCGTCCCGATCACTTTGCAGGACACAGGATTCGCTTCGAGCAGAATCGTCGCGCCCTTCATCGCAGTGATCTGAAGATGGCCGTCGACGGCTGTCATGGAGCTCCACGACGAGGCTCCGTCGAGCCGTTCCTTCCATTTGATTTCTCCCGTCGGAACGTGGAGACACCATGCGATTCCCGGCTCGTTCAGAATATAAAGGTGTTCCCCAACCACGACTCCCGAGCCGACTCGTTGAGGATTTCCTTTCTCGTGCAGCCACAATCGCTGGCTGTCAGTCAGGTCGCCGGTGCCTTCAGCACGAACAGCAATGGCCGGCCCGTTGTAGCCCGCCATCGACACGACAATATCACCAGAGATCAGTGGTGACGTATAAAGCAGTTTGCTGAGTCCTCCGCAGGACCAGCGGTCTTCGCCCGTCAGAGGGTCGACAGCCCACAGTCGATCGGGCATTGAAAGCAGCAGAGTCTCAGACTTGCCCTGAGCCATAATCACCGGAGTGCTCCAGGAGCCTCGATACTCTTCATGCTTCGCCGAAACCTGTTCCGGAAAAGTGCGACGCCAGACTTCTGCTCCATCCTTCAGACTGAACGCGGCCACGTAGGCGTTCACGCCGGGACCAAAATTCAGGAACACCAGATTCTGGTAAATCATCGGGCTCGAACCATAGCCCCAGATATGATCGACCTTACCAGTGTCGACCTTCCAGAGCTGCTCGCCGTTCAGATCGAAACAATACAGGCCCGCCGATCCGAACCACGCGACAACTCGCTGACCATCGCTCACCGGAGATCCAGCACAGAGCGGATTGGTTTGATGAGTAACCTCCTTCTCGGAATACTCAACGCCCCTCGTCCACAGCAGCGATCCGTCGTTGCGATCGTAACAGCGGAGTTCGCGCTGAGCAGACCCGGCGGGGGCGTGGGTGATAAAGACCGTGGAGTCGACCACAATCGGGCTGGAGTTGCCTTCGCCGTCGAGCTCCACTTTCCAGCGGATGTTTTCGGTCTGCGACCATTTCTGCGGAACCCCAGTTTCGTCAGAGACGCCTGTCCCGAGAGGACCTCGCCACTGCAACCAGTCGCCGGCGGTTGCGTCGTGGGAGCAAAGAATCGCCCAGAGGCAGAGTCCGGCTAAGATTGCGGCCATTTGATGCCACGCGAAGTGTGACACGCCAGCAGCGCCGTCTGAGTGTCGACGGCAAAGCCGGGGTTCAAAAGGCCCCGGCGCTGGAACTTGCGAATTCACCATGCGACATCCTTCACGATTCAACTGCTGCTTTTAGAAGTTAGCAACTGAGTTGTCGCGGAATCGCGAGCGTCATTCCAGTGTACAGAAAAAAGAGGCTGCAATCTTTTCAGATCACAGCCTCTTTCGATTGCGCAAGACAGGACTTGAACCTGCATGGGTTGCCCCACACGCCCCTCAAGCGTGCGCGTCTGCCAATTTCGCCACTTGCGCGAGACAGTCAAAACGAGCCCCTTAGAGCCCGGAAACGTTGCGACAGATGAGGAATCTATCTCCATCCCGGACGGAAGTTCGTTGGTGCGTGCGAAGGATATCAATCTGATCCGGGAAGATTCAAGCGGACGCAACACCGAAGAACTCTTCCCGGGAAATTCACTTCCTCTGCCTGCCGGACAATCGACACATTCCTGAAAGTCTGGTTCCACTCACATTCAGAAATTCGGTGGAACCCAGCGAATAAATCGACTCGAATCCGTTATCGAAACGGCCAATTTCCGCCGGATTTGAAATCTCGGCTTCATCATAAGGCTTTCGTTTCGTCAAATTTCATCTGTAGGTTGGACATTCTTGTCCGACTGCGATTCCGAGTTGAAGAACGGGGCAGGCGACGGGCAAGAATGCCCATCCTACCATGAGCCCCATTTTCGCACCTGCGGTTTCTCATTTCCGCAAAGCATTTTGGTGCTTGAGTTTCCGGCGAAGTTTCGTCACCATGCACAGTAATTGACTCCGGGCCGTTGGCAACTGATCTTTCAATTGTCCGGGAATCCTTAAAATGTCACTCTCTGGCATTGGGACCGAGGGCTTTGGCCCTGCAGCAAGTTTCGTAAAGGGCGAAAGAAGAATTCGGAATGGCGAAGGAAGAAGCGATTCAGGTTGAAGGAAACGTTGTCGAGGCTCTCGCGAACACTCAGTTTCGCGTCGAGCTGGAGAATGGCCATCAGGTGATGGCACACGTCGCCGGTAAAATGCGTAAGCACTTCATCAGGATTGTGCCTGGCGACCGTGTAGTTGTGGAAGTTTCTCCGTACGACCTGAAACGAGGCCGAATCGTTTACCGCGAACGCTGATTGATTTCGCGTGTGGTTTGTTGTCTGCCCTTGAGGCATGTCGGCCTGATGTGAATGTGACATGACCAGCACCGCCTCAACGCTCCCGTTCGTTCAACTGTTCACCGATGGCGCCTGTCGAGGAAATCCGGGGCCCGGTGGCTGGGGCGTGATTCTGCGACATCCGGCTTCGTCGACAGAAAAAGAATTCAGCGGCGGTCATCCTAACACCACGAACAACCAGATGGAACTTCAGGCCGTTATCGAAGGCCTGAAGTTGTTGACTCGCAAGTCGCGTGTGGAAGTCGTGACCGACAGCACCTATGTGGCAAAGGGCTCCAAAGAATGGTTGCCCGGCTGGAAACGTAACGGCTGGAAACGCAAAGACGGCAATAAGCTCGTCGCCATCAAGAACGAGTCACAGTGGATTGCCCTGGATGCTCTGCTGACGAAGCACCAGGTTGTTTTCAAACTTGTTCCGGGCCATGCAGGTCATCCGGAAAACGAACGCTGCGATGTTCTGGCCGTGGCCGCTGCCGAGCAGGCTCGGTATAGCAGCACGTGATTGAGCCCTTGTCGGCGATAGCTGATCCGTTTACCGCCCAGCCGAAGGCGCCGGCTTAGGCGTCGCTGGGAATCAAACTGTCCAGTTAGCGGAACGGCGCGAGCCTTCCGGTGCCGCAAAAACCGAAGGGCTCGCGTTCTCCGAGACATGTCTATTGATCACTTTAATGCCGCGAGATGCCTTAGTCCTTGAGCCGGCGCCTCCGGCTGGGCGGTAAACAAGAAAGCGGCAAGAACTGGACGCTAACGCGTTCCGACCAATCAACAATCCCAAGCGCCGTTCTGCTCACTAAAGCATCAACTAAGCCAGCGTTTTCCGAGCTTCTCGCAGCAGGCTGGCGGTTTCTTCAATGCTGATGCAGCCGTCCGTGATACTCACGCCGTACTTCAGCTTCGAAAGATCTTCGGTCAGAGACTGAGCACCCCCAACGAGATTGCTCTCCAGCATCAGACCGACGATCTCTTCATTGCCCGCCGCGCGTTGCTGAATCACATCCCGCCAAACTTCTGGCTGACGGCGATAGTCCTTGCTGGAATTCGCGTGACTGCAGTCAACGACCAGTCTTGGAGGCAACCTTGCATCTCGCAGCATCTGACTGGCTTCGCTGACATGTTCGGCCTGATAGTTGGGACCATTGCGACCACCTCGCAGAATCAAGTGTCCCAGTTCGTTTCCGCGAGTGCTCATGACGCAGGTCTTGCCGTCATGATCGATACCCAGGAAATTGTGCTGAGCGCGAGCCGCTTTCATGGCGTTGATCGCCACTTCCAGACTGCCCTCGGTGCTGTTCTTGAATCCGACCGGCATGGACAGACCACTGGCCATCTGGCGATGCGTCGGTGATTCCGTAGTTCGAGCCCCAATCGAGGCCAGAGTAATCAGGTCAGCGATGTATTGAGGAGTAATCGGCTCCAGCATTTCCGTGGCGGCTGGCAAACCTACGGTGTTGATGTCCAGCAGAATCTGGCGAGCTTTCCGCAGTCCTGTGGCGATGTCGAACGTGTCGTTCAGATGCGGGTCGTTGATCAGGCCCTTCCAGCCGACGGTCGTGCGAGGCTTCTCGAAGTAAACCCGCATCACAACGAACAACCGGTCGCTGACCTCATCGGCAACGGCCTTCAGTTGGCGAGCGTACTCCAGTGCCATGTCCGTGTTGTGAATCGAACAGGGGCCCACGATCGCGATCACTCGTTTGTCGTTCCCGCGAAGGATGTTCTCCACAACACCTCGCGAATCAGCCACGTGATTGGCGATGGCAGACGAAACAGGAAACTCCCGCTTGAGTTCTGCCGGAGAAATCAGAGGAGAAGTTCCAATAATATTGACGTCCTGCAAAGGGCGAGCAGGACTGGTTGGATTCGCAGCGTTCATTCGTTTTTCGGCCGGCGGGGCCATTTCCGGGAGTATTCTTGGCAGGGACCAGTCAGCAGGCGTCTCGGCCCAATTTCTGGTTCAGGGAATTTCAGGGTGGTAGATTATCAAACATCCGGCCACTTCATTCAACGGCATACTCCGAATTGGCCGGATGCGGCAAAATCCCCGGGATTCATTCCGTCTGAGCAGGTGATGAAGGCAAAAAGAGTGACATGGAGTGTAAAGTGCGGTTACACCCTGCGGTCTGGTTAGCGGTTTGAACTCGAAGGCATTGACAACACGATGACTGAACCAATTCCAGTCGATCAGTCCAGAGCGTCGACATGTGGTCTGATCGAAAACATCCTGATTCTGGCTGCGACGGCGGTGATTGCTGCAGCCGTGCTCCAGGCAGCACCTTTGCAAAGCGCGAACGACCGGTCTCGCTGGGCCACGGTTTGGTCATTGGCTGAACGCCGTACGTTTCAGATCGATGAGATCGATGCCATTGGAGCATGGTCTACGATCGACAAAGTTCGTTATCGAACATCTGAATCGGAACCATGGCATTTTTACTCATCGAAGCCACCTCTGCTGTCCACGATGGTCGCGGGGTTATATGCAATTGAACGTGCGACGCTTGGCTATGGCCTGGTTCATCACACGGCCCCTGTGACGCGACTGCTGTTGTTGTTTGTGAACGTGATCCCGTTCTATCTGTCATTGCGTTCGCTCAGATCATGCCTTCAGCTTCTGGGCAGCGGTCTTTATGCACGCCTCTTTGTCCTGGCGGTCGCAGGCTTTGGTTCGATTCTGAATCCTTATCTCACGACGCTGAATAATCACACACCGGCCGTTGCCTGCGCGATGTTTGCGATCACAGCCGCGACAAGAATCCTTGTATCTCGCCGCGCCGTTGCATCCTCGGGCAGCACGGTGAAAGAGGCATCGCCGCAAACATGGGATTTCGCATCGCTCGGGTTCTTTGCGGCATTGACATGCTGTTTTGAACTGCCCGCCGCACAAATGGGGGTTCTGGCGTTTGTGCTGGCTGTGGTTGTGTGTCCTCGAAGAACCGCGGCGTGGTTTATACCGGCCGCCGCGATTCCGCTGATTGCTTTCTTTGTCACCAACTGGATGGCAACGGGCGGAGTGAAGCCGTTTTATGCGACGTACGGAACGGACACGTACGTCTATGAGCACAATGGCATACCGAGCTACTGGACGAACCCACGAGATCTCGATGCCAACACAGAATCAACTCCTGTCTATTTGTTTCACTGCATCTTTGGGCATCACGGACTCCTGTCGCTGACGCCGGTGCTGTTTGTGGCTGTCTGCGGAACCTTGCTGGCTCTGGGAAAAAAACCAGAAAGCCGGAGCCTGCTGATTCTTGCGGGAGCCTTAATGACAATGGTCACGCTGGGCTTCTATCTGAGTCGTACGGAGAACTACAACTACGGCGGCAACTCCGTCGGCCTGCGTTGGATGATGTGGCTAACGCCGTTTTGGTGGATCGCAATGATTCCGGCTCTGGAACGGATTCAGCGACGCGGCCTGCATCTGATCTGTGGCCTGCTGCTGGCGGTCTCGATCGTCTCGGTGAACTGGTCCATCAATCGCCCATGGCGGCCTTCGTGGCTGTTCGAACAAATGGAAGCTGCTGGCTGGATCAATTATCGCACCCCGGTCAAGCCGTTTGATCCGGCGCGGTTTAGTGTTCTGGGGGAACTGCCGACCGCTAAAAAAGTATCAATGTCATGGACCAGCAGTCGAGGTACAAGACTGCAACTGGATTTGCTGAGCAGCGATGCCGATACACTGCAATTGCAGGTTCAACTGACACCGATGGGCGAAGCAACGCAAACGTCTGTGCTGGAAGCCAGCCGAAGTCGGTTTCTCAAAGGGCAACGCTGGTTAGGCATTGCTGAAGGCCAATCGAATGCTCAGCCTTCATCATCAAGACTGAACGAGATCGAACGCCTGCTGCAGGGGCTGCCTGCCATTCGAGCCTTCAATGCAGCAGGGCCGACATGGATTCCTTCTCGCAAGGATTCCACCAAAGCGTGGAAGGTTGAACGAGCTGCGATACGAGTCGTAATTGAAGACCCGTTACGAGGAAACATCTGGCATCGCTGTGACGTGCAGTATTGCGATCAATTGCCGTTCGGTGTTTTGCAATGGAAGACTTCGATCACAGCGGAAGCCACGAACGAACTGTTGGATACCGAGACCTGGACCGCCGATCAGCATTGATCAAGCTACGAATTTGCCGAATACTGTTCAGCGAATTCCAGCACGATGCCGTCGACAATTTGCTTAAGCATGTCCCCGGTTGCGTCCTTCAGGAACTTAAAGTTGCTGCGGTTAAGCGATTCGCGATTACGGATGGTGCCTTTGGTTGAGATCTCCACGATGAGCGTATCATTGAAGGGGCGAACAAGAACCTCAAGGCGACTGTACTCGTTCTTCGCGGTTCCTCGGCCTAGTTTGATATCGTCGCGACTGATGCGTGCTCCCCAGCCCTTTTCATTCAGCACGGTGCTGTAATCAAAGCCAGGGAAATGATCACAGAGCTTCCTCAGGCAGTTTTCGATATGCTCGGAAAGTTCATTGCGGAACTGCGAATGCTTCAGCCGCATTTCCTCTTCGGTCGCGGCATCGGCTTCCTGCGATGCATCACCAGCGACGCGAGCCTGCTGGCCACGTTGAATTGCTTTCTGCAATCGATCTTCAAAGTCAGACATAACGGAACTTTCGAGCGTAAGCCCTGGACATCCTGTATCAAATCAAAGAGGGTCATGCTGATGAATTATTGATCGTCGTGCAACTGCGGAGTGCCCGCAAAGTCTTCAGACGAATCGAACATTTCTCGGCACAACCGTTATTCCCCCTTCTGAGATCGTCAAACCGCGAGCCAAATCCTCGGCCGGATCCACGCCAATCCGAGTTCCCTCGGGGATTGACACGCCTTTATCGACAATGGCTCGTTCGATTACGCAATGTCTTCCGACTTCAACACCCTCGAACAGAATACAGTTCGTGACAGACGAAAAACTATTCACGCGAACTCGCGGGGAAAAAATGCACCGATCGACTTTTCCGCCGGACACAATCGAACCAGAACAAATCAAGCTGTCCGTTGCATGTCCGATTCGCGGCTCACCGGAGTCACGGTCGTTGAAGACAAACTTGGGAGGCGGCAATGGCGGCTGCCAGGTGCGAATCGGCCAGTCGGGATCGTACAAGTTCAACTGCGGCCGCACAGACGTCAGATCCATACTGGTTTCATAATACGAGTCCAGTGTACCCACATCTCGCCAATAGGCCGGTCCGCCGGTTTCCGGATCTTCGAACGGCCACGCCATGACTCGACTGGAATCAACAATTGACGGAATAATGTCTTTTCCGAAATCGCGGTGACTGCCCGGTTCATTGGCATCAATACAAAGCTGCTCAAACAGGAACTCTGTGTTGAAGACGTAAATCCCCATTGAGGCGAGGCATTGTTCCGGACGACCGGGAATCGCATCCGGCTGTTCGGGCTTTTCGCGAAATCGCACGACACGGCGATCTTCATCCACCTGCATGACGCCGAATCGACGCCCCTGGTCCAGAGGAACCGGCAGACAGGCAATACTGGCGTCCGCGCCCGAAGCAATGTGATCGCCAATGAACTTCGAATAGTCCATCCTATAAATATGATCGCCGCTCAGAATCACGATAAACCTGGGGCGGACCTTTTCGATCGTATAAATATTCTGGTAGATGGCATCGGCCGTTCCCATGTACCAGTTTTCGTCGACTCGCTGTTCCGGCGGACGAACGCTGACAAATTCTCCCAGCTCTGCCGGAAGAAAATGCCACCCCAGTTCAATATGTCTCTCCAGACTGGCCGCCTTGTATTGCGTTACCACCAGGATTTTTCTCAGACCGCTGTTGAGGCAATTCGACAGGGTGAAGTCGATGATGCGAAAACAGCCCCCGAACGGGACTGCTGGTTTGCTGCGATCTCGAGTTAACGGCTCCAGTCGCGATCCTTTGCCTCCTGCGAGCACCACGGCCAGCACATTCTGCATATCAGCTTCCTCCATTCCGATTCGCTCAATTTCGTCAATGTGCTCTATCGCTCGCAAGTGTGCGAACCCGACCGGTCAGAAAAATCGATGGGCAAACTCGCACGCTTTTGTGCTTTGACTGCCGGAAACGAGCAACAGCTTTCGCCGCGGCACCCGATTTGCGGTGTGCAACGCTAACCCGTTAATAGTCTGTTGACCTCGACGCAACAGTGTAATGTTTCGAGGGCAGTCTGCACAAAGCAGGGAGCGTCACTTTCGTGTCGGCAACAATGAACCCAGTTGATGATCGAATCGTACACAGGCCGGAGGTCGTGGCTTCAGACGGAACTCGAGTCTCCCGAACCCTGGTGAACTTCTGGCTGGATGCCTTTCTGTTGCTCATATTCGCCCTGCATTCGGTTTCGGCGGTCATTGTGCAGTTTGTTTTTCCGCCCGGAGTTGCTGCCAAAGGCTGGACTCTTTGGTCCATGAATTTCGGACAATGGTGCAGCGTGCAATTTTTTTTCCTGAGCGTGCTGGCCTTTGGGATTGTGGTCCATGTTATGCTGCACTGGTCGTGGGTTTGCGGCGTGATTGCTCGTAAGTTACTCCATCAACGTGAGCTTCCGGATGACGGTATCCGGACTGTTTACGGAGTTGGCCTGTTGATTGTGCTGCTGCTTTCCGGCGCGACCGTTGTCGGAATTGCGATGATGTCGATTAAGATGCCGCTTCAATAGTCGGCGACCTGCCTGAAACCTCTGAAGGATCTACGTTCATGATTAAGCTCGATAGAATTCTTGTTCCGACTGACTTCAGTCCATTCAGCAGCCCGGCTCTGACTTACGGATGCGCCATGGCTGCTCGCTTTAATGCTGAACTCCATCTGTTGCATGTCGTCCCCGATCCGGCGATGCTTGTGCCGGAGGCCGCTGCATTCTCCGTGGAGTCGATGGAAGCTCAGACTGAAGTCATGCGAGTCGACTCGATGAAGTCACTCAGCAAACTTCCGGCGGATGGTTGGACCAACGAAAAACCAATCGTTCGCGAAGTCCGCATCGGGCCAGCATTTATGGAGATCATCGATTACGCCCGCGAGCTGGACATCGACCTGATCGTGATAGGAACTCACGGGCGATCCGGCCTGATGCATGTTCTGATGGGAAGCGTCGCCGAGCGCATCGTTAGAAAATCGCCATGCCCGGTGCTGACGGTGAAGCCTGAGGGGCATCAGTTTGTGATGCCTTAAGCAATTCAATGCTCAAATTCTGAGAATATCCAGAGAAATCCTCGATTTTGCAGAACACATAAGAATTGACTCAAGTGCAAGGGTAGGTAATCTCCCCGGGACTCCATGAACTCCCCCGGGATTACCACCATGATTTGCAACTTGATTCGATTGATTGGGTTCTTGCAACTGCTGGCGATTTGTTCGACCACATGCGACGCCGCGGTTATCCATACCTTTAACTTGACCAATCTGGGGACCCCCGGGACAACGGGATTTCTTGGGAGTACCTTTAACCTCAACTCACCAACGTTGAATGACGGAGGCATTCTCTTTACGGCGACATTGGTCGTAACCGGATCGGGCAATATTGGGTTTAATTCAAGCGCCGCGGGCGGTATCGGAGTCGACGGAAACACGTTGAACGGCGGCTCCGGCGGAGAATCGCTGAGGTTTTCGATTCAGCTATCGAATCCGGTCGGCGTGAGCCTTGCCTTTAACGGATTCTCAATCATTGGTTTTAACACCTTCACCAACGAGGACCGTGCAGTCCTTAGCAAAGATGCCAGTTTCTCCACGGTTGCTGATAACGCTCCCGTGGGCACAACCAGCGGAACTCTGGCGTTTTTTCCAGTCCCCGATAACGCAACCTCGTTCTCTATCTTCAGCAACTCCGGAAATCATTTCTCGGTTGCATCTGTCAGGGGTTCGTTTACTGCCACGGCGACTGCCGTGCCAGAACCGACAACTTTTGGTGCGTTAGCAATGCTTGCCTCCATGACGCCTCTGCTGAAACGCTTTCGCCGCAGCGGAAACTCGGTAGACTCCCGGTAGCTTGCCGGTTGCCTGATCGTTAACGATCGATCATCGAAGTTCACCGCGACCAGCTCCCCTGCATCTGATCGCGAGGTGGCCCTTTGATCTGGGATTTGCATTGTCATCTGAATGGCATCCCGGGGCGAACTCCCGATGAGCAGATGGCTCGTCTCATCGAAATTGCCGATCGCATGCAGATTGAACGGCTGGTACTCTTCATGGGTGCCCCGTTCGTCATCGCTCCGACGCCCGAACAATTTCGCGAACAGAATGATCAGGTTCTCGAGGCGATCAGCCACTGGCATCATCGAGCCTTCGGGTTCGTTTATCTGAACCCGGAATACCTGCAGGAAAGCCTGCAGGAACTGGATCGCTGCGTCAAAGATGGCCCCATGACCGGGATTAAGCTTTGGGTGGCTAAACGTTGCGATAGCGCCAGCGTTGATGCAATTGTCCGGCGAGCCATCGAGTTGAAGGCCATGATCTATCAACACACGTGGCTGAAGACGACCGGTAATCTCGATGGCGAAAGCACTCCGGCCGACTTGCATGCCTTGGCGTCTCGCCATCCCGAAGCGTCTATCATCTGCGGCCACACGGGTGGCAACTGGGAGCTGGGGATTCGCACAATTCGCGATCTGCCGCATGTCAGCGTGGATCTTGGCGGTGGTGATCCCACGGCTGGCATCGTCGAAATGGCGGTCCGAGAACTGGGGGCTTCACGAGTTCTCTACGGCAGCGATGTGGCCGGCCGCAGTTTTGCTTCGCAATTGGGAAAGGTGACCGCGGCGGAAATCACTCCTGAGGAAAAGCAGATGATTCTGGGGCAGAATCTGCGACGTCTGATGTCTCCCATCCTGCAGGCCAAAGGAGTCCGTCTGTGATCGACGTCAACGTTTCTCTGTCACGCTGGCCGAATCGCCGATTGCCTCTCGATGAAACTTCAAAGCTGGCCATGGCGCTCAAACAAAATGGAGTCACCCAGGCGTGGGCCGGAACATTTGATGGACTGTTGCACAATGATCTCGCCGCTGCCAACACATGGCTGGCGGATCAATGTCGCTCGGTTGATGAAACGTTGCTGCTTCCCATCGGAGCAATCAACCTCAGCCTGCCGGACTGGGAAGAAGATGTCCGCCGTTGCCACGAACTGCATGGGATGAAAGGCGTACGACTTCTGCCGGGCTATCATGACTACACGCTGGAAGATGCTCGCTTCCGCCAGTTGCTGAGTTCGCTGTCAGATAAGAAAATGTTGTTACAGATCGCCGTTCGTCAGGAGGATCCTCGCACTCAACATCGCTTGCTCATGACCAAAGATGTTGATTTGAAACCGTTGTTGCCACTGTTGAGTGATTTCGCAAACCTGCCCATCGTCCTGCTGAATGCCGTTTCCAGTTCCGCCGTGGAACTTCATGGACAACTGGCGGCGGCCGGGAAGGTTTACTTCGACATCGCCACCCTGGAAGGACTTGCTGGTCTTGAACGACAAGCGCAAAGTCTTCCGACCGAGCGATTGCTGTTCGGCTCGCATTCGCCGTTCTTTACGTTTGATTCAGCAAAGCTGAAGCTGCTGGAATCTGAGTTACCAGCACCGGCGAAGGAACAGATCAGGCACTTGAATGCGGTGAAGATTCTCGGATCGCTGTAAGATTGATTCGAGGGTGCAACCTCTGCGTTCTGTAGGTGCTGCCTGCCGGGCAGGACTTCGTGGCTTGCCGCGACCTGCGTGCATGTGATAATACTGTGCATTCTGCAATTCTCGCCCAATGGCAGCCAAAGTTCGCCTGACGGCGAAAGTCCTTTCCGGCAGAAAAGACCTACTTCAACAATCGCGCGCGACAGCCACCAATCCCGGCATCAGTCAAACAAGTAGCTCACCGATTCATTGCGATGCACGCGGCGAATGGCTTCGCCCAGCAGTTCGGCAACAGACACGACGGTCAAATTGGCAATGCGATGAGGCTGTGCGATCGGGCAGGTGTTGGTCACGACAATGCCGTCCACGCGAGCACGCTCCAGACGTTCAATCGCCGGGCCACAAAGTACCGCGTGCGTGGCGCCAAGGAAAATTCTCTTCGCCCCATGAGCACGCACAACTTCGACCGCTCCACAGATTGAGCCGGCCGTCGTAATCATGTCGTCGAAGATCAGGGCCGTTTTGCCGTTGATCGGGCCGCCGATCAAATTGGCCTGACGAGTCTCCAAAGCGTTCGAACGACGCTTGTCGACAATAGCGAGCGAACCACCAAGATGGTCCTGGTGCTGCAGAGTTCTCTTGATGCTGCCTTCATCAGGGCTGATGATCACCAGCTCATCCTGAGGAACAGCCATCGATGCAAAGTGACGATCCAGAATCGGCGCGGCGTACAGATGGTCAACCGGGACATCAAAGAACCCCTGAATCTGCGCGGCATGCAGATCCATCGCGAGAACTCGATGTGCCCCCGCCTGAACAATGAGGTTCGCGATCAACTTTGAAGTAATCGGGACACGTCCGGAATCTTTGCGGTCCTGGCGAGCGTACCCGAAATACGGCATGACCGCTGTGATTCGAGCCGCACTGGCTCGACGGCACGCGTCAATCATCACGAGCAATTCAACCAGATTCTCGTTGACCGGCGGGCAGGTTGGCTGGATGAGAAACACATCGCAACCGCGAATATTCTGATTCAATTTGACGCTGATTTCCCCGTCCGGAAAATTCCCGACGTCCACATGCCCCAGCCCAATGCCAAGGTAAGTCGCAATCTCTTTTGCGAGTTCAGGATTCGCACGGCCGCTCAGAATCGTCAAATGCTCGTACATACGTGTTGGACGGCAAACTGAGGCCGATGCTCCGACTGAGGCAATATGATGGAGAAAAAGCCCGATTTATCGACGAAACTCGGGCTCATTCCTGATCTGCGACGCCGGAGCACATGCTGACAACAACCACCATCAGTGTCAATCAGCGCAGGCTGCGCTGGCAAGAGAAACTGCAGAGTGGAGCCGGTCAGTCAGGCCGGAGGTCAGGGAAGGCCCCATGGGGGTTGCCGTCAGACGGTCATTGAAGACGTGGTGAACGTCACAGGACTCGGAACGCCCGCGTTCCCGGTAAATCCCGGAGTAAGACAGGATTTCCGCGTCCCCATCCCGTTCCAGAACCTCAAAACGCACTGCGTGCCCGTCGATTCCCTGCGGAGCAAATGTGATTTCTTCGGGGTATTTTTCGCCAGAGATGGCCGGGAAATTGACATTCCAGAAGTGCCCAAGAGGCAGACGGAACTCATCGGCCATCATCGTCTGAACAACGCGCGTCACGTGCCTCGACAAAACCTGCCAGTCGATCGGCATGTCACTACTCAGCAGCCTCGACAACGCGATCGCCGGAACACCCAGCAGAGCGGCTTCGCGAGCCGCAGCGGCCGTACCTGAATAAAACATGTCGACACCAAGATTTGCTCCCGGGTTGATTCCGGCGATCACAAAATCCGGCTGATCCTGCATCACATGTTTCAGGCCAACGCGAATACAGTCTGCCGGCGACGCATGAGCGATATGAATTGGCCCGTAGGGATCCACGTGCCGTCGTTCGATACGCAACGCGTTCTTTGTGTCGACAGCGTGACCTTTGGAGCTATGGCAGGTCAACGGGGCGACAACCGTCACATCTCCCAGCGGCTTCAAGGCTCGATAAAGTGCCATCAGGCCCGGAGCATCGTAGCCGTCGTCATTCGTGATCAGGAACCGCATGGGTCATCTTTCGTCTGGAAACCAATCTAACACATATGGAGGAATAGTAAGCCCTCGCGAGAATGCTCACCAGTCCGTCCGAGAAAACGCCTGCGTGAAGGGAGCAGTCGCGGATTTCTGTAGGTCCTGCCTGCCGGGCAGGACTTCGCGGCTTACCGCGACCTGTGTGCATGTGAACCGTGAGTATCGGCTTGCCGTCTCATTGGCACTTCGCACAAGGTTCGCCTTGCGGCAATACGAAAATCCTTTCCGGCAGAAAGGACCTACTTTAATAACCATCCGCGACTCCCCCCGTGAAGATCTGCAGAGGGACCTTCCCGCGAAGTATTGGAGATCACTTTCAGAGAATTTCAAATCTCAGATTTCAGATCTCGAATTGATTTCAGGTTCATCCGGCCCGGGCAAAAACTGCCGAAAAGAACTCGTACACCATGGATGTCATCTTAACGTTCGACCAAAACCGCGAAGTTCATGTGAACAAAAACGCGGCAAGTTGCTAGCGTAGCCGTTTCAGCGACTGCGAAGGCTCGCTGATTTCATTCTGGCTGACGGATAGTGATCGAGCAGGAGGCTCAGGACATGTTACGAACAGTACTGTTTTCGGCTGTGATGGCCGTGTGTACGACATCGTGCGCGCAGGGACTGCGAATCTCAACTCACGTTTACGATGTCTCAAAATCGGAGACTCGAACGCCCGCTCAGATCGTCAGCAGCAGCCTCAGCCTGATTCACAATGGTCGCATCTATGATTACGTAGACTCGGCCGACGAAGTTATCATTTTTGATCTCGTTGAGAAGCGATTCACGGTGCTTAACGAATCACGTGGGATGTCGACGCGTATTACGTTCGACGAGATTCGACACATGATGGACGGTCGTCAGCCACGCACCGCGGAGTATCTTAAAGAGCTGTCATCAACGGCCGACCCGACTTCCAGGAAGATTGCTGATTCGATCCGATTCCAGATGAACCCGAAGTTCAGCCAGACGTTTGACCCGATGAAGGGCACGCTGGTGTTGTCGTCGCCGTCATTCACTTACCGAGTGGAAACTCGCAAGTGGAACGATCCGATGCAGGTAGAAAAGTATCTGACGTACGCAGACTGGACCGCCCAGTTGAATTCGATTCTTCATCCCGGCAGTTTATTCCCCGAGCCACGCATGGCACTGAACAAAGCTCTGCGAGAATTGAAAGATCGCATGCCGATCAGTGTTGAACTGGACCGTCGGCCGGCGGAACAGTTCCGCCTTCGGGCCCATCATCAGCTCACCCAGAAGATATCCAACGATGATCATCAACGAATCGCTCGCTGGGAAGACAGCCTGACCTCCGGCAGTATCAAGGAAGTGTCGTTCCGAGCCTATCAGCAGGCAACATTACTTTCAAAAGCGCCTTGAAGCGTTCGAATCCAGCATCAACCCCGAAGTCATCCGCGTCGGGTTTTGTAGTAGCACTCTGACTCATGCCAAAGCATGGGGCTCACCTGGCTGAAACGCCCGCGTGTTATGATCCAGTCGGGACATGGACTGGTGTGTCTTAAATCTTCCCAAAGTAGCCATCTCGCTCCGCCGAGATGAGCCTTGTGGTCCGGGTTGCGTGTCGAAAAAGGGCCTTAATCCTGCCCGGCATTGTTGCAGTCGACATAGAAAAACGCCCCGACGATTCTGCATTCACAGGCCGGATGCAACATGCGGACCAGTGCCATGCACTTGACAGGCGAGGCGTTATCCGATTCTCCCCAAATCAACACATATGTCTGCCGCTGCTCAGTTTCGGCCTGATGACTCATGCGCAAAGTTGGCAACAGAGCGTGTGAGGACAGCAGAATTGTGGCGAACCAGATTCTTGCGCAAATCAGCACGAGAGATGAATAGACGATTCTCTCAATCCGCGGTAAATGTCACGATAATAGCAGGCGAGGCGCCGTCCGAGCAGACCTCGCAGAACAGATAAGACCCCGGTTTGGCTTGAATCGTATGACTCGAAAGCGTCCCTTGGATCCTTTAAACGGAATCACTCTGGCCATGATGCTGGAGCGGCTGGTCGAGCACACCGGCTGGGAGGAAATGGGGCGCGAGATCCCCATTCGCTGTTTCACTCATGACCCCAGCATTGCATCCAGCCTGAAGTTCCTCAGAAAAACACCTTGGGCTCGGACGAAAGTCGAGTGGCTGTACCGAAACAGCCGTCGCCACATGGGGCCACAGTGAGTGGCCGCAAAGCTGCTCAGAGATGAATGGCCGGAGAAGTTAAGGGGACACAGCACTTCGCTGACGCGCAGATAGTCGAATGGGTAAGAACGGTTATCCACAGCAGGCTGTGAATTCGAAAGCGGCAGCAGGCTGCCGCAGTCCAAATGATGATTTTGACAGGTGTGGAACGAATGGCCAAATCTGACCTTCTGACGATACGCGGAATCGGACGCACCTTCGTTCAGGACTTTTCAAGAATCAACATTCGATCGATTAAGGATCTGGTGAACCAGGATGCAGGACAGTTGTTCCATGCCCTTCGGCGTGCCAATGAGGCCGTGGATCACAAGACGAGTAAGAACTACTTGTACGTGCTCCGCATGGCTGTCTACTACGCCAACGGCGGACGAGATCCGCTAAAACTGAAATGGAACGCCTGGAAAGATTAGCGTTGTGAATAACAAGGGGCCGCAGAGGTGCGGAACGGGCTGACTTACATCAAGAACCTTGCGCCGGCAAGTCGCTCTTACGCAGCACTGGAAATTTGATGATGCGTGATTTCGATGTTCGATTCGGTGCTCCACGGGATGGTTGGATGACCGTCAAAGTCGTGGCCGGGGAACAGGAGTGGCAGGAAGATGTCTCTGATGTACCCTGTGACTCGATTCGGTGTCTTGTTTCATCGCTTTCGATGCTTCTGCAAGACCATATAGAAACGACAGTTGACTGGTCGCTCGAACCAGAATACTCACAATGGATTTTCCGGAGGAACGGCTCCTGTCTGGATTTCGCAATCAAGGATTCGGCGAGGACGAATCCGCGACTCGTCTACCGTGCCAATGCTCGCGAATTCGTTCATCGGATCATTAAAGCTCTTTGTGACCTGGCCACTCTGCATGACTGGTCAGACGCGGAATGCCCGGCGGCGAGTTGGTCATGGCCATTTCCAAAAGCAGAGCTGTTACAGCTCAGGTCGGCGTGGGTGACAACATTTAAGGCCCCGTTTCAAAAGAGCAATTAATCAGGCCCTGTTGCATCGGGCAGGGAACACACAAGCATCAACGTTGGGCGTGCATGGGCAGGACGACTGGAAGTCGAGATTCGACGAGAACCAGATTTGTATTGGTCGGCACATCGACGAGTTTGTCGATATGTCCGCTGGGCCAGCGAACTGTGATGGCCGGAACGGTCATCGTCTGTCCGACACCGATGATCATCGTACGTTCATTCGACGCGCAAAAGCCGTCGCCGCCGGTCACCTCAATCATCCTGTCTGTGTCACCGATGCGGAATTCGATCCTTGCTCCAATTGCGTCGCGATTCGACTGAATTCCACGCAGCTTCAGGACGACTGCTCTTCCCGTCTTCTGAGTCTCGTTGACCAACAGCGCCACGGGGCGGTCATGGTGCACGACGACGGCATCCGGCAGATAGTCATGGTTAAAGTCCAGCCGCGCCACGCCACGCCCGATGTACTCACCGCGAAAATACGGTCCAATTTCGCCGGCAATATCCTGGTATGTTCCGTCCTTCAGACGTCGAAAACAATGAGGTGGCATCTGCCACGGTATGCCTTCGAATCGGCGATCGTAGATATGTCCGTTGGCGACAATGATTTCACCGTTACCGTCAAGGTCCAGGTCGACGGATTGAGTCCCGAATCCCAATGTCTTCATGGTTGGGTTCACCAGGCGGAGTGCCGATGTCTGATCAACAAATGTGAGATTCGCCTGATTCTGATAGAACGTATTGTAGTCCTGATAAAAGTTGGTGACATACAGATCAAGCCAGCCATCGTGATCAAAATCATCGCAGGCAATTCCCATCCCTGCCTGGGCTCGTCCGTCGGCACTAACAGCGGCACCTGAGGCCAGTCCTGATTCGCAAAAACTCAGGCTTCCGCCGTTGGACTGGGTTTGGTTTTGAAACAAAAAGTTCGGTTCGCCGTCATTGGCAACGTAGATATCTGGCCAGCCATCATTGGAGAAATCTGCAATGACCACTCCCAGCCCTTTTCCGTTCGGGGCCTCAATGCCCGCAGCCTGAGTGACGTCTTTGAAAGTTTCGTCTCCGTTGCTGGCATACAAAACATCCTCTTCAGCCTGAAAGTTCGCTGGACTGCACACGGCCGGTCGTCCATCGTTGTCTCGACAGGTGACAGAAAGAGGATCCTTGACATAAGTCGAGATGAAAAGATCCAGATCACCGTCAAGATCCAGATCTGAAATCGCAAGACTCGAGGTCCAATGCTGTCCAGTAATTCCGCTCTGCTCGGCAACCTCGGTGAAAGTTCCGTCCCCTTCATTTCGGTAAACCAGGACGCGTCCGAAGGTGCCTACACACAAGTCCTGAAAACCATCATTGTTGTAATCACAGGCCACACTTCCCTGCCCAAACTCGGAACTCAACACTCCCGCCGGATGCGTGACATTTTTCACTCCGCCACCGGTGTTGCGATAGAGCTGGTCACTGTAGGTCAAAGACGTTCGATCAACGCCTTCGAGATCCTTTCCGTTCGGGAAGAAGAGATCGGGCCAATCGTCGCCGTCGTAGTCAAGAACGGCAACTCCCCCTCCAACAGTCTGTAATAAAGACTTCTTCTCGCTTTCGCCGTTAAAGAACTGAAAGTCCAGACCGACGTCCGAATGAATGTCACGGAGGCGGATTTCAACAGTATCCGCCGGAGGCTTCGACACCGACTCCAGGGGAGCCTTCCGTCGAATCCCGATACCGATCTTCGTGACAATCCCCGGATCAACATCCGCCAGAAATAGCGGTTGTGAATCGCCAGCCTGGGAGTCCGCAAGTCGCCAAAGTGACTCGGCTTCCTGATGCCTCTGCCGGATGGTCAGAAACGCAGACAGCCAGGGCAAAGCTTCCTGGGGACGGTGAAGCTCGACCAGTGAACGCCCGACGTCCAGCATTGTCGTCGACAGAATCTCCTGTCGATCCCGGTCAGTTACGAGGAAAACTGATGCCGCCGTTGCCATCTTCTGAGTTTTTCGAGCGATCTCCAGTTGCTGTTCAGCAAGTTGGACTTGCCCGCAACGCTTTGCGGCAATACCCAGAAGGTAAGCGGCTTCGAAGTCGTTTGGATTATCTGCCACCGCGCGGGTCAGTGCATTCACGGCTTCCGGCCACAGTTCGGCTTCTGTCGCACATCGACCAAGTCCTCGCCACCATGCCGCCGTGTTATCGGCCGCAGGTGTGTCGTGCTCGAATTGTCGCCAGGCTGTCTCTGTATCCGACAATTTCAGGTGACATTCGCTGAGCAGACCATGGACCGTGAGATTCTTCGGCTCGCTCAGCAATGCCTTTTGTAAGAGCTCAATAGCATCCCCGGTGCGATCGTGAGTCAGGTAGTGACGAGCCAGGGCAATGCAGCTGACAACATCAGCGGGATCGGCGGCAACGAATCCTTCGAGAATCCTGAGATTCTCGAGAGGCAAACTTGAGGTAAACCAGGCCAATTGAGACGCGAAAAGCTCCTCCAGATTCCAGTCACGAATTTTCCGGATCGCCTCCAATTGCTGTTGCATTTCTGCCGGACGAATCTGGATGTAGTAGAACCTGGCCAAGCTTTCTCGAGGCTTTAGAAACGTCGGGTGAAGCGAAATCGAAGCCAGAAACTGCTGTTCGGCCCGCCGGGCATTTTGCTTCTTGTACCATGCTGATGCAGCCAGGTAACGTGCTGTGCCAGCTTCCCGCGGGTCGTCATCACCTACTCGCTCAAAGAATCCGATTGCAGCGTCCGGATCCCCCTGCTCAGCAGCCACCTGCCCGCGGTAGAGCAGGGCCTTTGCGTGGTTGGGAGCGTGGCTCAATATCTCATCAAGGAGCGGAACGGAGTCCTTGACATTCCCTGTTTCCACCATGATTCGGGCCTGACGGAACATTCGATCAATGTTCACATCGGGTTTCGAAAGCACCAGTCCACCAATTACTGCTGCGATCAAGACAACCACGACAATGAAGACTTTTCGGCCAATGCTGAGCCTGAAATGTTTCGCTGAAGTCCTCAAGTGTTCCCCTGGAACTTGCATTCTGAAACCACAATTTCAAACGAGGCACTATCGGCGGAGGTGTTCAGAAGACGATTTAAGAAAGTCGATATTTCCCTAATTCAGTGGACACTTGATCTGACGATCAGATATTCTAGCTGTGTTAGTGTGGTTTTTTGTTTCATTTTTGAGCATACAGGAGATTATTTATGAGGAAATCGTCGACCCTTGCTGGTGTCCGGGCGTTTACGCTCATTGAACTTTTGGTGGTGATTGCGATCATCGCCATCTTGATTGCACTGTTGCTGCCTGCCGTCCAGCAGGCTCGTGAAGCGGCTCGTCGCACGCAATGCAAAAACAATCTGAAACAGATCGGTTTAGCGTTGCACAACTACCACGATGTGCACAACACCCTGCCACCCCAGGCAGTTTATTGTTACTGGAACGGCTCAGCACATCTGCCTCGGCATCACACGTGGATTTCCATGTTGTTGCCTTACTTTGAGCAGGCAGCACTTTACAACCAGATTAACTTCTCAGCACCTGCCTGGGGGCAACCTCACGTGACTGGCAATCTCCTGCCAGCCTTGTTGTGCCCGTCCGATACCGGACTTACGAAGGCGAACACTCGGAATATTGTCTACACGAACTACGCGGCCAGCGAAGGCCATCACTGGTGGAATGATGCCTCTCAGGCAAACCGAGGCGTGTTTACTCGTGAATACGAAGCGAAGTTTCGAGATATTGCTGACGGAACTTCCAACACGGTCGCAATTGCAGAAGTGACTGGTGCAAGTTTCGCAGAACGCGCCGCTGGAAACACAAATGGCACTGGGCGTCCTCGAGTTGGCAATGAAGCTGTGTTCCGCTCTGCATTCTGTGCGTCCACCTTCACCGATGCCGTGACACAAGGTCGTGACGCTCGTGGTTTGTTTGTTCATCCGGACGGCTCAGCAATTTCTGGCTGGTTCCAGGGTGGTAGCCCACATCATTATGCTCCGATTTTCATGAACCATGGGGGCATCAACGCCCATTGGTCCGGCAGCAACAGCTTGCACACTGGTGGACATCAGGTTGGCATGGCCGATGGATCGGTTCAGTTCGTAAGTCAAAATATCGATTGGGGTCTCTGGCGTGCCCTTGGCAGCGTCAACGGTGGTGAAACAGTTAGCTTGTAATATCAAGTTTTGATTCAATACCACCGGGCGAAACTTACATCGCCCGGTGGTTGTCTGTTTCAAGTTTTTCCTTTCTGATGATGAAGAAACTGTTCATGGACCCGCACAATTCAAAAGAGACTACGCCTCGTGGCATTGTTTGGGCGATCATTTCGATCTTCGTTCCTCTGTGCCTCGTTGGATGCTCACGCGGTGACGGCATAGAGAAAGTTCCTGTCTACCCTGCCAGCGGCACGGTGCAGATGGATGGAAAGCCTTTTGGTCCAGTTTCTTTGCGGTTTGAGCCTGACAAAGAAGGTGGGCGTGGGTTCGTGGCGACTGTGGACAATACCGGAAAGATAACCACAGTGACGACATACGAAGTGGGAGACGGCGCTCCTGTGGGAACATACAAGGTCACCGTGTTTTCCAGCATGGGGGCTACCAAACAGTTTCCGGCCAAGTATGAAAACGCGAAAACCACACCACTAAAGGTCATCATTGCCGATATCACCGGGGAAGGCGCTAATGCGATGGACATCCAACTGGATTCCAAGGCGGGCGCTCCTTCGAAGAGTTCAACAATGGGACACTTTACGGCCGAGCAGTTGGAAGCGGCTTCTGCTGGCGTTGACGAATGAGCAAGTTGCGATGGATTGAAGCAGCGAAGGGGCTGACGACACGACTCGGCGGCAATTAGAAGACGATGCCTGGTACATTCGCAGGAACATCTCGGTGTAAGCGAGCGTGCCGAATTTCAGCAATGATTTTAGCCGTTGGCGGTTTCCTGTACGGAGCTGCCAGCGGCTATTTTTACTTCGCGTCGACACGGTTGGCTGAACGAGCGGAGCTTGCTTTAAAACGCGGCCAACTGGATTCTGCAAGAAGCCACCTCGATTGGGTGTTATGGTTTCACTCGAACAACCCGTCCGCCAACCTGGCACTTGGGAAAATCGAAATGGCTTCCGGATCCACGGAGGACGCCATAGCATGCTTCACGAGGATTCCGCTACACAGCAGCCTTCACCGGGCGTCCAGTGTCCAACTGGCGACAACGCTGGCACTGGATGGGCGCATAACAGCCGCTGAAGCAGAACTTAAGCAGCACATGCAGCGATACGAGCCGACGGAGGAAATCTGGGACTTGTACTTCCGCCTGTTGTACCTGCAAACTCGAAAGCGTGACGTGATAGCGTTGTTCGAGCAAAAGCTAAGCAGACCACCGCAGTTGCTATCGGATGCCAGATTTCTTCTGAAGGCTGAGTTCGTGCCGCAGGAACCGAGCGAGACGCTTGCGGCCCTCGAGGAGATTCGTCGCAAGCATCCGGACGATATCAACGCGCAGGTCGCCCTGGCCGTTGCACTGTTGCGTGGCGGTGAATTCACAAGAGCCGACCAATTGCTCCGCGCGGCCCTTGACCGCCAGCCAGACCAGCATAACGCTCGTCTTGTCCTGGCGCAACGGCTCGCTGATCAACAGAACTTTTCTGCGGCAGAGGACGTGCTGTGGCAGACCACGGGATCTCCCGATCCTGACCGGACAGATGGCATCGCGCAGGACGACCGATACTGGAGTCTTAGTAGTCGACTTGTCGAGCGAAAAGGGGAAACGGAACTGGCTCTGCGGTGCATTGATCGCGCCCTGCAAATTCGCGACAACGACAAGCAGTATCTCGCCCAGCGATCGCAGATCCTGAGGCAACTTTTGAAACTTGAAGCGGCGACCATCGCTGCTCAGCAGTCGATTGAAGCCGGGCAAATTGAGCAGGAGCTGTTTCTACTTGCCCGTCAGTTTGAAACTCGCCCAATCAGCCTGACTGACTGTGAGGCGGTGGCAGGGCTCTATCGCAAACTCAAACGACTGAAGCGTGCTGAACTATGGGATCAGCTTGCGGCACAAATGCAGCAAACACAAGCCGCAACGCCTGAACTGAAAGGGTTCGGTATTCAATGAGCAGGAGCAGGATATTGGCCGGAACGGGAATCGGACTCACGTTGCTCATCGTGGCGTTCGTTCTGTTCTCAGGCTCCCGATCAGAAAACGCACAGAAAGAACTGGAACTAACAGCCCAGCAGCCTTCTTCCGTTTCACCTGTCCACACGGCCAAAGACATACCGCCAACGGTCATGGAGTCCCCGATTCGCTTCGAACTGATGACGCCACGATCGGGAATCGACATGGTGTACTACGGCAGTCCCAGCCCCGAGAAATACATGACTGAGCAGAACGGGGGAGGCGTCGCGCTTTCAGACTTTGATAATGATGGATGGCTGGATGTGTTCCTTGTGAACGGATCCCATTTCCAAAAGCCAGCCCGGAAAGGTTTCGAATCGAATCGCCTCTACCGCTCAAGGCCGGAGCCATTTCAGTACCGAGATGTGACGGTTGACTCACGATTGGAATCAGCGGGTTTCGGTATGGGCTGTACGGCCGCGGATTACAACAACGACGGATTCACAGATCTGTTCGTTGCGTGCTACGGTCAAAGCCAGTTGTGGTGCAACAATGGAGACGGTACTTTCGAGGAAGTCTCAGGGCAGGTCGGGCTCACAGAGGAGGCATGGAGTTGTAGTGCCGCCTTCGCCGATGTCGATTCCGATGGAGATCTTGATCTCTACGTTGTGAATTATGTGGAATGGAATTCAGACGATCCGCCGTGCTTCTATCCCATCGCGCCCCCCATAAAAATTTCGTGCAGTCCCATGTCGCACACGGGGCAGGTGGACTATTTGTATTGCAATCAGGGTAAGGGGACTTTTGAGGAGATTGGCGAGGCCGCTGGCATCACGACCACGCCACACGGCAAAGGTCTTGGGGTTGTCATTTGCGATTTTGATTCCGACGAACGGCTCGATGTTTATGTCGCCAACGATACGACTCCCAATAACCTTTTTCGCAATCTCGGAGATCTCAAGTTTCGCGATGTGGCTGCTGCGGAAGGCGTCGCAATCAGTCAGGAAGGAACGATTGGGGCAGGGATGGGAACGGCGGCCGGCGATTACAACCAGGACGGGCACTTCGACATCTTTGTGACCAACTTTAAAGACCAGTGCCACGATGCTTTTGCGAACCTCGGAGGCGGTGGGTTTATTGCCACCAACTGGCGAATCGGACTCGATTCACTGACGCGATCCAAGTTGTCGTTTGGGATCGTTCTTGCCGATTTCGACCTCGATCAATTCCCGGATCTCTTTATCGCCAACGGCCATGTGTGGGACATCACTTCAGGAGATCCCACGTTTGAATATGCCATGCAGCCGTCGCTGTATCGCAATGAAGCGGGCTCGAAGTTTGGCGATGTGTCGCTTAACAGTGGAGATTACTTCAGGAAAAGCTGGGTCGGCCGCGCGGCGGCATCGGGCGATCTGGACAACGATGGCGCCACGGACCTTGTTGTGACACATCTGCAGGAACCGCCTGCAATACTCCGGAACGAAAGCTCAAGGCAGGGAAACTCTGCGACGCTGCGTCTCGTCGGCAGACAAGCTGCGAGACAACCGCTTGGAATTCGGGTTGATGTGACAATCGGCGACAGGCAGTTTGCGACGCAGGTTCCCGCTGGAGGAAGTTTCCAGGCAAGTCACGACCAGCGAATTCTTGTGGCAACCGGCACAGCTGGCACGCTCTCACGCGTCACTGTGCATTGGTCGCCAGACATGACAGAAACCTGGACGGACCTTCCGGTTGGCACCGAATCAGTTTTGATTCAGGGGCGGGGCCCCAATGGTGCGATGATTTCTGAGACGATGAGTCTCGCAACGGATAATCGCCGGTAACGTTTGAACCGAAGATCACTGTCTGTCAGTTGGTCCCGAATTCCACCAGAAGGACAACCACGCTCGATTGGATGTCGGTTTAACGTCGAAGTTCCCGACCGCGATATCCAGCGTTCCACTTCCGTCAAAGTCGCCCAGCTCAAGGGTGCAAAACTGGCGATCGGCGCCGGCAAGGTTGTGACGAACAAAGCTCTTGTCGGGCTGTTGCTCAAGCCATATCAATGAACTTACGTCGAACCCCGGATTGACACAGAGCGCACAGGCAACGATATCGTTATCGCCATCTGCATCGAGATCACCAGCGAGTGCTTTGTATGCGCCTGGTAGTTCCGTCAAACGCCTGGCTTCAAATTGAAGATCGCCCTTGTTCTCAAGCAGGTGGACTCCATGATTTGGCTTCAGCATTCCTGAATCCAACATGTCGCCATTGGAATAAAGGATATCCAGGTCGTTGTCGCCGTCCAGATCCACTACCTGAATCCCAGTGGAACCATACGACGGGTCACCTGCATCGAAGAGTTTCTGTTTGTGGAATTTTCCGTCGCCTTGATTAATGAAGCCGACAACGGTCTCGAATTCCTGGCTGATGAGTACGACAAAATCGATCAGGCGATCCCCATTGAGATCGTATGGTTCGACGTGACTTGTCCCATGGCGTTCGTCCAGAACTTGTTGCCGATAGCTTGGTTTGCCTGATTCTCCCACGTTCTCCAGCAGCAGCAGCAGACGACCAGTTGCACGCCAGCCAAACTCGCCAACAATCAGGTCCAGGTCTCCGTCCCCGTCTGTATCCAGAGGTCTCACGTCCGCGACGCGGCCGAGATTCTCAGCCAACACCTGCAATGTGTGAGTCTGACCATCCTCAGACCCTTGCGCCCAAAGTACGCGTCCCTTTTGATGATCCTGAGGCATGAAACTCCCGAGGTCCGCAATAAGCAGGTCCTGATGTCCGTCCAGATCCAGATCACATGTTGTCACATGAGCCGGGAACCCTGAATCACGAACCGTGTTCAGGATTTTCGTCTGCTGTCGGTCTGCGGAAACCTGCTGGATTCGCCCGGAGTGCATATCGCAAAACCAGAGGACGTTGTTGGTTCGATCCGGGGGTGTCACACGATGAATAAAGGAAACGGCAGGAAACTGGAGATCCTCGGGGAGATTCAGATCGGTTTGCTGAAAATGAATAGGACTATTCCCGGTTGTGCCCTGAATTGGGGAGAAGGTCAATTCCTCCGGAGCCAGCTCTTCGTAATACCTGACCACATCATCGTAGCTGGGTGGGACCAGATCCTTGCGACCTGATGCGTCGTAAAAACGAAAACCTGAAGCAACCTCCTTCGCCCAGTATCGTTTCGGAAACGTGTCAGGCTGCGGATAGGCATGACAATCAGCACAAAACGTTTTCACACTGAGTGATATCGCCTCTGTGATGTTCTCGTTCGAGTGAACGTCGTCTGAGGGAATCTTCTTTTGCTCCTGGGAGCAACCGCCAAGAGTCAGACTCACGACAGTCAGGGCTATGCCTGGAATCGCGGTACTAAAACGACATTTGCGTGCAGCCATTAATGTGCCTTCCCGTGTGGAATGAAGAGGAGGCATTCTACGAATGGCGCCTGCACTTTTTAAGTCGTTGCGCGGCAATGTGATTTCGACACCGGGACTCTTGCCTGCGAGAAAGAGTCGAGTTCACACGAATCGCGCATTCAGGCAACGAGGCCATGGAAGTTTCACGGCCAATTTTCTGCGTAGAAGCTGTCATCGCTGCGTTTCGGCTTTCATGCAGGTCGTTGCGATTCACCGCGAAGGGACCTAAGGCCCCAGCGAACAAATAACCTACCCACCAACTCATGGCGAGCGGTTGGCGTGAGCCGACCGGTCTGCCGTTCTACCGGCCGGTTTACACCGGGCCGCTCGCCGAGCTGGTATCGTATTGCTTTGCCGCTGCCTAAGTAGGTAGACGGTGGTCAGTGCAGTACCAACCACCGTGTACTCTCTGTCATCCTTTCAGGATTAATCACAGGGATCTCCACCTGCCATGCTCGCGGACATGATTTCGGGCTGAATCGAAAACTTTTGTCCACAGCAGGCTGTGAAATGTAAAGCGGCAGCAGGCTGCGGCAGTCCAAATTGTCAATCACGTTCAAAGGTAGAACTCACGGGCTGTGCCGCTTCAGGAATTCGACGAAGTGGTTACAATCCGGGCGTAGTAAGGGACGATTCCACGCACGGAAGGTAATCAGAATCACCGATGAATGCTCCTGCCGACCCAAAGGCCTCCTCGACTGAAGGCTGGACCGTTCAACGAATTCTTGAGTGGACCACGACGTTCCTGAAGCAAAAAGGTGTCGAGTCAGCTCGCCTTGAAGCGGAATTGCTCCTGGCACATGCTCGCAAGTGTCAGCGCATCCGTCTGTACACAGACTTCGGAACGTTGTTGACCAACGAAGAGCGAGCCATCATGCGGGAGCTCGTTCAGCGTCGCGCGAAGCGGGAACCGTTGGCTTATATCGTGGGGACTCGCGAGTTCTACGGACGCAGCTTTGAAGTTGGCCCCGGGATTCTGATTCCTCGCCCGGAAACTGAGACGCTTGTCGATGCCTGTCTGGAGCTGATTCCGAAGGAGGAGCCTCGGGAGATTCTGGAAGTGGGTTTTGGATCGGGATGTATTGCAATCACGATCGCCAAACAGAGACCTCAATGTGCTGTCGTGGCCACGGATATCTCTGACATCGCCGCTCAGGTGGCAGCTCGCAATTCCGAAAAGCTGGGCGTGACGACTCAGGTGACATTGCTGCAGGGTGATACGCTGGAGCCGGTGAAAAACTGCGGTCGCCGGTTTGACGGACTGGTCAGTAATCCGCCGTACATTCGCGAGGACGAGCGAGACTCGTTGCAGCCCGAAGTCGCTGTGCATGAGCCTGGAACGGCTCTGTTTGCGGGAGCAGATGGGCTGGATGTGGTTCGCCGCATCATTGCTCAGGCCCCGGAGTTTCTGAAGCCCGGTGCATTTCTGTCGATGGAACTGGATCCCGCTCAGTGCGAACCTGTTAGCGGGATGCTGGAAGCGGCGGGATTTGAGTCTGTGACGATTCGCCGTGATCTGTGCGGGAACGAGCGAGTCGTTACGGGCGTGTTCGCTCCGTCATAACGGCCCCTTGCGGAAGGCACTTCGCGACGCACGCTTAGCGACGCACATGGGCTGCAAAAGAGAACCTCGGTCGGGCATGCGTGCTGCGGGCCTGTAGCTGCAGCGACAAGATTGCGGTGAGACAAAACCCCAAGGAACTCAGCCGCCTGCCTCCTCCGACATCCATGTCGGTAATCGGAAGCAGGCGGCTGTGGCCTTTTCAGGCCGTCCCGGGACGAATCGCCTCCATGCTATCGTCAAAAATCCGCCAAGCCCGGTAAGACATGCGGCAGTTTCCGACTGAATGTGTGATCGATGCCAACCTTGCATCTCGCACACGGCTTCATCGAAAAGGTGTCAGGAACCGTTTCAGCATTCGCATGCCGACCCAACTCCCGAGACCTCTTTGAAGAGGCCCATACAGGCAGCACTTCCATGAGCCGCCTTTTTGCAATCTGACACGCACGGTCACTGCCAGCCTCAGGTTGGCAGGGAAAGGTTCAACGCTTCCGCCGTTAACGCATCAAACTGCGACGCATTCTGTGAAAGGAACGAATCCCACCGATCCTTATCCCAGATTTCCACGTGGTCATGAACTCCGATCAGGACCACGTTGTGTTTCAGATCAGCCATCTTCACAAGTCGCTCCGGGATCCGGATTCGCGACTGCTTGTCTACCTGCACGGACTCCGCCTGCGAGTAGTACAACCTGAGAAAATTTCGAACCTGGACTCGCCCCGTGGAAACACTGGCCATCTTCGCCGTGAAAGCTTCAAAGCCTTTCGGTGAATAGAGGGACAGACATCCTTCATTTCCCGGCGCGAGAAAAAAATCTTCTGACTCAGGCTCCCGGAAACCATCACGCAAAGGGCGAGGAATGGCGAGCCGAAGCTTGTCATCCATCGTGCGTTCGTATGTTCCCGTGAGCGCCATTGTGTGAACTTTGACCCGGTAATCTGCAGAAATCCGCGGCTCCCACACGGCTTCCCACTTCTCCCCACAAACCACCACTGGCCGGCAATTTAGCTATCATTTTCACCCCGTCAAGCGGAGCCCTCTCGATCTGCCCTCATGACAGCACTGGAACAACTCGCAGATCCAATCAGGGGACTGAGATAAACGATTTTTACAATTTTCAAAATCGTTTTTTTGGAGGGGTCCGGTGTCGCTGGTCCGGTGGATTTCCTCGTGCGGAATCAACTCCAATCCACCCTCGCGAATCTATCCTAAGTGATTTATGGATATAGACTTGCAGACATTGCAACGAAGTGTGACGGGGCGATCATGAGTGTGCTGTTCGGGAACACTTCACAACGCTTCTCGCTCCCCACTGGCTCGTCTGAATGGAGTGGCAGCTACGGCGTCACTTTTGACGCCTGTGCGGCCTCTGGACGGCTCGGATTGGTGCTGCGTTTCGGCGAGCGGTATAGCGTCAGCTATCCGTGTCTCTGCGATTCTGCGTTTAGGCTGAACACAGAGACAGGGGCGGACGCGGAAGGCTCACGCCCAGCCGCTCGCCTGAGCACTAATCCAGAAACCGAAAATCGACAGATGCGTACAAGGCATGAAAGACTTCAGTCCACGCGTCGACGGATTTCGGATCCTCACCGACCACATTCAGCGTCGCCTGCAGTTCGTCATTGGACGGATCACGACTTAGGCATTTTCTCCAGGCGGCTCGAACACTGTCTTCGAAGTTGCCCGCAGAGTACTCAGGAGACTTCAGGAAGTTCTCAGCCGCCAGTTTTGCCTGCTCCATCACGAACGGGCTGTTCAGCATGTACAGAGCCTGTGCAGGGCGAGTACTTCTCGCGCGTTTACCGGTCACCAGATTCGGATTCGCACCGTCGAAGATTTCGAACAGATCGAGCATCGTGTTGCGGAACGAAGGCACATAGACGCTGCGAACTCGCAAAGGATACGCCGCATGTCGGTATTCGTTGTCATAGGTCGACAGCTTGGCAATCGTCCGTCCTGACGACACTGAAAAGTCCAGCATCCCGCTGATCTGCATCAAGGAATCTCGCAGAGATTCTGCATCCAGCCGACGACGAAATGCTCGCGTCAGCAATCGGTTGTCCGGGTCTGACTTAAGTTGTTCAGGGGCTCCGGTCGCTGACATGCGGAACGTGCGAGACAAACAGATGCGACGAATCAGCTTCTTAGTGGACCAGCCGTCTTCAATAAACGTCGCCGCGAGATAGTCCAGCAGCTCCGGATGAGTTGGACGCTCACCGGTTTCGCCATAATTATCCGGTGTACGAACGAGACCTTCGCCGACAAGATTCGCCCAGACACGATTCACATACACACGAGCAGTCAGTGGATTCTGAGGGGATGCGACCCAGTCCGCCAGTTCTTTGCGTCCACTGGTGGATTTCAGGGACCCGCTGGCAATTGCCACAGGCTGTTCGGCCGGTGTTGCGACAGTGATAAATCCACGAGGAACCTTTGGCCCCAGATTACGAATCTCACCTCGCACATGCACGTGCCAGTCTTCAGTGGTAGCTTCGTCTTCTACGCACATGGCGATCGGGATTTCCGGCTTCTGTTTGGCAAGTTCCTTGCGTTCTTTTTCCAGCCGCTTAAGCTCGGCCTTTCTTTGTTCGACGTCCTCCCGACTTTCCTTCTTCTTGCCGGATTTTGCAACAGCAGCATCGCCTGAAGACATCATGGCCACAGGCAAAAACTGGATGGCATCGACGATAACATATCCGGGTGAAGCTTCGGACGCCTTGACGACAACTTTCGCCATCTGCGATTTCTCGAAGCGGTATCGTCCCAGTTCCGCAAAGACGCCATCGCCCGGCGGTTTGAGCTGCTGATTGGCGTACGACACGGACTCGCCATCTGCATGAGAAATGACGACCGGAACCTTGTCCGATCGACTTTCCGCGTGATTGATCACCATGCGAACGACATATTCACCGTCTTCAGGCAGCATCGCTTCGTAAGTGGCTGAGATCCCCAGTCGAGGCATCCCGGAATGGCGATAACCCGCGCCGACAAATGGCTGCTGGAAGCTCGAACCAACCCATTCTCCGTCGAACTGGGCATCCGAATCATCAACAACAACGCCCTGCAAAGACTTCAATGCCGGAGCCCCCGGACGCCCCGGAGTTTCAACAGTGCCCGCAGCCTTCAGCTCTTTGATTTGTTTTTCCAGCTCGGCGTCTTTTGCTGTCCACTCTTCTAACGCGGCTTTGTCGAAACCGACCTTCAGAGGCGTCGTGACAAATCCGCAGACGTTGCCGGGCGTCAGTGATTTTGTGCTGCGAAAAATTCCCGCCAAAGCGTAGTAGTCCGAGGTCGGGATGGGATCAAACTTGTGATCATGGCAGCGACAACATCCGAGCGTCATTCCAAGAAACGTGCGGCCCATGGAATCGATCTGCTCGTCGACCACATCCATGCGCAGTTGCTCTTTGTCCTGCTCTTCGTAGTTGATGGCTCCCAGCATCAAATAGCCCGCACCGATGACCTGTTCATCATGTTGCTCATCGGAACTGGCAGGCAGCAGATCTCCGGCCAGATGTTCGCGAATCAGCTGATCAAACGGTTTGTCTTTGTTGAATGAGTCGATCACGTAGTCACGGAATCGCCAGGCATCGGGAAGCATCATGCTGCGTCCGCCGCCGGTGGATTCGGCAAAGCGAGCCACATCCAGCCAGTGTCGGCCCCAGCGTTCTCCGTAGCGAGGCGACTCGAGCAGTCGGTCGACGGTTGCCGTGATCGCGGCGTCGGGATCTGACTTCATCGCTGCGGCAAACTGTTGCTGTTCCTCCAGAGTCGGCGCAAGACCGGTCAGAACGAAAGTCAAACGACGAATCAACGCATCAGGCGATGCATCGCCGGCTAAGCTCTCAGCGACAGCTTGCTGGCTGCCCAGCGTCTCTTGTTGAGCGGCCGCGACGAACTGATCAATTTCATTCTTCGCCCATCCATCTCCAACTTCAGGAACCGATGTTTTCTGAAAAGGACGAAACGACCAGAACTCACGTCCCTTGTTGACATCGATGGTTTCCTTTTTGTGGACAACTCCGCCAGTTCGCGGATCCGGAGCGCCGTCTTCGATCCACTTCGTAAAGTCGGCGATGACGTTGTCCGGCAGTTTGCGTTCTGGCGGCATCTCCAGAGCTTCGTGTTTCATGGCCTGCAAAAGCAAACTCTCGGAAGCGTTCGAGGTCACCAGCACGGGGCCAGAATCGCCTCCGGTCAGCAGACCTTCACGAGAATCCAGGACGAGCCCGCCCTTGATCGATTTGGCATCTGCTGAATGGCAAGAATAACAATGTTCAACGAGCACCGGGCGGATTCGTTCTTCAAAGAACTTCAGTTGCGCCGGGTCCGCGGATTCGGTGGACTCTGACTCAGCGTCATCCGTTGCATTGGCGGAAGCCGAAGCAAAAGAAGAAGCAAAACACGGGAGCAAGAGAATCGCCAACAGAATTCGACAGCGGCGAATAAAATCGCAATGGTGAGGCATTTTCATTCTAAGAGGCTTCTCGGAAAAGGTCGCTTCAGTGTGACTCCAAGGCTGCGACTTCACTGCTACCTGGGTGGGGCATTACCGCGTAATGGTATCGATGACTCGACCTACTGGCAGCTTGAGAAAGCCGAATTGTGCCTGCAAGCCCCAGGATTATGACGGTTGGCGGAGATGAAGTTGCTGTTGCAGCTTCTCTTCCAGGTCTGACAACCATGTGGAGTCGCAAGTGGCCAGCTGATCCAGCGTGGATTCCTGCAGTCCAAGGATCTGCTGTAACATCAGAATACGCCCCGCTCGGACGCCATCCTGCAGTCCTTCAGAACGCCCTTCTTCGCGTCCCGCCTCTCGGCCCGCTTCGCGACCTTTTTCGAATCCGTCCTGTAGTGCTTTTCGCATACGTGATTCTTCATCACGCTGAGCCTTCAGGCGGGCTTCGTAGAGATAACGATTTTCAGGGGTTTGAGAGATCATTTTCAGAACTCCAGCAGCTTCAGCAATTTCTTTATCCGGAAAAAACGGCGAATATCTTCGTGAGTGAGATACTCTGCATTACGGAGGAAATACGCCCAACGTTCTGCGGGTGAAGCATGATACACATTTTGTGCGGTGACTCGCAGATTTGGCAATTGCAAAAGATGGATTTGCAGATCGTCCGTCAGCAATTCCCCGGACACTTCCCGCAAGCGAAAGTCCAGATGTAGCCTGGAACTCTGCGGAAACATCACCTGCTTCAGCACACAAATGCTGATTGCCGGACGAAGAGTGGAGTAACTCGCCCCCGACGTCAACTGCCCGGCATAAAGGCATGCCGCGTAGTAAACCAATCTCTGTGGCAACTCCGCCGGCAAAGACGTTTGCATTTCAATATTCAACTTGCGGCCATGCTCATCCGTTGCGAGGACGTCAAGCACCGCTAGCTTATCGTCAATGCTGTCTTTGTCGAGAATCGGGTTGAGAATCCGCACATGACTGATGCGAACCTGTCCTTCAAGGATCGAATTCAGAAAGTGCAATGTGACATTCGTATGATCGGGACTCCCCAACATCAGTTTGAATGCAAAATCAACCGTTGGGCAAATGCCTATTTTCATATTCAACGTCACCACCCGCCTTTCAAGTGCGACCTCAATGAAATGCCTTACTCCGTCTTTATTTGATTGTATCAAGACTGATAGACGTGTCGCACTACGTCTTTATTAATTGACGTCCATAAGGGCAATTATGCAGATGATTCCGAAGTCATTACAAAGCGAGCAGCTCATCGGTTCGCCCCTTACGGAAATCTCGGACCCAGGCTGAGGACCGGTGACAGAATTCAGCCCTTCGCCTGACATGAAATCGTCCGTCTTAACAATTCCCCATGCCATTTCGGGTTAACATTCATCCGGAGCCTATGCCCTGATACACTGATCCACTTCATGGAGCAGCAGCCGATTGGGCAGGAGTATTCGCGGAAGAGGTGAGAATTGTCTAAGGAAGAAAAATACACGGACGCCCAGTTGGCCAGTTTCGGGCTGGACCGCGCCACGATTCCAGGACATGTCGCCATCATTATGGATGGAAACGGCCGCTGGGCTCAGAAGCGAGGACTTCCCCGAATCGAGGGCCATCGCCGTGGAGTCACCTCTGTCCGCAGCATCGTCGAAGAAGCGTCTCGTCTTGGCCTGCAGCAACTGACGCTGTTCTGTTTTTCCAGCGAGAACTGGAAGCGGCCGCCTCGCGAACTGACCTTGCTGATGCATCTGCTGAAACAATATCTGGTCGAAGAACGTCGTGAAATTCAACGACAGGGGCTTCGTTTCAAGGTGATTGGCAAGCTGCAGGAACTGGAGCCTGTGATTCAGGCGGAGATGCAGAAGACGATTGAAGTCTCTGCAAACAACGATGGCATGACATTATGTCTGGCCGTGAATTATGGGGCTCGTCAGGAAATCACCGAAGCCATCCAGAAGATCGCGGCTCAGGTTCGTCACGGCCTAATCAAACCCGAAGACATCTCAGAGAAAACCGTGGCCGATCATTTGATGACCGCCGCAATGCCGGATCCGGATCTGGTGATTCGAACGGCCAGTGAGTTTCGAATCAGCAATTTTTTGTTATGGCAGATCAGCTACTCTGAACTGTGGGTGACCGAAAAGCACTGGCCTGAGTTCCGCGAAGAAGAATTCCGTGAAGCACTGCGAGCCTTCGCGAGACGTGATCGAAGATTCGGCGGCCTGTCCGTTGGCAAAGCAGACGCTCCACAGGCATGACCAGACTGTTGATTTAATCCCAACCCGACGCGTGACTTTTGAAGTTGCGAGTTTGCGTCTATCCCCACTCGACGCGTCAGCGAGGGATTTACGGAGTCCCTTGAAAACGGCTACAGCTCAATCCCTCACTGACATTTGGGGATGTGCCCCTCATTAAATCAACAGCCTGATGACGCTCGTGATTCAAGTGCATTCACTGGGCATGTGGAAAAGAAATAATTTCTTCCCAGCCCTCTTGATGGTGGTCTTTTGAGGGATTTCGGGGGTCTTGCGGCCCCGGAATTCCTCGCTTTGGCCGTCCAGGGATGTCGATAGACGCCTGAAAGCCTGGAACTTTCCAGCGTTTTCTGTCTCGGATTGACATCGGGAAGCGGGCGGTTATCCTACGCCGCTTCGACACTGACCGCGTTTTTTCAGCAAATCAGGACTTTGGGGCACATGGGACGTACTGAACGACAACGAGAGATCGCTCGCCGCAGGAAGCGCAAAACAGGTTTGGCCAAGGTGCGAGCACGCTTCGCCGCTTCAAAGAACGAAGCCGAAAAGGCCGAGCTGCTTGCGAAAGCTCGCCGCATGAGCCCATTTATCGAACTCGAATAATCTCACGTCGCGATTGCGAAAACGAACTGTGCTTCGGCCGTGAGTTTCGCATCGCCAGAGATCAACATGAGCGTCGGACGCTAATCGTTCGACGCCTTTTCATGCGCGATGGTTTGATATCCGCTCGGGCGGCAACGAGATATTCGTCCGTGGCCGGACGTCGGCAGCAACGAAGAATGCACAGCGCATAAAAAAAGCCCGTGACGAGTCACGGGCTAGAAATTCTATGTATTGAGTCGATCTTTGATGCGTCCCCTCGCGGCGTGTCGCCTGCTTCCCGGCAGGATCGGGACTTCTTCGATGTGTAGAAGAACTGAGAGAAGATCGTTTCAAAACACAGGACATCAGGCTCATCGGCTCGCGTGAGCTGATAATCCCGTTCGGTTGACTCAAACCTGAATGTTTAATATTCAGGGGACAAGTCGTCTGAAACTTGTTCGGCGTAATCGTGGATATGCGGTCTGTAACGTGGCGATCTTTGCCGAATCAAGGCTCGATAATCGGTCCAGATCATTCGGCAGGAGCGACCAGCAGGACTCCCACGAACAGGTCATAAGCCGCGTGACAACCGACTGTGATCCCGAAGCCTCGCAGCAGGAACACGGTGGCGAAAAACAGCCCTGCGGCGGCTCGGAAAGAAAACGCGAACAGATTGAACGCGTCAGCCGACGGCCCGATATGATGAGCCAGTGCAAAGAGAAAACTGGTGGACACCGCAGACATGACTGCGGCCCACTTCGGAGGAAACTCAAACATACGAAATGCCAGAAATGCCGCCGGCACCAGCAAAAGCCGAAACATCACCTCTTCGTAGACTCCCGCACCAATAAAGGAAACTGCCTGGCCGATCGACCCGCCGACAGCGTGCGAAAGCAAGGCATCGGCACGTGGTACGGCATTGATCTGACGGAACAGCAAATTGTGAAACTGCCCAACGGCGATCAGCACAATCGCCAACAGAATGCTTTCCGCCAGCATTCCAAATTGAGTTTCCAGACGCACTCGCCACGGATGGCGACGGGCCAGATGCCAGCCCAGCAGCATGCCGATCACAATCAAAGGCAGCAGAATCTGCCCCACGCCTGCGCGCGTCAGCAGTGATCGCATCCAGAAATCCGCTCCGTTACGAACGGCATCCGGCTGATCCTGGCCGATGGCAATCACACCCAGCTCGTAGATGGCGATCCAGGGCAACAGAAACAGCAGACTGGAGAGCGGAGTTCGCGCTTCGCTCCAGTAGTCGTTCGTCGGATTGTCGGCGGATTCCGTATCCACGAGAGTTTTGCTTCCCGTTTCCGTTGAAAGGTATGTCCACAATCACGCACCATCCTGCAGGGTTGTATCGGTTGCAGGAGGCAATCGAACCGGTCTTCGATGCCTCCGACGATCACTCCGCACTCTTGCCATTCTGGATAATCGGCAAGGATCGCCGATCACGTTCAGGATATTCATTCTTCCGAAAAGACTCGAAATCGTGAGCTGGCACCGGAAGAAGACACTGGCGGGAGGAATCGAGGCCGGCGGATCACCTTCGAAGGCTCCGTCACCGATGAAGAGAGATCGAGGCTGACGCCTCCTTCGGATTCGCTGGACTTTTCACCCTCATGCCAGCGGAGTTTGTGGAACAGCACGAGCTTCTCATCTCCGTCGTCATTGCACGACTTTGTCACTGAATCCGCCGGCTCTGTCAGACCCAGCGCAGAACACAGTGATCGGGCCATCTCCTGAGACGCTTCATCAAGATGAAGCGAGGACGGCCATGATTGTATCAGAGCGGAGTAATATTCACGGATCGCCGGGGGAACGAGGTTCTCCGAGGCTTTCAGAGCCTGCTCCTCAATGTGTTCGGAAAACTCGTTCGCCACATCGACCAACCTCACGCCCTCAGAACTTAACGAGCGTTCGATCAATGATTTTTCGATCACAGCAGAGAGCTGAAGAAGGGCCTGTTGATCGGCCTCGGGAAGACTCAATGGTGATCCGGAAAATGATTGCGATTGCTGGCGGAAGCAGGACAAGAACGTGGATGCGACCAGTTCCGCTCCGCGGACATCCGGAAGAATTGAAATGCCCGCAAAGACGCATAAACGAGCTTTCTCGATGGTCTTTGCCGCGAATCCGCTGGCTCCATCGTGAATCATCGAGATCCGGTGTCCAGGTTCGGGCAGCAATAGAATTCCCTCGGGAATCGCCTGAGTTTCACGAGCAATCAGCTCACAGAGTTCCCAGATTTGATCGGTGCCCGGCGAGCCCTGCTGAAGAACCTGCTGCAGCCGCCGCATCAATTTCCCCTGCGTTTCCAGTCGCCAGATCTGATTTTCGAGACGTTCTGTCCAGCGTTGCTGAGTCTGCAGAAGTCGTCTCAGGTCTGAGCACAGGTCCAGCAACCGCCCTTCACGGGCTGAATCCGCGCTGATGGCAATGGCATCGGCAATTCGTGACACATCGCGAATCTGATTGCATAGCGGTTGAAGCGGTCCGCGACTGGCGAATGGATGACTGAAGGGAGCAGCCGAACGACGATTTTCATGCACCAACTGTTCACGCAGCAAATTCAGCCGACGTGAGCGATTCAACGATTCCGCTGAACCCAGATACTTCTGCGAGGACGCGGACACACAGGGAGCTTGAGCCACATCAAACCTCAGAGACAACATTTCAGTTTCTCAGCCGCTCAGAATCCATGTTCCTGAGCCAAGCTGGCGGTTCCAGATGGGCAGCCTTACCCAGATCGAGGTTTCGGTTCCGGGATTGTGGGGCCTTCAAAATTTCCTGATAACGTAGCTTTGGCAGGATACACACGATGAACAGACCTGCGCATGACGTAGTGGCTGAGACACACGAACCGACTGCACCTGTTGTTCTGAGAATGCAGAACAGACAATGCGGATGCCGATCTTGCAGGGGCGGATGGCTGCGACTGACGCTGCCAGAGGGCTGTGGACTATTGAGTTTCCCTTTTCGCTCTGCCAAAGGAGCGTGGCTTCGGCAGGGCGAAAGACACTTCTGGACAAGAAACATGTCCCGATGTCGACTCAATCCGCAACCCATGCGTGACATACAACCAGCCGCTTCGACAGAAATCATTTCCGGGCACTCCTGAGAAACACAATGTCCCCAAACGCTGCTGAGCAAAGGTCGCTGGAACAGATCGCAAACACTCTGCTGGAACAGCTTGGGTGTTGTGGCGGTGTGTGTCCCGAATCGACGCCGTTGCCGAGCGTGGGCAGTGTGATGGCCGTCGTTCACGACATTCGTGAGCTGCTGTTTCCCGGAGTGCATGGGAACCGTCGTCTGCAACCAGGAGCTGCTACGTCCGAGTATCTGGCTTCGCTGGCGAGAATTCAGTCGCGTCTGCGAATTGAGATCAGCCGGGCTCTGGTTCATTCGCGTCAGGTGCAGTTGCGTCTGCATCACGAATTCGAAGCCGTCTCTGCAGCACCCGCGGCCTCGATTCTGACCGACCGATTTCTGAATCAACTTCCTGAACTTCAGCAGATCCTTAACAGCGACGTGGCGGCGGCCTTCAACGGGGACCCGGCGGCGAAGACGCCTGAAGAGATCGTGCTCTGCTATCCAGGCATCGAAGCAATCACAATCTATCGAATTGCGCATGAACTGCTGGCACTGGGAGTTCCCTATCTGCCACGGATCATGACCGAGTGGGCTCATCGTGAAACCGGCATCGACATCCACCCGGGCGCGAAGATTGGCCCGGCATTCTTTATCGATCACGGCACAGGCGTAGTCATTGGAGAGACCTGCGAAATTGGTGCAGGCGTGACATTGTATCAGGGCGTCACGCTGGGAGCCTGGTCATTTCCTCGCGATGAAGACGGTCAGCTCATTCGAGGCACCAAGCGGCATCCGACCCTGGAAGATCGCGTCACCATCTATAGCAACGCGACGATTCTGGGCGGCACGACCGTGATCGGAGCAGGCTCCCAGATTGGTTCCAGCGTGACGCTGAGCCGCAGTATTCCTGCGAATACGATCGTCACCATCGAGAAGCCATCGCTTCGATTCCGCGAAGCGGCCTGAAACCAGCGGCCTGGCGTGGCGGCGAAACATCATCAGCGGCGAAACATCATCAGCCAACAGCAACGCTGAGTTTTCGTTGAGGCACAGAGTCCGGCCAGTATTCATCAACCGCAAAGTGAGGACGGACAATCTCCATCACTTCATGAATCTGGTCGTCCGTCATGTTCTTCTTCCACGCCTCCATTGGGGATTGCTCATTTCCCCTCACGGAAAAGTAAGTGTACTTTTTGCCCAGAAGGCTGCGGATATCGAACTTCGGCTGTGAAGATTTCAACAGGAAGGCTTCTACGGCCGGATCGAACGAAAGTCCCATCCAATCGAAGACTTTAGCCCATTCCTCCAGTGGATTGCTGACCAGATCACAGTAAACCACTGTGCGAGTTCTCATGCGGCTGTTCTGATATTCCCGGAAGATCAGAGTATCAACCAGCCAGTTGACACCCAAAACACCGGCTGGCGACATTTGGGACAGCGTATCCGGAGTGATGCCGACCGGCTCAAGGTAGTCAGAATAACGAGCCCAGACATTTTTCGTATCCGCACTATCGGCCGCCATCACGCCCATCTGAATTCCTCGCAACCATGAACTCACGACGCCGCAGGGATGACGCAGCAGCAGAATCGCATCGGCATTGATTGCTTCGAGTACTCTGTCGAGATGAGGGAATGGACGATTCTTGATAACCAGCCGATGTTCACTCGTGAGATTCCCGGTGGCCATGTACTCAAAAGCCGGTTTCAGCATGTTGCAGGCACGAGCTGACATCGAGGCCGCAGTCCGAATCGAAGCCGGTACCTTCAGGAAATCTTTGCGAAAGAATGGCGGCTTATGCGTTTCGACACAGGCTTTGATGGCGGTTAAAACGAGAAATTGAGCATCAGCCTCCGTCCCTGTGCCGTCCTTGAGTCGCTCCAGAAGTGCTGCCAGAGACTTATCCCGCGAGAGCTGATAAAACGGCTCGTGACTTCCGCAGACAGCCGGGTGCGAATCCAGAACTTTCAACGCCCATGAAGTGCCGCCGCGAGCACTCCCGGCGAGAAGTACACAACGAGCCCGTTTGTGGTTGTCGTTGTCAGAGCACCTTGAATCGAGAGAGCCTGTTCCAGCCACAGTTGCGCGCATGACCTGAGTCTTCGAAAGAGTTTTCCGGTGATGTTGAAAAACGGCAACATCGTGCCGTCGTACTGTGCAGGCAGTTGCGGGGGCAAATCGATGAAGCAATGGCTTTTGTCAGACACGGTCTCGTCGCCCGACTCTGAGAACCTATCACATCCTGAATCGCAGATTGACACTGCCAGGCCATATTCCCTGCATCACGGAGTTTTTCTGCGGATGAAGATCCTGAAATGTACGGCTGTTGTTTCCCGACCATGGCGACGGCATCGAAAGCAACCCACCGCCGCAGAATCGGCACATTCTGAATGCCACACCATGAGCATTGGTGTGCGACGCCCCCCACTGGCAGCGACGTGAGAACTCATCAATCCGGAGGTCACGAGCACGACTCGCCCGGACAGAAATCACGAACAACATTCCGTGGACAGCATATGGGCAGGCCATGGCGCCGAAGTCGTACGCCGTCTGTTCGCCACGCAGTTGACAACGGAAATCAAAAACTCAGTCGTCGGACGCTTGTCAACGTCCGGGCTCTGAGATGGGCAGCCGGTTCTTTCCGGAACTGACTTTCTCCGCCACGAAAGCATCGACTGGAGGAACGGCCGGAGGAGCGGCTTCCGTGGATGACTCCATCGAAAGATTTGTCGACAACGTCGACTGGAGGAACTCCGGATCTGGTTTCAGGTCGTTGTCCAGAATCATGATCTTCTGCCAGATCTTGCGGCTGATTCCATTTGTCAACGTCTCGATGTCATTGACCGACTGCAACACGACACTGTCAGAGTTACTCTGCGCGTACAACGCGGCCAGTTTTCCGACCAGCGACAACATTTCTGTGCAGTAATCAAGATACCGTGTCAGTTGATAGGCGGTCAGCGTTCTCTTAGGCGATGATGGTGTTCGATGGCCAACGCCGACAATGACCTGACTGGGGTCCTTCGTAAGCTGATGCATGTCGATCACATGCGAGATCGCTCGCAATTCATTGACGGCCGAGAGGACTCTCGACCGCTTGATACGAGATTCCAGCGTGACAAGAAACAGCAACGCAGCACCCAACAGGAAAACTGCATTCGCGGCCGCTTCAAGATCCTGGATTTCTAAACCGCCGGCTTCCACCTTTAACTGCTTTAAAACCTGCCAGCCAAGGTACATCGCGAAACCGATCACAACGAACACTGCGATTCTAATCCACGCATGGGGCCTGGAGAGCCAGTTGATTCGCCCTGTGGTTTCCTCGGCAATCGCCAGCAGCTCGACACAAACGCGATTCAGACTGGCTCCCGGAAAGCGTTCTTCGATTCGATTGGACAGCGTCCGCAGAGTGGCAATCGTCTTCTCGGGATCCAGCGATCGATACATTCAGGGCTCACAGGAAAGATCTGGGA
>JBIIIF010000282.1:0-8677 GCA_044235005.1 Planctomycetaceae bacterium | reverse complement strand
GAATAATACTCGAGCTGATAGTAATCTGCACACCATTCCCAGACGTTGCCGGAGATATCGAACAGACCGTAATCATTGGCCGGAAAACTTCCGACCGGAGCCGTACGTGTAAACCCGTCTTCTCCGGTGTCTTCAACGGGAAATTCGCCCTGCCAGATATTGTGAAGCCATTTGCCGTCCGGATTACGCTCATTGCCCCAGGGATAAGTATCTTTTGAATGACCTCCCCGTGCCGCATACTCCCATTGAGCTTCCGTCGGCAGTTGTTTGCCAGCCCATTTGCAGTATTCCTGAGCATCCAGCCAGCTCACATGAACCACCGGATGGTCCATGCGATTGTCCAGATTGGAATCGGGACCCTCGGGGTGTTTCCAGTCGGCCCCGGGCACATACTGCCACCAACTATAAGCTCCTTTAGCCGGATCAATATCCTTACGGCTATCTAATTGCAGACTGCAAATCGAACCCGGCTTGTTGAACTCCGGAAGGATCTCGACATTCTCCAGCCCCGAGCCGGGCTTAATGCTTCGCAGTTCAGGAGGACGCTCGGCAGTGGTAACATATCCGGTTGCATCCACGAAGGCATTGAAATCTGCATTCGTTACTTCGGTGGAATCCATCCAGAATCCATCCAGCTCCACCTCATGCGGAGGAAACTCATCCGGCACTGTGTCGATTTCTCCCATCAGGAATTTACCGGGCGGAATCCAGACCATGCCTTTGAAGCGAGGATCCTCAGAAACTACAGGCGGCTTGACCTCAGACATCGCATCCGCCGGCTGAGCTGCTGTGCTTTCCGCGTTGCCAGTCTGTGAAGCAGTCTCCATCGAGCCGGAATCCGTTCGCGCGCTCATGGTCAGGGCTGCCACCAGGCTCAGTGTTGCCAACAGAAAAACGCTCGCAGCGATCACAGGATTTTTCAAGGAGCCACCTCCCGACAATTCAACCGAATAACGAAAGAGAATGCGACAGGTACAGCATCTAAGGCCCCAGCGAACAAATAACCTAAGCACCAACTCATGGCGAGCGGTTGGGCGTTAGCCGACCGGTATGCCGTTTTACCGGCCGGTTCACACCGGGCCGCTCGCCGAACTGGTATCTCGCCGAACTTGTATCTCGCCGAACTTGTATCTCGCCGAACTGGTATCGTATTTCTTTGCCGCTGCCTAAGTGCCTAACGAAGTCAGCATCACGTAGACAAAGGCAGCAACTTGCGAAGGGTCGAGACGGCTCGAGAAACGTCGTCCGCTCGTTGATCACCGCCCGTCCGTTCGATGCAGATCCAGCCGGGGAAATTGGCTTCGACCAGAGTCGGCAGCAGTTCCATCCAGTCAACCGATCCATCTCCCAGAGGCGTCTCGATGCCACCGCCGTCGACGTCTTTCTGAGCATCCCGGGCTCGCATGTAGCCGAAGGATTGATACAGATCGCGAAACAGCTTCACCGGCCTGGAACCCGTCATGACACATATCGCCGGGTCGAAGACCAAAGCCACAGGGCCCGCTTTGACTCGATCGAGTAACCGTGAAATTCGTTTGGCATCATAGTTGGCCAACTGCAGTTGCAGAGTGGCTCCTTCGCGACTTCCAACAGCGACAAGATCGTTCAGAATATCGCACAGCATTTCGAACTGCTTGCTCTCCGATGGCCCTGACGACTTAATCAGACCGGTCGCCGGCGCGAACGAAAACGGATTGCGGAGCGAATCCACGTCGTCGTTCGTTGGTCCACTGTTTGATCCGCTTGAGTCGGTCGCGGGAGCGGCAGCATCCGGATCCGGAATCCGGCCAACTCGCACGAGGACCTCACAGGTTCCCAGTTTGCGAACCATTCGCATGGCGGTGCGAATTCCGTCCAGCCTCTGATCAAGAGATTTCTCGTCATAGAGCGAATGCCGTGACGGATAAATCAACCCTGCGACGGTCATCTGATGCTCTTCGACGTAGAGCCTGAGCTGTCGTAGAGCGGTCTCGGAGAATTCTTCCGGACGAATCTCCGACCTCGCGTTCAAACGCAGGCCCTGGACCGCATTTTCTGCCGCCAGTTCGATCGCTCGCCGCAAGGGCTGTCCAAAGTCTTCCGTGGCCACAGCCAATCGAAGTGACATCCGGGAACTTACTCCTGAAGAAATACAGATTCACGCTGATCCCATTAAACTGCGTCAATGATAGCAGTTTAAGATTCTTCTGTCAGTTTTCAGCATACTTCAGCATCGAGCGTCTATGGAGACCAGACGGCGGGGAGTGTTTTGGAGAACTTATTGCGGGACTGGTCCTAAAAACTATTCCGGTGGTTCACTCGCTCAGCGGCGGAGTTGATGATGGCTTCGACTAACTGCTGATACGCCATCCCGGTTTTGGTGGCTATCATCGGCAGGTCAGAATGTTCGGGATGCAGGCCCGCCAGAGGATTGGCCTCGATAAAGCTGGGCTGACCATTGCCATCGGAACGCAGGTCGATACGACCTCCATCACGGGCCTTCAGAGCTTTCCATGACTCCAGAGCGATACGTTCGGCTTCGGCGACTTCTGCATCGTTCGACGAATTGACCAGGTCGTATCGAACCAGTTCTTCGCAGCGTTCTTTGTTAACGTAGCTGTAGGCTCCTGGTTCCGCATCGGACAGCAGCACGATCTCAAGGGTGCCCAGCACGCGAGCATTTTCGCCGGTGCCAAGAATTCCCACAGTGAACTCACGGCCGCAGAGATACGTCTCCACGAGCACCGGCTGCCGGAACTTCTTCAGAAGGCTTGTACAGACTTCGCGAAGTTCAGCGGGCGATGAAATGCAGGACGCCGGTGAAACGCCTTTACCGGTTCCCTCAGCAATCGGCTTTGCGAATAACGGGTAAGGAAGATTCACCTGATCAACGTCCGACAACTGTTCGACGACGGCAAAGCGAGCCGTCGGCAGTCCGGCTTTTTCCACCAGTGTCTTCGTGAGACCTTTGTGCAGGCACACGGCCATCACCACTGGATCTGCAAACGTGCAGGAGATTTCGTACGCCTCCAGTAACGCTGGAACCTGGGCTTCGCGAGCGATCCCGTGCATGCCTTCGCAAATGTTGAACACCAGATCCCAACGATCTCCGGCGGCCAGACGAGTCACTAGTTGTCGAACATGACCAATGCGATCGGTTTCATGGCCGAGACTGCGGATGGCATTCTCAATCGAATCGATCGTATCAGCGCGATCAAATTCGGCGGTGGCTTCTTCGTCATATCCGGCCGCCAGATACTCGTCTCGCAGGTCGTAGGTCAGCCCAATCTTCATCGCACGTCTTTCACAGACACAGTCCGGTCATCGGCTTTATCGCCATCCTGGATGCTTTCAGGCGAAGCGTAGCAAAAGCCTGCGAATCTACGATCGATGATTGTGTGGCCGAAGATCAGGTTTCGCACATTTCTTCATAAAGCTGAGCCCGCAAGCGTTCACCGTCGGCTCGATTCATTCCCAGTGTCGGCAACAACTCAGATCCGGGCGACAGCAGCTCCAGCGGACACCCGGAAGCCGGCTTCTCCGTCAGGCCTTCCGCGGTGTAATCGAACGGATAGAGCCGGCAAACGATTGGCCGATTCTCTACGGGAAGGCGGCAGCCCGCAGGCCCCAGAAAGAAACAGTCGCCATTGTTGACCTGCTTGAGCACTCGACGAGTTCCATCAGGGCGAAACACGTGCTTGTGCCAGAACGGATCCTCGATCTGCTGGTCATACACCGGATAGCCGGGAGTCCTGAATTCTGTGAACTCATCGCCCTCTGCGAAAGGCTGAATCCTTCGCACGTCTGCGAGCGACACGTAAATCTCTGAATCCTGACAGCACGTCCGCTGATGTCGCGAACAACGTACGCAAAGAAATTCCTCAGCCATGAGACTATCCTGATCCTTATGTTCGGCGAACTGATCCTCGAAATTCGTGGAGGAATTGTATCGTGAACGAATTCAGAGTCGATTCTTTGGTGTTCTTGTCTCATGGATGCGACCAGAAATTTGCTGATTGGTTTTCAGCGACTCAATCAGACGCTAAAACTTCCACTCCCGCCTCGTACTCTGTCACTGTCTGGAAGATGGTTAGTCAAACTCACCAATGCGCACACGCACTTGGTTCCTGTAACCAGTTTTCAGGCCATGGACATCCTTCCGCTGGAGTGAATAAAGATGAATCGCGTGTCTACGCTGTGTGTTTTCGCCGGATTGTTTTTCGGGGCGATCGCTGATGGGCAAGGTCAGGATTCGAAAGGCCCCGCCGCGGGGATGGCAACGCTCAGGCATTCTGATCTCAGTGTCTATCGAGCCGACGATGGGACTTTGAAGCCGATCCGTACTGCCGAAGACTGGGCGATTCGCCGCAAGCAGATTCTGGCGGGAATGCAGGAAGCCACCGGACCGTTGCCTGCTCGCGATCAGCAGCCAGCCTTCGACATTAAGATTACGGAAGACATCCGTATCGAAGGCGTGCGACGGCTGACGATGACGATTGCCGTCGACGAATCAGATCGACTGCCGCTCGACCTGTATCTTCCCAAAGCCGTTGCCGATTCTGTCGACGCTGGAAAACTAATGGATGCGGAGAGCACCGCCAAACTGGCCGCGATGGTTGCGTTGCATCCGACCGGTCCTGCCGGAAAACGCATTGTCGCCGGCGAAGGCAAGGCCGGTCGGCAGTATGGCGTCGAGATGGCTCAGCGAGGCTATGTCGTGATCGCTCCGGACTATCCATCCTTCGGCGACTATGAAAAGTATGACTTCGCGGGCGATAAGTACATTTCCGGAACCATGAAGGGCATCGTGAATCACATGCGCTGCGTGGATCTGTTGTCTGCTCTGAAGTTTGTCGACGCTGAACGCATCGGAGCCATTGGGCACTCGCTCGGTGGGCATAACGCGATTTTTCTGGGCGTCTTCGATGAACGAGTTAAAGTGATTGTCTCCAGTTGCGGCTGGTGTCCGTTTCACGACTACTACGGCGGCAAGATCGCGGGCTGGACCAGTGATCGCTACATGCCACTCCTGAAAGATAAGTACGAATTGAATCCGGATCTTGTTCCTTTCGACTTCTATGAACTGGTCGCGGCTCTCGCACCGCGAACGTTTGTTTCGGTGTCGCCGGTCGAAGACGCTAACTTCGATATCAATGGTGTGAAGAAAGCGATCCCGGTCGCCGGTTCAATTTATGCCATGTTGAAGGCTCGCAGTGAACTCATCCTGCTGACGCCGGACTGTGATCACAATTTCCCAACGGACATGCGACTGCAGTCCTATGGCGTGATGGATCGAGTTCTCAAACATACGCCGGATCCCTTCGAGCCGGATTACGCCGCCGAGCTGCCTCGCATTGCTGCTCATGAACCGGCCGATGCCCTGTCCACTTTTCAGTTGGTGGATGGTTTTGAAATGCAGCAGATCGCTTGCGAACCTATTGTGACGGATCCGGTTGCGATGTCGTTCGATGCTGATGGCCGATTGTTCGTGGCGGAGATGCGTGACTATTCCGAACAGGACAAGGAAGCTCTGGGAGCCATTCGTGTGCTGCTCGACACTGACAATGATGGCAAGTTCGACAAGAGCCATGAGTTCGCTCAGGGGCTGAGCTGGCCGACTGCGATTATCTGTGCCAACGATGGCGTGTTCGTCGGAGCGGCGCCAGATCTTTACTTCCTGAAGGATACCGACGGCGATTTCAAGGCCGACGTTAAGGAACTGGTCTTTACCGGGTTTGCTCGTAGCAACGTGCAGGGACTGATCAACAGCTTTCATTGGGGACCGGACAATCGTATTTATGGTTCTGCAAGCACCGTTGGTGGTTCTATTACGAGTCCAAAGTATCCGGACCGCAAGGCTCTCGAATGCCGCGGACGTGACTTCTCGTTTGATCCGAAGACGCTTGAATTGCGAGCTGAAACCGGCGGCGGGCAGCACGGCATGTCATTCGATGACTGGGGCCGTCGCTTTGTCAGCGCTAATAGTGACCATGCTCAGGCGATTGTCTATCGAGATCAGTATTTGTCCCGTTCTCCTCTACCTTCCGCCGCGCCGGCTCGCGTCAGTATTGCGGTCGATGGCGGACAGGCTCCCGTGTTTCGTCTCAGTCAGGTGGAGCCGTGGCGAATCGTGAGAACTCGCCTGCGTGCCTCGGGATTGTCGAAGGGTATTGTTGAAGGCGGTGGCAAACCGGCCGGATATTTCACAGGAGCAACCGGCATTACGATCTATCGCGGCGATGCCTGGCCGGCCGACACAAAGGGCCTGGCGATTATTGGCGACGTGGGCAGCAACATTATTCATCGCAAACGTGTCACGCCAGAGGGAGTTATCTGGAAGGCCGAACGAATTGATCCCGGAAAAGAACTGGTCGCATCGACCGATGTCTGGTTCCGTCCGGTCCAGTACGCAAATGCCCCGGATGGTTGTCTGCAGGTTCTGGATATGTACCGTGAAACGATCGAACATCCCGCCAGTTTGCCTCCGGAAATCAAACGGCATCTTGACCTGACCAGCGGTCGTGATCGCGGACGCCTGTACCGCATTGCTCCGAAGGGTTACGTAGCTCGACCAACTCCGAAGTTGAGTTCTGTACCGACTGCAGAACTTGTGAAGTTGCTGGAGCATCCGAATTCGTGGCATCGTGAAACGGCGTCACGCCTGATCTATGAACGACAGGATAAATCTGTCGTGGAAGACCTGCAAAAACTGTTGCGGGAATCAAAGTCATCACTCGCTCACTTCCATGCGATTGGATGTCTGGAAGGTTTGGCCGCTCTGCAGCCTGCGGATGTGCTGGTTGCTCTGGACGATGTTGAGTCCGGCGTCCGTGAGCGAGCCCTGGTGGCGTCCGAGGAGTTTTTTGATTCCACTGAGTTGCTGACAAAACTGGCCAGCATGCCTGAGGACAAGGATGCTCGAGTTCGCATGCAACTGGGATTCACCCTTGGCGAGTTCCCGGCCTCGCCGGTACGTCAGTCAGCGTTGCTCAAGTTGCTGGCCGGGTCTGGTTCCGATCGATGGATTCGCACGGCGGTGTTCTCGTCGCTCGGCAGTGAAGCTGAGGCGGCTTTGCAGGCGATGTCCGTGGACGAAAGTCTGAGCCCGGCCGGGGCCGCGATTGCGTTGCCCGAGTTGGCGGATCTGGTTGCTCGCCGAACGTCCAGCGAAGACGGCTGGAAGAATATTGCTGCGGTGGTCAGCCGTCGCGCCAATGATCCTGCTCTTCAGGTCAGGATTCTTCAGACGGTTTATGCGGCCAACAAAGCTGCTCAAAGCAGCCCGGCGTTTAAGGATCTGGTTGCTGAATTAGTGACATCAGCTCGAGCAAAAGCTGCGAATGCAGATCTGGAGGAATCTATACGAGCCGCTTCTTTGAGTGCATTGAGTTTGTCGACTTATTCCGTTGATGGAGAATTGCTGCTGAGTTCACTGGAGAGTACTCAACCACCAGTCGTACAGAACGCGGCTCTGGCGACGCTGGTCAAATTCAGCGACGATGGCGTAGCGAAGGAATTGCTGGCTCGCTGGCCGGGTTTGTCTCCAAAACTGGCGGAACGAGTTCGCGACGGTTTATTGAGTCGTGCGTCATGGAGCATCATGCTGCTGGATGCCATCACGGCCGGAACGCTGCCGAAGACGACGCTGACTCAGACGGACGTGCAACGACTGACGGATCTTCCGGACGAAGGTGTACGATCACGAGCGATCAAGTTGCTGGAATCCATGGCCGGTTCGTCTCGCGATGAAGTCATTCGAGCTTATCAGGTCTCGCTGACGTTAAAAGGCGATCGTGATAAGGGGGCCGCAGTATTCAAACAAAACTGCTCTGCTTGTCATCAGATCGGGACAGTCGGGAATCAGGTCGGACCAAATCTGGCCACGTTGAAAAATCGCGGTCCGGAAGCGATCCTGACGAACGTTCTGGATCCGAATCGCGAAGTCAATCCGGCCTGGCGAGATTACGTCGCGGTCACTGTCGAAGGGACGACTCACAATGGTGTGTTGGTCTCCGAGTCTGCTGGAAGTCTGACGTTGCGTCGAGCCGAAGCGAAAGAAACAGCATTGCTTCGATCGGAGCTCGAAGTGTTGCGAGACACTGGGCGATCTTTGATGCCGGAAGGTCTGGAAAAGAACCTTGATGCTCAGGCCATGGCGGATCTGATTACCTGGATGATGACGCTGGAATAGCAACAAAAAAGAGCGGCCTGGTTACCCAGGTCGCTCCTGATGTTGAGTCCTGCAAGGCGGGCCATGACTCGAAGGTCAACAGCGGTATGAAAAGCAATTCGTATGCCGTACGAACGACACCTTCATTTTTCAACAGCGTCGGCGTTGTTGGAGGATAAGGAACGGCAAAGGTTGGATGCAGGTCAGCCGACGAAACCTCTGATTGCGCAGGGGTTTAGTCGTTGATCTTCTCAGATTTCCAGCCGGAGTTCTGGTTCTCGCTGAACCGCGCGAGGCCAATTGCCGTTCTGCCTGAGAACCTGATACCCTGCACGGGGCTGCATCAATGTCTGCAGCATTCTGCTCCGTACTGTCTCAACCTGAGACATCCCAGATCTTTCTTGTGAGCCCTGAATGTATCGATCGCTGGATCCCGAGAAGACGATTGCCACTCTGCGGACGCTGTCCAATCGAATCGAAGAACGCTTTCCGGGAGCCAGTCTGAATCGCGTTTGTGTCGAGCTGCTG
>JBIIIF010000280.1:0-8737 GCA_044235005.1 Planctomycetaceae bacterium | reverse complement strand
AACCTCTGCCTATGCCGACTGCGGCTCCAATGCCGGCCCCTATGCCTGCAGTGGCCGCTGCGGCCCCTGCCCCAATGCCGGCTCCTCCAGTAGAGAAAAGGTTAACGCGTCTTGAAAAGTTGCGACTGGAATCTCAGAAGAAGGCAGGCGGCGCTCCAGCAGCTCCGTAATCCATAAACAGTCCTTCTTTGACGGTATCTCTTTTGCTTTCAGTCTCACCATTATGACGGTGAGTAGTTTTCTCTTGTGAGTAATTTTCATGATCAGATGGCCATCTTTTGCAGCATTAGCAGCGGTTTCTGTGCTGTCTTCTTCGGGGCTTGTGGCACAGGATCCTGCTCCGGCATCGATCAGTGTGGCTCCGCCGGACATTCATCTGTCCGCAGCCCGTGATCAGCAATCGCTGCTTGTTCAGGCAGTGTTGCCAAATGGATTGACGGTTGATGTCACAGAACAGGCGACAATCGCGATCGAGAATGAAGGTTTTGTTCGTCGCGACGGGATGAAGTTTTTCCCGGTTGCCGACGGGGCCACGAAAGTTACTGTTTCCTATGGTGGACATAACGTTGAGGTGCCGGTCACGGTCGCCAATTGCAAGGTTGATCCTCCGATCAGCTTCCGTCAGGACGTGATGCCTGTGTGGATGAAGACCAGCTGTAACAACGGAAGCTGCCACGGGGCTGCTCGAGGTAAAGACGGCTTTCGCCTGTCGCTGTTCGGCTTCGATCCAGAAGGTGACCATTACAGACTTACACGAGAACTTCCCGGTCGACGTCTGAACCTGGCGTTGCCTGCGGAAAGCCTGCTGATGGAAAAGTGTGACGGCAGTGTGCCTCACACCGGTGGCAAGCGATTTGAAAAGGGCAGTGAGCACTACAATACGGTTCTGCGATGGTTGGAGGCAGGAGCACCGAACGATCCAGGTCCGGTTCCTTCGGTGGTGTCATTGGAACTTTATCCAAAGAATGCCGTGATGGACGGCGAAGGAGCAACTCAGCGATTGACCGTTCGTGCAAAGTACTCTGACGGCACAGATCGCGACGTTACGACATTGGCGTTCTTCAGCTCCAACAATGAAACCAGCGCAGAGATTGCTCAAACTGGAAATGTCACGGCTCATGCTCGTGGCGAAGCGTTCATCATGGCTCGCTTCGAAACTCATACGGTGGGATCGCAGTTCATTGTGCTGCCGAAGGGGCTGCAGTACGAAGATCCCAAGACACCTGAGTTCAACTACATTGACACTCTGAATCATGCCAAACTTCGCAAGCTGCGAATCATTCCTTCAGAAGTCTGCTCCGACGAGGAATTCCTGCGTCGAGTTTTCGTGGACATCACCGGAACGATGCCGACTGTTGAAGATCATGATCTATTCGTAGCGGACACGGACCCCGCCAAGCGTGAAAAGCTTGTTGATCAGCTTCTGCAGCGTAAAGAATTCGTGGACATCTGGGTCATGAAGTGGGCGGAACTGCTTCAGGTTCGCACAATCGCAAACCGTGTTGAAAAGAAGCCGATGCTGGCTTACTACAACTGGTTGAAAGAGAAGATTGCCAGCAACACTCCAACCGACAAGATGGTTCAGGAAATTCTGGGGTCTCGAGGTGGTTCCTTCGCGAGCCCAGCGACGAACTACTACCAGACAGAAACTGAAACGCTGAAGACCGCAGAGAATGTTGCTCAGGTCTTTATGGGCATGCGTATCCAGTGTGCTCAGTGCCACAACCATCCATTCGACCGTTGGACGATGGATGACTACTATGGCTTCTCTGCGTTCTTCTCGCAGATTGGTCGTAAGCAGGGCGAAGATCCCCGCGAAACCATCATCTTCAATTCTGGTGGGGGCGAAGTCACTCACCTTGTCGGTGGTCGCGTGATGAAGCCGAAGTTCCTCGGCGGTGCAGAACCTGATTTGGTGGGTAAGGATCGTCGTGAAGTACTGGCTCAATGGCTGGCTTCTCCAGAGAATCCTTACTTCGCAAAGAACCTCGCGAACATTGTGTGGTCTCACTTCTTTGGTCGTGGAATCATTAATGAAGTAGATGATGTTCGTATCAGTAATCCAGCCGTAAATCCTGAGTTGCTTGACGAACTGGGGAAAAAGTTCACCGAGTACAATTATGACTTCCGCAAGCTGGTGCGCGACATCTGCACGTCTCGCACTTATCAGCTCTCAACGAAGACTAACGATACAAACGCCTCGGATCATCGCAATTTTGCACACTCCGAACTTCGTCGAATTCGTGCCGAGGTTATGCTGGACTGCATCAGCATTGTCACAACAACCCAGGACAAGTTCCCAGGGTTGCCAGTCGGTGCACGAGCTGTCCAGATTGCGGACGGAAACACGGCGACTTACTTCCTGACGACTTTTGGTCGAGCAAAACGGGAAACAGTTTGCTCCTGCGAAGTGAAGATGGAGCCAAACCTGTCACAGGCTCTTCATCTCATCAACGGAGATACAACCAACTCAAAGATTCAGCAGGGTGGCCTGATTCCAACACGTCTGAAAGAAGGCAAGCTGCCGGCTGACATCATCACTGAACTTTACCTGCGATGTTTCTCTCGACGCCCGACGGAGCCGGAACTCGCATCTCTGGTCGCTCTGGTGGCTGAGCAGCAAAACTCTCAGGAGTCATTGGAGGATGTATTCTGGTCCATGTTGAATTCTCGGGAGTTCCTGTTTAATCACTAGTTTTTACCAAATCCCCGTGATCATCAAAGGCGGAACAATGTTTCGCATTTGTTTCCTGTGCCGGGGCCGGTTGTAGCGAATGATTGCCTTGGTGAATCCCGCTTGCTCAGGATGGGTAAGAAATGTGGCATGCGGGCTCTGTGAAGTCTTTTGTGATGTGGCAGATTTTGCCGAAACTATGACACTGTCGTAATTCTGCGGCATTGATTTGGTGCATGGGAGTTTAAAACGATGAAGCGATTATCCTCATTGTCGGCTGGCATCACTTTGCTGGCTTTGCACTTGGCCGCCGGCACCGCAGTTGGTCAGGAGAAGATCAACTTCGAAGACCATGTGAAACCGATCCTGCGTGACAAGTGTCTTTCCTGTCACAACACAAATAAGAAAAGCTCTGACCTCGATCTGTCATCGTACTCATCGCTGATGCAGGGTGGAGCGTCAGGAGCATCCATTCAGCCCGGCGATTCGGGTGCCAGCTACATGTATAGCCTGATGTCTCATCAGAGCGAACCGTTCATGCCGCCAAACGCCGACAAGCTGCCCGACGAGACTCTTGAAATCGTTCGCAAATGGATTGAAGGTGGTGCCCCTGAGACAGCAGCCAGCAAAGTGATGCTGCCAAAGAAGAACAACGCAGCACTGACAGTTGATGTGTCGGCCGGGGCTCGCCCGGAAGGTCCTGCTCCGATGCCGGACGTTCTCAATCTCGAGCCTGTCGTTCGTACTGCAGCCACGACTGCCGTCTCCGCGATTGCCACGAACCCATGGTCGAAACTGGTAGCCGTTGCGGGACAGAAGCAGGTCGTGCTGTATCATACCGAAACACTCGAACAACTTGGCGTGCTCCCCTTCCCGGAAGGTCGTCCACGAGTTCTGAAGTTCAGCCGTAACGGAGGACTTCTTTTGGCAGGTGGTGGACGAGGCGCGTCAAAGGGTCTCTGTGTCGTCTGGGATATTCGCACGGGTGAGCGAGTGATGACCGTCGGCGATGAACTCGACGAAGTTCTGGCTGCCGACATCAGTGCTGACCAGACACTGGTTGCCCTGGGCGGCCCTCAAAAAGTTGTCCGTGTTTACAGTACGGCCACCGGTGAATTGGCTTACGAATGCAAGAAGCACACAGACTGGATCTATTCTCTTGAATTCAGTCCGGACGGCGTACTGCTGGCTACTGCGGATCGCAGCGGTGGACTGCTGGTCTGGGAAGCTCAGACAGGTCGCGAGTATCTGACGTTGAACGGCCATACTGGAGCGGTAAACTCCGTTTCATGGCGAATTGACGGTAACGTTCTGGCTTCAGCCAGCGAAGACACGACCGTTCGCCTGTGGGAAATGGAAAACGGCGGTCAGATTAAGTCATGGGCCGCGCACGCTGGCGGAGCATTCTCCGTGGAGTACTGCCGCGACGGGCGTGTGGCGACATCTGGTCGTGACAGAATCGCCAAGTTGTGGGACGGTAATGGAGCGGCCCTGCTCAGCTTCGAAGCGTTTAACGACCTGGCTCTCGAGGTGACTCATTGCGATGAGACCAACCGAGTCATCGCGGGTGACTATACGGGCGAGGTTCGCGTCTGGAACGCCGCGGACGGCGCTCGAATCGGTCAACTGAGCACGAATCCTCCGACACTCGAAGAACGCATTGCACAGGCTCCTGCTATTGTTGCTGCTGCGACAGAGAAAGTCACGGCGGCAACTGCAGTTCATCAGGCGGCCGTTGCCACACAAACTGAATTGAAGACGAAGCTTGACGCCGCGAATGTTGCGTATGCAGCCAGCCAGAAGAAGCTGGAAGATCAGAAAGCTCTGGTCGTTGCTGAAGAGCAAAAGCTGGCTGCTGAGCAAGCGAAGGAAAAGAACCTGCCAGTAACGATTGCCGCTCTGCAGAAAGCTATTCCGGAACTCAAAGCTGCGACAGAGAAGTCCGCTGCAGCCTCGGAAATGATGCAGGCTGACGAGGAACTGAAGAAGGTTGTCGAGCAGTTGAAGGCTCAGGTAGTCGCTCGAGAAACTGAGCTCAAAACAGCAGAAACCGACCTGGCAACAGCAAAGGCCAATGTGGTCAGTGTAACAGCCAATATCGAAGTCCAGAAAAAGCAGATCCCTGTCGACGAAGCTGCGATTGTCACGGCCAAGGGTGTTGTGGATGCGGTGACTGCGGCTCACAACACAGCAATCCAAACAACGACTGCAAAGGAACAACTTGTCGCGGCGGCTCAGAAAGAACTGCAGCGAGCCAATGAATTGGTTCCACGCTTTCAGCACTACATCGCTCTGCGGGACGAACTGAATGCTCTGGATGCAGCCAAAAAGAAGCGTGATGAAGTTCAACTGACATCTCTGCAGGTCCAGGCGGCCTTGCAGGAAAAACAAAATCTGATGGCGGCTGCTCAGAAGACGATGCAGGAAGCACAGGCTGTCGTGACATCCAGTGATCAGAAAATGAAGGATCTGACGGTGGCCATGACCACGATGGAACAGCAGAAGGTCGCTAAGCAGGACGTGATGACCAGGACTCAGACGGCCTCCCCGATGGTGAAGGCCGCTCTGGAACAGGTGAAAGCTGCCTTGGCCGTGCTGCCAGACAATGCTGACATTAAAGCTTCCGCAGATGGCCTCGCAGCGACCATTGATCGACAGGACAAAGCGATCGTGGCCATGACGGAAGAAGTGGCGGCGATGGACAAGCAGATGACAGCTTCAAAGGCTGATCTGGATGCGACCGCAAAGATCAACACCGATTCCAAAACTGCTATGCAGACGGCCGATCAGATGATGAAGGCTCTGGCAGCGGAAGCGGCTCCGATCGAAGTTCAACTGGCCGCCGCCAACGCCGAACTGGCAACGGCGGAACAAGCTGTTCAGGCGGCCGCAACCGTCGTGGAAACACGTCGGCAGGTTCTGCGGCCTCAATTGCAACTTAGCCAGGTGAACTGATTTCTTGTCTCGCAAGTTCCTCGTTTAACCCGTGGCCGACAGGCCTGTCTTCCTCTGCTCCTGACCTTTCGGCCACGGGTTAAACTGAACCGAACTCGCTGCGACATATCCAAAAATCGCCAGGGGCCCTCTGAAATTTACCTCAGGGGGCCCTTTTTCGTTTACGAAGTCGGGGCATGATTCCTCTTCCAACAGCCCCATAATGAAATGAAAATCATCACTGCCCATCGGCGTCCTGTTCGACGGGGAATCCTCTGATCCGCATGCGTCAACCAGCCAAATCAGGCTGCGAGACGAGTCAATCGTGGCTCCGTCGAGTGACCGCACTTGCCGGGGAATGTCTGAACATCTATTCTCTGCAAGTAAGGAAATAGTCTGCATCTACGGAGTCAACCATCTGGGTCACACTGAAGTGCGGCGTTCGCTGAATACAAGGCTCCAGCAGGCTTCAGAACTCAATTGACAGCGCCTCACGGAGACATGGATGTCCCTGCTTCTGAATGTCATCTTTGCCAGCCATGCTCGCAGCACGCATCATAAACTTGCGCTGGATGCGTTGCGGCATCTTCAGTGCGATGAGGCGGCTCAGTGGACAGATCTGATTCTCAGCCAGCATGCGGCCTACCTCGAGGGAGCCAAAGCTCCGGATGATGACTTCAAGGACTTCAAAAACCATGTCCTGCATGTGAAGGAGAACTTCTGGGGCGGAGCAGTCTCTTCCACCGAACACTGGTACGGGCAATTCATCGATCATCTTCGGGGAGCTGAGTGGAAGGACGCGGCATATGCAGCAGGTGTGCTCAGCCATTATTACACCGATCCGCAAATGCCGTTTCACACCGGACAAACGGAATCAGAAGGCGCGGTTCATCGAGCAGCGGAATGGAGCGTGACAAAGAGTTACGAGAAGCTGCGAACGCTCCTTGAACAGGAGCTTGGTGGATACCCTCGAGTCAAAATGTCTCCCGCGGAGAACTGGCTTGAGGAGATGGTGAAGTCCGGCGCGGTGATGGCTAACCAGTACTATGACCTTTTGATCGATCACTATAACCTTGCAGTCGGAGTCAAGGACCCGCCAGCCGGGCTTGATCGAGTCGCGCAGGAAGCGGTCGCGATGTGTCTTGGTCATGCGACCATCGGCTTCGCGAGAATCCTTGAGCGGGCTTTCGAGGAATCCTCCGTCCGAGCGCCCGAGGTCACGCTGACAATGAAGGCCGTCATGGCCACGATCAATGTGCCGATTCGGACGGTTGTCAATCGCCTTGCCGACGCGAAAGACAGGAAGATTGTTGAAGCCATCTTTCAGGAAGTTCAGGAAACAGGCAAGGCTATTCATTCGCTGCCGGAAAGCGAGAAACTGGTTCGTCAGTTCCATGCGGCGGAGGTTCGCAAAGTTTCGATGCTTGTGCTGAATGCCGAACCTGCGCGACCTGCCGGACAGAGATTCGGGAAGCCGCTTCAGGATCAGAAAACCGTCTCGCCGAAAATGGCCCCCCGGAACGTCTCGCCGCTTCCGATCACCGGGCCTCCGGCCGCCACCGATCTCAGGTCCAGGCCGGAAGCAATGCCCGCAACCTTGTTGACCCCCGCGACCAGGCAGGAACCGATCACGCCCGAGCCAACAAAGCTGGAGCCAACAAAGCAGCCCGCCGGGGGAGAGCCGGCCGTTGCTCAGCCTGCTGCCGTCAGGCCAGCGATTCCCTCACCTCACCGATCAACCGCGATGCGATATTATCTCAAGTCCGAAGCACCGATCGTCGACGCGCCGTCGATCGGTCCGAAGACGGCCGCAAGATTCAACGCCATCGGAATGATAACGGTCGACGAGTTCTTAAACGCGGATCCGGAAATGACTGCCGGCAAGCTGTCAGTTCGCCATATCACCCCGGATGTGATTCGGGAATGGCAGGCTCAGTCACGGCTGATGGTCGAAGTCCCCGGGCTGCGTGGCCACGATGCTCAGTTGCTGGTCGCCGCCAGCGTCGAGACATCCGACCAGCTTCGCGACAGCCATGCTGAGGGACTTCTGGACTCAGTCACAGCCGTCACCACAACGGCGCTCGGCAAGAGCATTCTGCGCGATGGATCAGCCCCGGATCTGGATGAAGTCAAATCGTGGATCACCGCAGCTCAGCAGACTCACCCCGGATCTTCAAACCGGGTTGCTGGCGAACTGATGGTGTAACGCTCTTCGTGTAACGCTACGGTCTCGATAATGATGTGCAAGTTTTCCGCGGACTAATGCCTGACATCACCGTCTGACGCGGGAAGATGGGCGGCGAAGACGGAGAACTCAGCATAAATGGACAAATCGAGCGATTTCTGAACAACGCCGATGCCAGTGGACTACTGACTGCGGAAGAGATTACTGAGTTCATCGAGTCTTTGCCGGCTGATCGACGACCACAGGACGGCGAACAACTCGCGCGGGAACTTGTGCGGCAGAACAAGCTGACGAAGTATCAGGCCGAGCAGATCTATGCGGGCAAAACGAAGCTGCTCATCCTCGGCAATTATGTCGTGCTTGATAAGCTCGGCCAGGGCGGGATGGGAGTAGTTCTGAAGGCTGAGCACCGTCGACTCAAACGCCTGGTCATTCTCAAGGTCATGTCGCCCTCTGTCGTCAAGACCTCGGATGCACTGCGACGATTCCTGCGAGAAGTTGAAGCCGCCGCCAGGCTGCGGCATCCCAATGTTGTGGCAACCGATGATGCCAATGAAGCGAAGGGCACCCATTTCCTGGTCATGGAGTATGTCGAAGGCAGCGACCTTTCAGTACTCGTCAGGAAAACTGGCCCGATGTCTGTTGAGCAGGCCGTGCAGTGCATCATTCAGGCCGCCAAAGGGCTCGAATACGCCCATGCTCAGGGAGTTGTTCATCGTGACATCAAGCCCGCTAACCTGTTGCTGAATTCGAACAGGAAGATCAAGATTCTTGACATGGGGCTGGCACGCATTGAAGGAGCCACTGACGGTCAGGCGGAACTGACCAGTACCGGAGCCGTGATGGGGACCGTGGATTACATGGCCCCCGAACAAGCCATCAGTACTCGCCGCGCGGATGCTCGCAGTGATATCTACAGTCTGGGGATTTCGCTGTGGTATCTG
>JBIIIF010000279.1:0-8781 GCA_044235005.1 Planctomycetaceae bacterium | reverse complement strand
ATGATTTCGGAAGAACCGTCAAAAGACGACTACGAATCACAGCCCTCGCGGGATCATCCGAAGCCGGAACATCCGGCAGTGCGTCTTCAATCACTCGATCAGCAATCGCGAGGTATGATTCCAGATGAATGGTCGAAGTGAAGAGAGCATCCCCGACTGTGTCGAAGCCTTCGCCGCCAGCCCCATCCGATGGCGGCTCTTCACCGGGCTGCAATGGAACTCCGACGACATCTCGTATGGCGTTTCGATATTCCGTCTGAGTCAGTCGACGGCTCATCACAAAACCGCGATACCAGCTTTGCGTTTCTTCCGAGGCCAGTTGTTTGCACAAATCCTGATTCGGCCGTGAATCGACCCAGCGGTGAAACTGTCCCTTTTGCTCATCGCTCAGCCCGGGACTGCCCTGCGGAGGCATTTCGTTCAAACGGATCCGCTTCGCCACTCTTTCCCAGGCGTCTCCTGCATCAGCCGCAGCCTGCCCGTTGGGAAATTTACTGAAGTCAAACTCACCTTCAATCTTGTCCCCTCGATGACATTGAACGCAGCGAGCTTCCACAATCGGCAGAATCTTCTCCTCGTACGTCTTCTTCCAGATCTCAACCTTCTTTGCATGCTCATCTGCCTGAACATTGACGAGCAGTCCGCTCAGCACCGCAATCCCTACGGCCGTAAAAAAACGACAACCATTCACGCGTCGACCATAAAAAGAGACAAGGGGGTCGGATGCAGCATTCATCAGCCATCACTCAACATAAACAACTCAGGAACGAAACGGGCTCAGACACTTCGCCCCTGTCACAAACTCTCCCTCGATCCAGTTCATGAATACACCGGAAAAGAGTTCGAAAATCGATTTTCCAGAGAGAAGTCACAAACCTCCAGAGCGTGAGCATCAACCTTCCGGCCTTTCTCCTGCACCTGGAACGTTCAGACCAGCAAAACAACAACGCATCAAATTCCGAAACGCAGGGCTGTTGGCGATTCAGGGAGTTTACTTCCCATAACGGCTATCAACACAGACACACCACGAGTCCTTCGTGTCCGGGACTTTCAGAACAGCCCTTGCAGGGTCGCGACTTCTTCAAAGAACCAGACTTCGCAAGCTTACCCGCCTGCTCAACCATGGTCAATTCGCATTTCACACTCGTTCGAATCAGTGTGCGGGCGGCGTTTTCGGCAATTCCTTCGTGCGGAGGAAGACTTCGCGGCTGACCCCAACCTTTGGCAGCCCCAACCTGTGGCAGCCAGACTGATCAGACCTGCGGTGATGCTCTGCCGGTTACACTCACCGTTCGCCCTGTGGCAATACGAACATCCTTTCCGGCAAAAAGCACCGACTTTGCTAATCAACCGCGACTACACCACTCAAGGCTGGGCGCAGTGTCCAAAGGAAACAGGGCTTCGAGAAACACAAGGGCTCGATTATACTTCATGCGGGAAAACACAAGGAGAAACGCGGTGCTGATTGCAGGGCCTCGCAGAAACTTTGCCATCTGCCGGAGGAATTAATCAGTCCTCCCAAAGGAACGATGGCGCAGAAAGAAGTGATCAGGTTCAGCCCGCGCAAGTAAATCGGCACGGAGAAACGTGGAAACGACACGTCGTTATCTGCAGATAACTTTGGCACACTGCGAACTGAAATTGCAACCCCATTCGAACTTTGTATGGAATGATTTACTGCCCGGTGAATCTGAGACGGCATCTAAAGCTTTGACATCTCACCTGTCACTTATGCACCAAAGAAGAAACCACAAATAGTCGGATGGTACTGCCGTCAATGAGTATCCGGGATCGCTTCGTGAGTCCACCGCATACCGAAAAGACGGCTTCCCGGAAGTCGAGGTCATCGACCGTCAAAGGATTGAATTCGATGCCAGATCAACGCGTTCTTTCAATTCCGATCTTGCTGATCATGACGTTGTTTGCGCTGGGCTGTGGTTCTGAACCGCGACATACGCCAAAGGCCAGCGAGACAACGGGACAGTCGACAGCTGCAGAAGAGCAGTCGAACGATTCTCCCGGGCGACTGATCGCCGATCTTCCCTCCGACATCCGTGATGTAGCGTCTCCTGATATATCAGTTCCGAAAGTCCCGACAGAGAAGGAGCCCGAAAGATCGGATCCTCCTGAATCAGAACCACGCGACGAAGATACGGATTCCCCCGAAAACAACTCTGAGTCTTCGGGCGCTGAAGTCGCAGAGCAAATGTCGGACGATGAACCGAGCCCTGCGGATCCCGTGATAGCTCAACCGGGTAATGATGGGGCATCCGGTTCACCGCCAGAGACAACACCAGATCCGGAACCGGCTGGCTCAGTCACGATGACTCCCGATCGAAAGGCGATTGCTTCTGCCCAGCAATCTGCCGTTACCACCAAAACCGTCATTCAGCGCGATAGTGTTCCAAGGAAGCATAAAGGATTTTCATCCGAACTGGTTTACTTCGCGACCAATCGTGAGCCTTCAGGGACAGCAATCGCGATGAAGGATCCTGACCTGTTCTTCGGCGATGAACGAGGCGATCTTTCATACGGAGTTTGTGAAGTCAGCATTCCCTATAAACGAACGCCCGGTACATTGCCCGAGCCGTCAGTGTGGTCACTGGAGTTCACTCAGGACCCTCAGAAACATGTCGTGCTGATGGAGATTCAACGCCTGCCGGATGCAGATTTCTGGATGGCCCTGAGAAAGAAAGTTGACGCTTCACCCAATCGCCAGCTCATGCTTTTCGTGCACGGATATTCCGCCACCTTTCGAGATGCCGCCAGACGAACTGCACAGATGGCTTACGACATGAACTATCAGGGCCCCGCAATGTTCTTCAGTTGGCCGGCCGGCAGCGACCAGGAAGGAATTCAGGAACGGGCCAACTACCTGAAGGATCTGCGTCGCGCAGAGGCATCCGATGAAGAACTGATTACAGTGATTGAAAGCATCAGTCGCTGGTCAGGTGCGAAACGAGTTCATCTGGTGGCACACAGCATGGGCAACTTTATTCTGACCGAAGCACTAAAGACAATTGATGACCGAAACGGACGAAAGGGGAATCCTCCCAGAATCTTTGATCAGGTTGTCATGGCCGCCCCCGATCTGGATGCAAAGGGGTTTGTGAGATCGTCCGGCAAACGCCTGCAGGGTTTCAGCCGACGAATCACCGTCTATGCGTCCAGGCAGGATAAGGCCCTCAAACTTTCCAAATCCGTAAACGGTTTTGAGCCGTTAGGGCTGCTGAACGAATTTTCGCGGCAGGGCGCTGAAGCAAAACTGTACGAGCTTGTGGATGCGTCAACTGCCGAAAGTGGCTGGTTCGATTCCGGCCACATCTATTACGGAGATATGCCCGAGATGCTGGTTGACCTCGCTTTTGTCTTTCGCGGGATTCCTGCGACATCTCTGCAACGCGGACTTGGCGAAACTCCTCCTTTGTTTCGTCTGACGTCGCGATCTCGATAGCCAGCAGATTTCTCCCTGACACGGTCCTGATTTTACTCGACCTTCCGCAGACTGTCCGTGATGTGTTTCACGCAGATCGGCGCCATGCGGTTGAAGTATTCCCACGAGTGACCACCGCCGGTTGTCTCCAGATCTCGCTCATGCAGTATTCCCGATGACGACAGCTTCATGCCCAGGCGAGCGGCCCCGTCGAACCATTCATGATCCTGCGGATCACAGCAGAAGAACTGATGCCGCGGCCATGCCAGCGGATGAAGATTCAGCACCACCGTTGCCTGACGCGCCGCTTCGGCATCCGGAAACATGGTGTCCAGAGGAATCCCGGAACCATAAAGCTGAAAGAAATCCACAGCCGGAGAAATTGCAGCGACAATGGGAAAGTGCGACGCCTGTCGAAATGCCAACTGCAACGCTCCCTGACCACCCATACTGATTCCCAACAGAGGAATTCGAGGTGGTTGAACTCCAAACCGCTGCTCAATGAACGGAACGACAGAATCCAGCAGCCAATTCTGAGCGGACACCTCGGAATGAAAATCCTCACAGATCACATCCAGCCACCAACTGCGACCGCCGTCCGGACAAACGACCGCAAGCCCATTCTGTTGAAACAGATTGCTGAAGACCTTGTTTTCGTTCAGCAGAATGCGTCCATGCCCATGTAAAAACAACACCACTGCACTCGGGCGAACGTCCCCCGACGGAACGAACACATCGACACGTCGACCGTCCAGTGACTCACTCGTCCACTGCTTCAGACATTCGGGCGGATCCGGTTGTTGAGCAGCGGATGTCTGCCCCTGATCAGGCTCACTGCCAAAAAGACGTTTTAGTTGATCAAACATGAGAGACCATCAACCCTAAAAGCACAGGAATTTCTGGGGTGTCTGTTCCGGAACGATGCACACCCTACAATGTCGTGTCGGCTTCGTTCAACCACAGGGACCATTGATGTGAATAACAAACTCAGGTTCGGGATTCTGGGGACAGCTCGTATCGCCAGATCCGTGACTCCTCATTTGCAGGCCTCAACGGCGGCCGAGGTTGTCGCTGTGGCCAGTCGCGATTCCTTACGAGCACAGCAGTTTGCAGACGAACTGCAGATTCCTCAGGCATTCGGCAGCTACGCAGAGATTCTGCATCATCCCGACATCGACGCCGTTTATATCCCGCTGCCCGCATCCCTGCATTGTGAGTATGCTCTGCAGGCGGCTGCGGCGGGAAAGCATATCCTTTGCGAAAAGCCGCTGGCCGTTTCCGCCGAACAGGCCCAACAGATGATCGATGCAGCTCAACGAAATCAGGTCGTGCTGCTGGATGGAACGATGTGGTATCACACATCCCGCGCAAGAGAAATGAAGGAACTGGTTGAGAACGGCACCGTCGGAGAACTCCGTCAGATTACTTCCGCATTCACTTTTCCCGGAAACGTTCTCGCGGCGGACAATGTGAGGTTCTCAAAGTCTCTCGGCGGAGGCAGCTTACTGGATGTCGGCTGGTACTGCGTCGGTGCGAGCCTGTGGATGTTTAACGACCTTCCTCAGCGAGTTTTTGCGGCAGCGCAGTGGCAAAGTCCTGAGAACATCTCCGACAGTGTTGACATGCACATGAATGGCCTGCTGTGGTTCTCGGGGGATCGAGTCGCCTCATTAGAAAGCGGATTCACAGCAATTCGACGCCGCTGGATTGAGATCGCAGGGTCTGAGGCCGCTTTGGTGTGTGACGACTTTACTCGTCCATGGAATCCCGAAAAGCCGAGGTTCTGGATTCATGACGCCAACGGAGTGTCTCACCAGCAGATCTATGAACACCCGCCCATTGAACGCTGCCTCATCGAAGCATTCTGCGACCTTGTCCGTGCACGACAAATTGAACATCCGTGGCTCAGCCTGTCATTGAACACACAACGAGTGTGTGATGCTCTGCTGAAGTCTGCTCGATCAGGATCTGTCGAAAACGTTTAATCTCCGGGATCGCTGAGGGAGAGTAAGCCAGCACTCGTTGAATCTGAGTGTTCTGTAGGGTGTGACAAGTTCGCCCCAGCGAACGCCGGCACACCAGGCGAACGCCGGCACAACAGGCGGGCTACGAAACCGGCAACAACTCCGAAATCGGCTCGCCGAACGGAAGGATCGGCATCGGGCGGCCGCTGTGGTCCAGAAATGACTGCGTCCAGTCGATGCCCAGATGTCGATAGACCGTGGCCCAAAGATCATTTGGAGTCAGCGGTCGCTCTTTGGGCTCCTCGCCCTTGGCATTCGTCGAACCAACAACCTGCCCTGTCCGCATACCGCCACCAGCCAGCAGCATGGACATAGCCTGAGGCCAATGATCGCGACCGGGTTGCGAAACCCCGGTCTGCGTTCCGGTCTGAGAATTCACGCGCGGCGTTCGTCCGAATTCACCGGTCACGACCAGCATGACTTTCCGATCGAGTCCTCGATTGTAAATGTCCTCCACCAATGCCGTCACGGCCTGATCGTAAATCGGAAAGCGAACTTTGGCGTCTGCAAAAATATCACAATTCACCGCGTGTGAATCCCAGTTGTAGGTCCCGGCTTTGAGCCATTCGACGCCTGATTGATACGGATTCTCCATGACCATGGTCACAAAGCTGCAGCCCGCTTCGACAAGGCGGCGAGCCATCAGAGCTCTCTGGCCCCATGCATGTCGACCGTAGCGATCTCGCAAAGCATCCGACTCTTTTGACAGATCAAACGCAGTGCGTGCCTGATCGCTGGTCAGCATCGTCAAGGCCTGCTGATTAAACTGATCCATCGCGTGCATCACGCCACTGTCATCGATATTGCGCCGCAGTCGGTCAAATCCCTTCAGAAGCGAAGTGCGATCGTCGAGTCGCTCTGAGGCTGATTGATCGACAGACAAGTTTTTAACCGAGAAGTTCGCTTCGCTGGGATCTCCGGGGACATTGAACGGCGTGTAAGAAGGACCAAGATACGCCGCGCCAAAACTGTAGACGTCGACGCCCGCTCGCCCCGGTTCTGTTCCCGAAATATAGTTCGGCAAACCGGTGGCATAATGTTCGCGGCACTTCGCCACAATCGAACCCACAGCGGGTGCGTCGTTGACGAAACCATCTGGACGCGCTGGCATGCGGCCCGTGAGAAATCTTTTGTGACCACCACCGTGATCCGCAAACTCATGAGCGACAGAACGCACGATGGTATATCGATCAGCACATTTCGTATGCAGTGGCAACAACTCACAAACATCGATCCCCTTAACGTTCGTCGGCACCGGCTTAAAGAGTCCTCGATACTCCTCCGGTGCATCCGGCTTCATGTCGTACATCTCCATATGGGGCGGCCCACCTGGCAACCAGATGAAAATGATCGACGTGTCGTCTTTCGCGGTCCTGCGGGACGATGTTTCCGCCGCGTTGGCTTTGAGTCGCAGGATGTCGCTGAGCCCCAGCATGCCAAGACCCAATGAGCCTGCTTCCAGAACGCTTCTTCGCGAGACAGGACCGGGACACATGGAAACAGTCGGACGGGCTGCGTTGGTCATGGCTGAGTTACCTCGAAAGCTGCGGAGCAAACAATAGGGGGGATTATGCGGGGATGCTTAAATTCTGGGCCACTTTTGACGGGGAGTCAACAGTACATCATCTAATGTCGGCAATTGAACGCACAGATCATGATGGTCGTTCGGCTCAGGACTATGCCGATCATTTATTTCTTCTGTGCCGTTGAGACATACCGACCCCCGCGGCTACTTCGGTTCCTCGTGGTGCAGAATCGACTCAGCTCCGGACGCCAAAAGCTGGCTGGCGACCAAAGCCCCGACCGCCTCCGGAGAACTCAACGCTCCCTCGGCCGACTGTTCAATTCGCGTGGTGCCGTCAAGACTGAGCAGCACTCCGGTGAGTCGCAGGGTTTCGTTTTCGATCTGGCACCAGACGCCCAGAGGTGCATGGCAGCCAGCCCGAAGTGTTCGCAACAGCGATCGCTCGGCCAGCGCTTCCGCGTGAGTCGCCGGGCATGTGATGGAACTCAGCAGGTACTTTGTGTCTTCGTCATCGTCTCGACATTCAATCCCCAATGCTCCCTGACTGACAGCCGGGAACAGTTCCGGTGGTTGAAGCAACAGGGAAATGCGAGCTTCCAGCCCCAGTCTCCGCAGGCCGTCTTCCGCAAGGATGATCCCGTCGTACTGTCCTTCATCGAGCTTGCGAATTCGTGTATCAACGTTGCCTCGAATCTCCAACAACTGCAAATCAGGTCGCAGATTCAAAAGCTGCGCCTGCCTGCGAGGACTCCCTGTTCCCAATCGCGCGTTCGGCAGTAAATCGCGCAGAGATTGAACAGGCTCGGCCCCGGTCGGAAGTAACAGTGCGTCAAACCGAGGTGCTCGTTCGGGAACGCAGGCCAAATGCAAACCCTCGGCCGACTGCGTCGGCAGATCCTTCAGGCTGTGAACCGCCATGTCGGCACGCTGATCAAGTACCGCCTTTTGCACTTCGCGAGTAAACACGCCCGTGCCGCCGAATTGACGCAGGGCATCGGTTTGATTTGTGTCGCCCGTCGTGACAATTTTGACAAGCTCTACAGTGGGTGACTCGGGCAGATTTCGAAGTCGATCGGCCAGATAATTCGCCTGCCAAAGCGCCAATGCGCTGGTTCGAGTGGCGATTCGGAGAGTTCGTTTTGACATGGAAGAAACAGAATGCTGAAGTTGGTGGGTAGAGAAATCACAGTGTGCTGAGAGAATGCTAGCAGCACTCCGCCCGAATATCCCGCATCCGCCCCTCGCGCCTTCCTGTTCCTCGCAAAGTCCCGTTTTCCGGGCTGCAGATCATTACGAAACGCTGCAGAACTCTTCTTCAGGACTGCTCCAGTAAGAGACTCCGGTGAAGTCTGTCGATCCGGGTTGAGCGGCCTGTCAGTCATGCGGGGCACCTCACCCGAAACGGGGCAACCCACAAAAGTCAACGACATCTTCGCTGGCCAGAACAGAGGCCGCATGAGCAGAAGACGTTACGCGGGCAACTCCTACCCGCAGATGCAATGGCTTACCGCCACAAAGCGTTGGTGGTGTTTCTCGATCCGAGTCATCAGCCAGGGATTGAGAGTGTGAGCGAATTTCTTTGTCGACAGTCCGGACAGTTCCCGCAAATAGTCAGCACGACTGCGCGATCGACAGGCAGGTGATGGCGTATGAGCATGTTCAGCCGCGTGTCGTTCTTCCACGCGAAAGCGATTACAAACACTATGGCACAGCGATTGCTTTCCTGCATGTCTTCGTTCGTCGAACGGTAACTGGATTTATTTGTTGTCGGTGTGTCGGTGTTGTGTTAGAACGCAGGT
>JBIIIF010000278.1:0-8782 GCA_044235005.1 Planctomycetaceae bacterium | reverse complement strand
CTGCATCTCTGCGAATTGCTCCGTTTCGTTTCGATGTCACTCCACCAATGGGACACTCCTGCTGTGGAGGCTGGATCAAACCGATCGAAGCGATTGATGATCCGCTGGAAGCGATCGGATATGTCTTGCTGGGAGCCGGTGAACCAATCGTGATCTGTGCAGTCGACTGGACCGGCATTCTGAACCAGGCTCATTTGGAGTGGCGGACGGCGATGGCTGAAGCGGCCGGCACGACTCCGGATCGCGTCGCTGTCCATTGCGTTCATCAGCACAATGCTCCAATGGCCTGCCTCGACGCCGAAGCCCTCGTCGCTGCGGAAGGCGATCTGCCGCACATTGTGGACGTTGGCTTCTTCCGGGAATGTCTCGACAAGGCTCGCGCTGCGATCAAGGAAAGCCTGACAAAGGCTGAGCCGGTTACGCACGTCGGACATGGCCAGGGCAAAGTCATTGAAGTCGCTTCGAATCGACGAATCTACGTCGATGAAACTGGAAAAATTCTCGGCATGCGCGGCAGCGCCTGTACGGATCCAAAGCTGCGAGCGATGACGGAAGGCTTGATTGATCCTTACCTGAAAACAGTGGCCTATTATAACGGCGAGAAGAAACTGGTTTCCTGTCACTATTATGCGACTCATCCCATGAGCTATTACGGTGACGGACGAGCGACCAGCGACTTCACCGGGTTGGCTCGCAAACAGCGTCAGCAGGAAGAGCCCGAGACGACTCATATTTACTTCACGGGTTGTGCGGGGAATATTTCAGCCGGCAAGTACAACGACGGTACGAAAGAGATGCGGCCTATTCTGACGAAGCGAATCTACGACGGAATCATCGCGTCAGAGCAGAGTATTCAGCGACAACCGGTGGAGAACGCCGAGTGGCGAACGGCCGAAATCCTTCCGCCAGCTCGCGTGAGCTTGAATGCTGAGCGATTAGCCGCGGCGATCAGTAACAAACAGAACAATGTCGTGGGACGCAATCGTCCGGCTTATGAACTGGCGTGGTTGAAGCGACACGAGAAGAAGATGCCGATCTTGCTCAGCTCACTGCGGATTAATGATATCACGTTGCTCCATCTACCCGCCGAGAGCTTTATCGAATACCAGTTGCGTGCTCAGGAGTTTTCCAAAGACCGCTTCGTGGCCACGGCGGCATACGGCGATGGCGGCCCTTGGTACATTCCCACCAAAGAAGCGTATCCGAACGGCGGCTACGAAGTGAGCGTCGCGTTTTGCGAACCAGCGATCGATGATGAACTGACGGCGGGCATTCGGACGTTGTAGGCGTTTGCATCGGAGATGATCCCGTCGACGGGGCGACGGGGGTACCGGACACCCGTCGCTTCGCCGACGGGACTTCCTCTGCAAGCGGCTGAATGTGTATCAAAAAACGCCCTCCGAAGATGACTCGGAGGGCGTTTTGCTTTTGCACTCGTGAGCACCGCTGACAGTTGGACGTTTCAGAGAACCTCGAACTCGGAGTGGTGCAGAGGCCGTTGAACCTCCGGGGTAAACCCCAATGGCGTATGGGGCTTTTTTCTTTGACGATTAGCTCAGCAGGTCCTTTACGCACTCACGTTCTTCGCGCAGTTCGTTGATCGTGATGTCGATCTTAGACTGAGCGAACTCACTGTGGGTCTGGCCTTTCACGATGGAAACCTTCTTGCCATCACTCACCAGCGGGAAGCCGGTGATCAGACCTGGTTCAATGCCGTAGCTGCCATCGCTGCAAACCGCGGCGCTGAAACAACTGCCGGCTGCGGTTGGACGAATCACGCCCTTCACGGTATCCAGAACAGCATTCGCTGCTGACGCCGCGCTGGATGCGCCGCGAGCGGCGATGACCGCAGCTCCACGCTTCTGAACAGTGGAGATGAAGTCGCCCTTCAACCATTCATGATCGGTGATCACTTCGGTGGCTGGCTTGCCGTTGATCTTCGCATGAAAGAAGTCAGGGTACTGTGTCGCGGAGTGATTACCCCAGATACCAACATTGCTGACAGCCGCGATTGGAACACCGGCCTTTTGAGCCAACTGTGAGGTCGCTCGGTTCTGATCCAGCATGGTCATAGCAAACCAGCGATCAGAAGGAACGCCCTTCGCATTGTTCATCGCGATCAGGCAGTTTGTATTGCAGGGGTTACCAACCACGAGCACTCGAACATCAGGAGCCGCCGCAGCAGCAATCGCGCGGCCTGTGCTGGTAAAGATCGGGCCGTTGATGCGGATCAGATCGCCTCGTTCCATACCGGCCTTGCGAGGCACGCTGCCCACGCACAGAACCCAGTTACAGTCGCGGAAGCCGTCTTCCAGATGATCACTGTCTGCCTTCACAACGCCGGCCAGCGTCGGGAACGCACAGTCATCCAGTTCCATGTGAACGCCGTCCAGAGCTTTCAGGACGGGAGGCACTTCCACCAGATGCAGGATCACAGGCTGATCAGGTCCGAAGACTTCTCCGGATGCAATGCGATAAATCAGAGAATAACCAATCTGGCCTGCCGCGCCAGTGACGGCAACACGAATCGGAGACACCATGAAACACACACCTTGTTCGGTAGACACAAAAGACCAGCGACAAAACGCCGGAGTGGATGGGTACGGATGACGCAGTATAGTGTGAAACACCATCGGCGTTCAAAACACCGCCACCGCGATCATTCCTGCGGGTTTTTCAAACGTGGTACGACTGATAGGAGAGCTTCGTCAGTGGAAATGGTCGCGAAAGCCTCAATTGGTGCGGTTTTGCCAGCTGAAGTCGTAGTTGGGATGAGGTTTTGAAGTGGGCCCTGGAGAACAACATTCCCTTGTCTTTGATCAGGAAACACCGGCGGAATGAGAATAATATGGGCACTTTGTGGAGACGAAGGGCATGGCATTTACCGGGGATTTATCGCTCCGGGGCAATGATTGCCACTCCCCAAAGGCGATCCCGCAGGAGTATACTTTGGCGACGCTGTGTGACAGAGTCTGGATTTTGGAAGACAAAAACGGGCATGTCGATGAGTCTGGCAACAGTCTTTGATGAGAAATAGATGTGTTCAAGTCGTGTGTGTGAGATCTGGAGAATCGCATTATGAGTTCCCGAGGATTGAACCTTCCGGATTCCACACGTGAGCGACTTGAACAGTTTCGTCAGCGTGTTCGCCTCATCAAAATCGCCGAAGGAATTATGGTGGGCCTGTTTGGACTCGTGCTGTCCTATCTGGCGGTGTTCATCATCGACCGCTTCATTGACACCTCGGGCTTGGTTCGCACGATCCTCTTGCTGTCAGGATCTGTGGGACTGGCGGTCCTGTTTCCACTGAAGTGTCATCGCTGGGTCTGGGGAACTCGCAGCATGGAGCAAGTGGCAAGACTGCTCAAACATAAATTCCCCGCGCTGGGTGATCAGTTGTTGGGCATTGTCGAGCTGGCTCACAGCGACAAAGATCTGGGAAGTAGTACTCGACTGGCTCAGGCCGCGATCGATCAGGTGGATTCGGTTGTACGGCAGAGAGATTTCTCCGACGCGGTTCCTCGACCGAAGCATCGATTCTGGGCGAAGACGCTCGCCGTCCCAGCCGTGTTGGCGATTCTTGCATTGGCGATCGTGCCAGCAGCCGGCTTCAACGCGATGTCTCGCTGGCTGATGCCCTGGCGGAACGTAGATCGTTACACGTTTGCTCAGGTGGAGGGACTCCCGAACAAGATCGTTGTTCCACACGGCGAAGATTTCTCCCTGGATACAAAACTGGCCGAATCAACTCGCTGGTCGCCAGCGTCAGCCTCTGCAAAATTTGAAGGCCAGCCGGTCGTGAAAGCTGGCAAGCAGAATCAGAACTACGAATTCAAGTTGCCGCCACAGACGGAAACGGGCACGTTGAATGTTCGTGTTGGCGACCTGACCAAAGGCGTTAACGTTGAAGTCGCAAACCGACCGGAATTGAGTTCACTTTCGGCGTCAATTACGTTGCCTGCTTACCTGCAATACAAAGAACCGATCAAAGCGGATGTGCGTGGCGGAGCGATTTCGCTATTAAAGGGATCCGTGGCTGAATTCGAAGCAGAGATCAGTCGTAATCTTGCTGAAGCGACTGTGAAAAATCAGCCGGCTGCTGTTGATAAAAATCGTGTGAAGCCGTCATCGCTCACTGTCGCCGAATCAGACGTTCTGGATTTCCGTTGGCGAGATGAACTGGGCCTGACTTCTCGCGATGCCTTCAGCCTGAAGATCAACGCAATCGAAGACGGTCAGCCAAGTGTAATGCTGCAACAGGATGAGCCACAGCAGGTTGTACTTACGACGGACGTGATTACGTTCGACCTGCAGTCGCGAGATGACTTCGGTGTGCGTCAGATCGGATTGGAATGGAAGGGTGTTGAGCATCCGGTTCACAATCCGAATCCGGACGCGGGAGAAAAACTTGTCGAAGGCGGCGCGCCGGAGAAGAAGATTCTGTCTGCAAAAGCCACATTTTGTGCCGACACCGACAAGGTGCCCGCGCAGACGATTGAAGTGCGGGCTTATGTGGAAGACTATCTGAAAGAACGCGGTCGAGTTTACTCGCCGGCATATGTGTTGCACGTGATGACTCCGGATCAGCATGCGGTTTGGATGATGGAACAGTTGCGTCGCTGGTCGAGCATGGCGGACGATGTGTATGAAGAAGAAGTTCGTCTGCACGACAAGAATCGTGAGATTCGTCAGATGGATCCGGATCAATTAAACGCTCCGGAAACTCGCCGTGAGATTGAACAGCAAGCGGCGGCTGAGCGAGCCAACGGTGATCGACTGACGTCCGTGACTGATCAGGGCGATCAACTGCTCAAGCAGGCATTGCGAAATAAGGAGATGATGGTCGGGCATCTGGAAACCTGGGCGGGGGCCCTTCAGAAGCTTCGCAACATCGGTGAGAACCGGATGCCCTCAGTCGCTGATTTTTTGAATCAAAGTGCGAAGGCTCCCGGAAAGAAAGCTGCCAGTTCAACCGCGAACGCGAAGTCTTCGCCTCAGGCCGGAAACAACAAGGGCTCTCAAACTGGTGACCCGGGCGAGCCGAAAAAGCCCGGTCCCGAGCAGCCAGCCGTTCCAAAATTGACTGATACAGAGTCAGGATTCAACCAGCAGAATCCAGCAGATAATGACTCAGAAAAGAAGGAAGAGTCAAAATCCGGCAAGGGTAAGTTTGGACTGCCATCGACGGTTCTGCAGGGCGGGCCACCTCCGGAGAAAAAGAAGCAGCCTGAGAATCCAGCTGAAGAAAAGGTTGACGAAGCGGTGCAGGAGCAGACCGATCTGCTGGCGGAATTCCAGAAGGTCCGCGAAGACCTGCAGAAGATCATGGACGACCTGGAAGACAGCACCTTCGTTAAGCGTTTGAAGGCGGCTTCTCGCGAGCAGCTTGAAGTGGCCACGGCGTTAAACCGCACATTGTTTGACAGTTTCGGTGTGAGCGAAAAGTCGCTCGACGAAAAACAGAAAGATCAGACCGAACGGATTGCCGCGACCGAGCAGGGCCAAAGCCAGAAAGTTCGCACAATCCAGGATGATCTGGAAGCTTATTACGATCGACGCAAGGAAGAAAAGTTCCAGCGTATTCTGAAGGAGATGGAAGAGTACGAGATTGTCAGCAAGCTAAATGACCTCGGAGATCGCGTCCGGGATAATCGCAGTGGCGAAGCCATCGCCAAGGCTGAATTCTGGGGCGACACTCTGGATCGCTGGGCTGAGGAACTTGTTTCTGCCTCAAAGTGTGGCCAATGCAAAGGCTGTAAAGGAGACAGCTTGCCGCCTTCGATCGTGCTGGAAGTGATGCGAATTCTGGAGGGTGAAATGGATCTGCGTGAGGAAACTCGATCACTGGAGCAGGTTCGCGAAGAAACAGAAGCCGTCGCTTATCAGGACAAGGCAGAAGCTCAGTCGGAGGCACAGCGGAAACTCTTTAATCGACTTGAGAATGTTGTGACCGACATTCGCTCACTGCCGCTCGGAGAGGAGAAGTTTGAGAAGGAAATTCAGCTGCTGTTGGCTGCTGGGAATGCAATGACGGACGCGACTCAGATTCTGAGCCAGCCCAATACTGGTCCGCAGGCGATTGCAGCGGAGACGGAAGTGATCGAACTTCTGCTGCAGGCGAAACGAGCGAATCCGAAGGGCGGTGGCGGTGGAGGATCGAATCCCGGCGGCGGTGGCGAGGGCAATACCGATCAGGTGGCTTTGGAGCTCTACGGTCCTGGCTCAGATCCGAATGCTCAAATCGAACGACGAGAAATTCGTCAGGCCACTGGAACGAACAACGACCAGACGCCTGCAGAGTTTCGCGACGGCATTGATGCGTTCTTTAACGCGTTGGAGAACAGGAAGTAGTTGACTCTGCATGAATCGTTTAACGGCAAGCCGGAGGCGTCGGTGCACACAAACTCAGTCGCCTGCGGCTTGCCGTTAAACGAGTACTTCTCGCCGGTCGCTCAGTTGTTGCTCCGAGCCCTAACCGAAGAAATCTACGACAATCCTGGAGACTCCGTGTGCTGAAAACCGTGGCCGCTTGTTTGCTCTCGATCCTGTCGCTGAGTGCAGCCTGTTCCGCTCAGGAATCTCAGGTGCGATTCGGAACGGATGTGCCTCGAGATGTCGAGCAGATCTATGAACGAGGTCTCGAGTGGCTGGCAACGAATCAGACGCCCGAAGGAACCTGGCAAGGTGGCGACAGCGGTCCCGGAATCACGGGCATGTGCATCATGGCGTTTCTGGCGAGCGGCGAGGATCCGAACTTTGGACGCTATAGTGAGAACATCCGACGTGCTGTCCGCAGCATGATTAAAGGACAGACAGAAGCGACCGGCTTCTTTGGTGGCAACATGGGTCACAGCAGCATGTATCATCACGGATTTGCCATGCTGGGCATGTCGGAAGTCTACGGTGTGCTGGATGAAGACACCTTGTGGGATGCAGAAACCAAGGCCGACGAGCGACGCAGTATCGGAGAATCTCTGGAACTCGCCGTGCGAGCTGCTGTAACATCACAAAAGAACAATCCGTTTCATGCGTGGCGATATGGTCCTGAAGCGACGGATGCTGACACGTCGGTCTCCGGAGCTGTCCTGATGGGCCTCCTGGCCGCTCGCAATGCAGGCGTCAAAGTACCGGATGAAGCCATCGATCAGGCGTTGGACTACTTCAAGACGATGACGACCAATCGTGGTGAGGTGGGCTATTCCGGAGTCGGTGGCGGTGGCTCAGCCAATCTTAAAGCGATCGCCGCTCTTGTCTATTCTATAGGGAAGCGGAAAGACTGGAAGGAGTACAAAGGTGTGCTCGGAGCCATCACCGTCAACCTGGAACACGAAGAGTACAGCTATCCGGAATACTTTCGCTACTACACGGCTCAGGCTTTGTTTCAGGGTGACTTCGAAGCGTGGAACAAGTGGAATCTGAAGACAGCAAAACAGTTGAAAGATCTGCAGAGCGATGATGGCAGTTTTCAAAGCCAGCATGGACCGGCCTATGGAACGGGAATGTCATTGCTGGCGATGGCTTTGAACTATCGGTTCCTGCCGATTTACGAACGATAAAGAATCTCTGACAAGTGAACCCAATGATCAAAGCCATCCTGCCGGTCACTGCCATTCTGATTCTGTGCAGCGTTTGTTATTCCGCAGACGATTCCACATTGGTCTGGAGTAACGGCGACAGCTTGAATGGAAAGCTCTTACGAGCTGACGACAAAGCTGTTGTCTGGGAATCGCCACTGTTCAATGATCCGCTGCAGATTGCGATTGAACATTTGTCGTTGCTGAAGTACCCGTCTGTCCCCGAACCTGTAACCCCGCCAGCTGGCTTTCGTATTCTCACAAGAAACGGCGACCTGCTGTTTGGCACGCTCAAGTCGGCGAATGAAACTTCGCTGACCTTTGAAAGTTCCCGATTTGGCACCTTCGAGATTCCTCGGAATCAACTGGTGAGTTTACAGGGGTCCACGGGTGGAGGCGGCGTGATCTATTCCGGGCCTCGAGGCCTTGATGGTTGGCAGCCTGCGTTCCGACGTGAAACTCAGGAGAACGTCAGAGTTCGCGGGGCCTTACGTCTTGCTGTTCCAGGTGCCGCCGGGAATCAAGCTGTCGAGAAAGACACAGAGAAACCCGTTTCATGGTCGGAAGATCCTGAAGGCGGCATCATGACGAATCGTGCTGATGCCGCTTTGTTTCTGCCTCAAAAGCTGCCTCAGAAATTCGAACTCGAAGTTGAACTGCATTCCAAAAAGACGCTGTCGTTTGCGTTAGCGATTGGACGCGATGCCAAAGCCGGGTTGCGTCTGGAATCATGGGTCGACGTGCTGGTGGCAGCAAACGGCAATAAGTTCGCCTCGTTGCAGCAAATCTCGGAGAAAGACCGTTTCCTGCACGTCCACGTTTTTGTCGACTCCACCAAAAAGACAATGCAGGTTTACAACCCGGCTGGTCAGAAACTGGGCGAAGTCGCCATCACCGGACTTCGTGGTGGTGCCGAGGGGATCCTGCTGCGCAATGGCGAGTGGGATTTGAGCCTGCGTCGCTTGCGAATCAGCAATTGGGATGGCAGCGAACCTCGCTTTGCAACTGGCAAAGAGAATCGAGTCCAGATGGCCGACGGCACGGTGCACTTCGGTGCGATCAAAAGCTTTTCGGCAGAGACTTCCAGTCTGGTCATTATGAAGGACGAGGCTGAGCTGGCACTGCCAGTTGATCAGGTTGCATCACTTGTCCTTGCGGTTGATGAGAATGCTCCAATCGCAGCCCGTGGTGCAACTCATCTGGCCTGG
>JBIIIF010000277.1:0-8817 GCA_044235005.1 Planctomycetaceae bacterium | reverse complement strand
ATCTGCGCGTTCAAACCGCATCCGGCGAACATAACTCCGGGGCATTGAATGTCTTCCAGGGAACACGCGAATCCCTGCTGCGTCAACTTCATGAATGCCGGAAACAAGCGGATGGGCTTGAAATTCGATCCGGACGTTCCGGGCAGATTATCAGTCGAGAACTGCACAATCTGCTGGGTACGTTCGCGGGCGCCGGAATGGAACTGATGACGATCGGCGTTGAGGAAGACAAAGAGTTAAAATTGTCGATCGGTCAACGCGATCTGGCAGTAGCAACAAGCCTCGTTGGTCAGTCTGTAAAAGTTCGGATTGGGACGCATCAAGCCGTCAGTGCCACGCTGGTGCGAGTCAACCCGCGAGCCAGCCGGTCGATTCCACATCCGGCCCTGGCGGCAACCAATGGAGGAGCACTGAACGTTTCACAGATGGATGAACGAGAATCCTCCGGCAGCAAAGACCGCTTGCGACTGACGGAGCATCGTTTCACTGCGATCGTGGAACTACCTGACGATCGAGCGACTGCATTCCGCTGCGGCGAACGCGGCACGGCGGCCCTTGGATTGCCTCGCGGTTCCCTCGGTACTCATCTCTGGCGATCCGCTCACGACTGGTTAGACGCTCAACTCGCGTCTATGGATACGGAAGAACGAAACTAGAGTCTCTTGTCCGCTCTTCGTTTGCCCCCCGATACCATCCAGGAAACGAAAGTCCCAGGCAGACTCAATGTCGCGCAACTTCGGAAGACGAAGCTTTTTCGAATTGGTGAACAGCTTCTGGAGAGTAATTGCGGCTATTGAGCGATCAGCGGGATGACTGACTAACGGCCAGAGTCCTGCGGCGTCAGATTTCTCGCAGACATTGCGTTACCGATGAGTTCTCACTAGCCCCACGTAAACGCCTCTTATTTCAACCTGAGCAGCAGGCCAGGTGGTCGCGGACATTTGGTCGTTAGCAGGTGTCAAAACAACGACATCGTTCGTGCGGCGAAATCGTTTAAGCGTTGCTTCACCGTCATTCACGAGCGCTACGACGGTGTCACCGTTCTTTGCCGTATTGGAGTGTCGAATGATGGCGAGATCTCCGTCGTTGATTCCATCGAGAATCATCGAGTGGCCTTTGACTCGCAATAGAAAATGCTGATGAGGATCAAACAGTCGAGTCAGATCGAAGGTCTCTACGTCCTCAATCGCTTCAATAGGCTGACCGGCTGCGATGTCTCCCAGAACGCGAAATGGAATAGCCTGATGTCCGGCTTCACCCAACAACAAATCGGGGTCAACGCCCAGCTCTTCTGCCACTCGAAGCAGCGAATCACGGCCAATCTGATCTTTGCCGTTCTCGATCTTCGACAAATGACTGAAATGAACTCCAACCTGCCCCGCTAACGCGCGGAGAGAAATTCCGCGAGCGGTCCGGGCCTCACGAATCAATTGCCCGACATGAGTATTCATTTGGTGGCCTGTATCGAAGACGAAATGCCGCGAGGAACTCGCTTTTCAAATGGTGGCAGCTCACCCCGACGAATGACAAAGGAGTCCGGCGCCTCGATCGAGAGAGTGCAACTGCCCTCTGACGCCTGAGCCACGTAGATGCGAATCTCTTCGTTAATGATAATCTGTTCGCCTTTTCGACGTCTAAGCACCAACATGGCTGCCCTCCCAATGCTTTAGTTCTTCTCACTAACCACATGTTGGGTAAAAACCCAACACTCGAATCCTACCACAGAATCAGCGTTCGCCAAGTCAGGAGCCAGGATTTTGTTGCCGCGCGGATTCTGCTGGTGAGACTTGCCGACGCAGGCTGGCGTCGTGACTCTCAAATCGTTCTTTTGACCCGTGTCTCAAAGAGGGTGTTGATGAACTCGGCAAGGAGGGCTTGCCGAACTCGCCGACGACACGCTTGGGCAGCCTATTTTTGAACTGGCGTTTGTGATTCTCGTCAGGAAAGCTAAAAAGGGTGTTTGTAAGGGCTCACCACATCAATTGTTTGTTCTGGAATTCGTATCAATGGCCAAGGGTAAAGTTAGCGGCAACGTTTATCGAGATCATGAAATCAAGGAAGATCACTCCTTCACTCAGGGATTTGGAGCCGGTACAGGAGTTCAAAAGCGATACTCGGCCAAGGTTGGCGGCAAGACCAAAAAGGGTACTCTTGAGCAGGTCAAAGCCGACATTGATTATTTCCTCGACAAGAAAAAGACTGAAGAGAAGAGCGAGTAATTGGTCGTCTCGCAGAATTTCAGCCCATTAATCTCCGTCGGAACGCGGCTCGGACTCCGGGGACGGGATCAACGTTGCAGTGTCTTCCGGCGTGCTGCTGGGGGATTTCCTGCTATTTCGCGGCTGCTGCCATTTTCTGGTAGTGACGCAATTGAGGGGCATGTGGCGTCGCAATTTGCGTAATCGCATGTTGGAAATTCCCGGTTCTTCAGGCTTGGCCGATCAATACGGACTTTTCTTTGAGGAATCCGGGCAGAAAACATTCCTCCGTTGCTGACGGACTGCTGTCTTCATAAAATCTCGCCGCTGTTTGTGCGCGGGGCGAGCGAGCACTGATGTGCTCAAAATTCGTACGGCCGCATTTTGAATCGCTGACTGACAAGAATCTCTCATGAAACACGTTCTTTCCGCTTTGGTGATGAATCAACCGGGTGTTCTCGCTCACATTTCCGGCATGCTGGCTTCTCGAGCCTACAACATTGAGAGTCTTGCTGTGGGAGCCACAGAGAATCCGGAACTCTCACGCATTACTTTTGTCGTCAATGAAGATGAAAAGAAGCTGGATCAGGTTCGGAAGCAGCTTGCCAAGATCGTGACCGTGGTCCGTGTTCAGGACTTTTCGGGCTCAGATTATGTAGAGCGTGACCTGATGCTGATGAAGGTCAGCACAGAGAATGGCCGCCGTGGAGAGATTCGTGAGCTGGTGGATATTTTCCGAGGTCGCATCGTCGACGTTGGGGCCAGCCATGTGATGATCGAAATCTCCGGCCGCGAAAGCAAGATCGACGCCTTCATCGATCGCATGCGCGAATTCGGAATTCTGGAAATGGTCCGCACCGGTCGAATTGCCATGATGCGCGATCGGACGATCACTGAAGAGTCGGGTGTAGACGTCGGCAGCGATGTCACGACGACTGCGAAGTCCTGAGCATCCGGCCTGTTCGATTCATGCTCCGGGAATTCAATGAACCTCCAGTCTCAGGCTGGTTCATGATTTCCCGGGCGAATGGAGTGGTCCTGCCGCGATGAGGGCCGGCAAAACAGGCAGATGCTGATCCCGGTTCTGCCCGGATCTTGTCTGGAATAACACTGCGTGGCTCGAAACCATTGGCTGCGTCAGGACCGCTGCCTGCGTGACAGCCAATTCTGCTCAGGCGTTTGTCTGATCTGTTCTCTTTTTCATGTCCATTGCTCAACTGCTCAATGTTTCCGTTGCTGGGGTGGAATTCAGCTCTTGGCAACGAAGACCTTTTGTTTCTATACGGGGATAGAGTTCTTCCATGGTCCAGATCAATGCAAACTACCTTAAACTGAAGGCTGGCTATCTTTTCCCTGAGATTGGTCGTCGCGTGACCGCGTTTTCTCAGGCCAATCCGCAGGCTCGAATCATTCGCCTGGGCATTGGCGACGTGACGGAACCTCTGCCGTCATCCATCACAAAAGCCATGCATGCCGCTGTTGATGACATGGCCAGTCGGGATTCCTTCAAAGGATACGGTCCGGAACAGGGTTACGCGTTCCTGCGTGAACCGATTGCTCAGCACGATTTTCAGGCTCGTGGCGTTGATATCACTGCGGATGAGATTTTCATCTCTGACGGTTCCAAGTGCGACACCGGCAATATTCTCGACATCATCGGCGACGGCAATAAGATCGCGATTACCGATCCGGTTTATCCCGTCTATGTCGACACCAATGTTATGGCTGGAAACACCGGCGCGGCCGATGCGTCAGGTCGTTTTGAGGGGCTGGTTTATCTTCCGGGGAATGAAGCCAATAACTTTGTTCCCGAGCTGCCATCTGAGAAAGTGGATCTGATCTATTTGTGTTACCCGAATAATCCAACCGGCACCGTGGCGACTCGCGAAACCCTGAAGAAATGGGTCGATTATGCTCGCGCCCATAACTCGCTGATTCTCTTTGACGCTGCGTACGAAGCCTTTATTTCAGATCCGTCGATTCCTCACAGCATCTTCGAAATTGAAGGTGCAAAGGATGTTGCGATTGAGTTTCGCAGCTTCAGCAAGAGCATCGGCTTCACCGGTGTTCGCTGTGCTTTGACTGTTGTGCCCAAACAGTTGATGGGCACAACTCCAACCGGTGAAAAGGTTTCTCTGCATCAGCTCTGGAATCGTCGTCAATCGACCAAGTTCAATGGTGCGTCTTACGTGGTTCAGAAGGGCGCGGCTGCAGCCTATACCGACGAAGGCAAAACGCAGATGCGTGGGCTGATTGACTTCTACATGACAAACGCTCGCCTGCTGCGTGAAGGTCTGACGAAGGTTGGCATTCGCGTCTTCGGTGGAGTGAACGCTCCGTATGTCTGGCTCAAGACGCCGCACAATCTGGGCAGTTGGGAGTTCTTCGACATGCTGCTGAATCAGGCTCATGTCGTCGGAACACCGGGCAGCGGTTTTGGTGCAGCAGGCGAAGGTTACTTCCGCCTCAGCGCGTTCAATAGTCGCCAGAACGTGGAAGAAGCTCTTGAGCGGATCCACAAGGTTCTGCAATAGCGAGTATTCGTGCCTAACTGGACAGCGCCATGTTTGAAGAGTCGGATGCACCGAAGCGGCCTTTTGATCAATGTTTTCTGGGTAAACGCGGTCCCTTCTCCCCCTCGGGGGAGAAGGTGGCCGTCAGGCCGGATGAGGGGGCTTTCGTAGACGGCAGCTTGCTAAAACGACCCCCTCACCCCGGCCCTCTCCCCCAATTTTTTGCAAGAACGCTGCCATGTGACACCCAGCTGCATCCGCAAAAAATCGGGGGAGAGGGGGAAACATGGCGCTGTCCAGCTAAAACCCGGTCAGGAAAATGTGATGACGCAGTCCGCTGAACGAACAGTTTACATGTCGGGTCGAATGGTCCCGGAATCGTCAGCGACGATCTCCATCTTCGACAGCGCGGTTCTGCTGGGCGATTGCATTACTGAGTCGACTCGAACGTTTCGCCATCAGCCCTTTCGGCTCGATGACCATATCAAACGACTTTACAAGTCACTGAAGGTCAGTCGAGTCAACCCGGGGCTGACTCCCGAAGAGATGACACGAGCGACACTGGAAGTGTTGGAAGCGAATCGCTGTCACATGGGCCCGAATGATGATTGCTGGATCGTTCATAATATCTCACGAGGACTCATGAAGCCCGGCCCCAGCCCGGCTCAGACGAACCCGGCGACGATTATGATTTTCACCAGCCCCATGGACCTGCGCGGCTGGGTGCGATACTACACCGAAGGCTGCCATGCGGTGACATCGTTCAGTCGAGCGATCCCGGCTCAGTCACTGGATGCTCGCATCAAGAATCGCAGTCGCTTGTTTTATACGATGGCCGACACGGAAGCTCGGCTGGTCGATCCCGATGCTCAGGTCATCATCCTTGATATTGACGGAAACGTTTCCGAGAACAAGGGCGGAAACATTTTTCTGATTGCAGACGGCGTACTGAAGACCCCGTCGACAGAGAATTGCCTCGACGGAATCAGTCGGCAGACTGTGATTGAGCTGGCAGGGAAGCTGAATATCCCGGTTCAGGAAACTCGCCTGCAGATCTACGACATCTACACAGCCGACGAAGTGTTTTTTACCAGCACCCCGTATTGCATTATGCCGGCGACAAAGTGCAATGGGCTGGTTGTCGGCAACGGATCTGTCGGCCCGATGACTCAACGCCTGCTGGCAGCATGGAGCGATCTCGTCGGCATGGACATTATCGAACAAGCACAACAGCAGATTCGTTGAAGCGACGCTGTCGTCGCACGTGCTTTGTGTGTATTGCCCGTTTCTTCCATATGTGAAGCCACGCGATTTTGAGGAGGCCGCGTAATACCGTACTAAAACCTTTCTCGGATTTCACCGCAACCACATCCAACGCCGTGCCGAACGGTACTGGGTTTAGTCCCCCTTGTTCTGCTGAGCTTCAATTTTCTGCAGAACCGTAGTTCAAAAAGGGGAAGTCGTTAAAAAGTGCGCCTTCGTTGCTTGCTCGTCAAAAAACGGAACAATCCAATTCGCAGTAATCTAGAGCTTCGAAAGGTCAAAGTTGTACGTGTTTGGACCTTCCTTTACTTCAAAAACAAGGCCACTGGTTTTCGGGTCCAGAAATTTTGCGGGAATATCGGAGACAACTTTTGATGCAGCCGGAGGCGGCCCTGCAGATCCGCCAGCCGTCATCATCTTCTGATATTCAGAACTGGCCGGGTTCATCTCTACAACTGGCGGAGCCGGAGGCGCGAGAGACACCTCGTAACGCCCTGCAGGAACACCAAGCTTTGGATCTCCTGCCACCAGAGAATACGACCCCAGAGAATCCAGAACCCCGATTAAAGTCAACCCCTTATCCTTGTTGAAAAAGATGACTCGACTATCAAGGGTGACCGGCTTTCCATTGTTGGTCACCGTTCCGCTGACCTGCGACTGCGCCCCCACGGGACCTGTTGGTTCGCCACCGCAACCAATCAAAAACCCCGAAACACAAGCACACATAATGAGCAACACGAGCCGCATCGTTGATTCACCCCGGTCAAATTTTCTTATAACTGCAACACATCGAGAATGCGGGCTCTGGATAGGCGATGCTGTTAAACAGCATCGCCGCAATTTCCCGCGAACCAAGTGTTAGAATTCTCCAAGTACCTGGCCATCGTTTCTCACGGCCAACCGCCGCAAAGTGAGCATGTCGATGTTATCACTGATAAACCTCGCAGAGCCATCACCGAGCAGTACTTGAACACCCCCTGTGTGGGCAGAACTAAGCGGATTGTTTGGGCCGTAGTTGTCACCAGTGCCTGGCCAACTCGCCGTGTCACTGGGAACAGCAGGAGCATTCGGCGAGTACCGCACAGTTGTGCAGTTGAAGACGCGTTCGAAACTCCCACCAGGAGATGCTTCAACGGTCGTCAAATTAGCTGCTCCCATCATGATTCCGTGAGCACCATTCACTGGCACGGTTTTCGAACCACCAGCCGCCGGGGCTGCTGTCCAAACGAAATTTGAGGCTTCACCTACAACCATGACGTTGGTAGTGCCGTCCGTCATATCCTTGAATCCGATTGACCGACCCACAACCAGTGACCCTGTGCCCGTGATGATGCCACCGCTGGACAATGCCTGATTCGCTGCTGCGACGGTGTATCCATTTCCAGTCGTGGCACCTGAAATTCCATGATACTGAGTAATTGTTGTACGAACAGATCCTGTATCACGCTTCTTCTCCAGCGGGCTTGAAGGACAAATTGCCCAACTAATGTCCGCCCGAGCCAGGGCCGCACCGTTTGCTGTGCCCTCCGGCCCTGCACCGCCTGCAGCTGAAGCCGTCCAACCATGATGTGCCCCACTAAACGTGATCTGACTGTAAAGAGGTGCCTGATCAATTTGAGGCAAGATCCGCATATACCAGGACGCTCCCCAACCCCCAACAGAAGATGCCAGAGCTCCGGGTGGCAGAGTGTCGTAAATATCGTGGTAATTGTGAAGTCCCAAACCAATTTGCTTAAGGTTGTTCTTGCACTGGGTACGACGTGCCGCTTCACGAGCCTGCTGAACAGCAGGAAGGAGTAGTGCGATGAGGATTGCAATGATTGCAATCACCACCAACAGCTCAATGAGTGTAAATCCGCGTCTACGCATTTCGATTTCTCCAATATACAAGGATACAAATGATCACACCGACGATGTCTGCAAGCTGCCGGTAGCACAAGAGTGCTATAAAGATTAGCAGGAGATTGGTGTTTTATGAACATAATGTCAATGAGAAAGACTGTGCGGATTCCGAGAAAACCAACAAGAAGCCGGATTTTCCGCAAACGCATACCCGGGATATCTGCGTGTGCCGGATCGCGGTAATGAGCCCGAGGGAAGAAGAAAATGGCGCCTCAGCCTTCGCTTCTGATGCATCCGCAGGACTTATTTCCCGATTTGAACGGGAAGAATTCGGCCTTTCGCAAGCACTAAATCGTTGCTGATAGCTGGCTTGTTCCATAATTGAATCTCGCCATCTGGCCATTTGACTTCGAGTTCTTCGAAGACCTCCCCGCTGGGAACATTAAACACATATGTCTGTTCGTTTGTTGTCAAATAGCCACCACCTGCCACTGCCAGTCGAAAGTGATCACGTCCAGAAATTCTGGCCCGGATCTTCGATCCAACGCCATCTCTGACTCCTGACGTTGAAATTAGACGCACTCCAACCTGAGTGCTGGACGATTGCGTTCGGTTAGTCACCAGAGCAAACGGAGCGTGCAGTTTCGAAGCGGCAAAATCTATTTTTCCGTCTTTGTTCCAGTCAAGCGTGACGAGTCCTCGACCAAGGTCTTCCTGCTGAAAAAACGAACCCAGCAAATCAGCCGGAATTTCTGCAAACGAATGCCCCTGCCTGTTCCAGAACAATTGTGGCCGCATGCGATCCCTCCGGGTGGCATCTGCAGCTTTGTCAACATGTCCGTTCGCAATGATCAGATCTTCCCAGCCGTCACCATCGATGTCCGCAAATTGAGTCCCGAATCCCAGCATTCCGTAACTGGGGTCACGAAGTGCGTACTGACGCGTTAAATCCAGGAATAGACCATCTGCACTTTGGGAATAAAAAGTATTTGATTCGTGTT
>JBIIIF010000062.1:0-29468 GCA_044235005.1 Planctomycetaceae bacterium | reverse complement strand
CCAAATGCCGTTCCGCTGGCAACAGGACTGCCCAGATAGGCCGGCGGAAAAACACGATGCACGTCATGATAATTATGCAGCGCAAGTCCAATCTGCTTCAGATGGTTGCGGCATTGTGTCCGTCTCGCTGATTCGCGAGCCTGCTGGACCGCTGGCAACAACAAGGAAATCAGAATCGCGACAATGGCAATGACGACCAGCAGCTCAATCAGGGTAAATCCACGACAGGATCCGTTCTTCCTCCGTACTGCCGTTGAAGAAAACAAGACCATGAGGTTCTCCATGTTGCTGTCGACCTTCACTGAGAATCGCATTTTGCCGGGTTGAGAGGGCCTGAACTCTTCATTAACGACTCGTGCTTCCGCAGTATTGTAGCCAAGGCTACAATCGGCAAGACGAAAAAACAGATTTTTCTGAAGCTGTCGGAGATTGGCGAGTACGTCGGTGTGGACGAACTTTCGCTTTCACCACGCAGGTCCCCTTCCTGTTGACCCCGAAGCTGCTGTCGACGGTCTGCTCCACTAACGGCGGCCAATCGCATTCACTTTGGCCCGATGGAACCAAAGCGGATACTTTCGGGGTTTTGGGCGTCATGCGAAGAGCAGCCAGATGCAGAACCGTCGTGCACGTTCCCGAGAGTTAGTCACTTGATTCGGCGATTACGGCTGAGTGGTAAACGGAGCGCGACCTGCCAACCTGCGAACGGAGTCGGTGTTGAAGCGACTCTTCTTGCTCTGCCGACGGGGCAAAAAAAATGCGGCTCGAAAATCGAGCCGCATTCGTGTGGACAACCGAATTCCTTTTTTTCGATTCCCTTTTACTTTCCGGCGGTTCGAGCAGGCGGCTGATCGGCGGGAATTTCGCTCAGCAGTTTCATCAGATCCACTTTCACGTACGGCATTTCAGCACCCGGTTTTGTATGACTGGCGTTGGCCACATAGAGCACTCCGTCGGCCGGAACAAACAGCACGTTGTGCAGATTGGATTCCATCGCGACGGGTCGACACATCAGCCACTGCCCCAGTTCGACATCGAACTGCCCGTGTTTCTCGTTCACTCGGCGACGCAGTTCTTCCAGGCGACTTCCCGCTGACAAAACCACGGTATCCTTAATTCCTGCGCCCAGACGCTCATGGCCTTCCCCGGCCTTGATGAACTCAATCGATTCCGGCGTCGCGGCCACACCAACCGCGTCGTTGGTCTCCCCATCAGCGAAGACGTAGTAATACTCACAGGTGCGAGGACTGTTCGTCCAGAGTTCCTGAACTTCGACCAACGTGTCACATTCCTCCAGAGCACGTCGCATCAGGGTCGCCATTGGAGCACCGTCCCATTTGCCTTCGCCGCGGCCTCCCATTTCGCCGAGAGAAATCTTTTCAGCATTCATTCCGCTGACGCTGCCGATAAATCCTGCATAGCCAACGTTGGCAAATGGAATCTGCCCCTGAGCTTTCACGATGAAAGTTGTTGAGGCATCCTGCAGGCCAATCGTGGTCATGTAATCCAGAACTCGGCCGTGGTACAGCTTTCCATCTTTTGTGGCCGAACCGAACACTGCGAAACCTGAACAGTGAAAGAGTTCCGGAAAGACATTCAGAACCTGAACAATCTCCGGTTCCATTCCCAATGAAGCGGCCAACGCTGATGTTTCCCGCTTGTGTCGATCCGGAATATGTGGAGACAGTCGAGCATAAGCATCTTCCAGATCATGTCGGAACCAGCGTCCCGTTTGCACGACGTTCGCAGTGCCGAAGCTGTACAATACAGATTCAATGCAGCGGCGAGATTCTTCTGGCAGAAGTTCTCCATGAGCCATCCCGATCTGTTCCGGAGTTCCCCAAAGAACTGCCACTCGCTGACCGTCGACCCATTTCAATTCGCCATGTTCGGTTGAGCGGGGTTTCATCGACGGCTTCGTCAGAGAATCCCCGGGCTGCAGAATTTCAGTTGCTCTTCGGATGCCTCGCAGAAGAGTTCGCTCAAGTTCATGACGAGGCAGCTCGGTCACTTTCATGTCGGGCCATTCGGTCGCTGACGGTGCCGTGGCCACTTCCGTTTTGGTTACCAGCGAGACGTGTACGTTGTCAATTTTGGCGTTGATGCTGTTATCAGCGGGAAAACTGATCTTTGCATTGCCCGTGGAAAAAGCCCCTGACGCGTCGTCATGCTTGACGTCCATATTGGCCAGCAGACCACGCAGAGTTCCCTCGACATCACCTGCCGCAAGGACATTCAGCCCGAATCGGATCTGTGTCAGTTTGGAATGATCCGAGATCAGACGTTCGGCAATTGCGTTCGGGCTCAGGTTGTCATCTTCAGGGGCATCACCGGTTCCAATAAACACAACACCATGTTTAGGCAGAGCCAGCGCTGTCACGTCGTTGCGACGACGGATTGAGAGTGCATAGTCCGCATGCGTCAGTTGCAGGTCGAAGCTTTGGTCGTCGTAGCGAACCAGACTGACTTCGATCGGCTGTGGTTTGCCATCAATCGGGACCTCGATTTTGCCCGAGATGTCAAATTTGGCCTGCCTGCCCGCGAGGATCGTGGCCAGCGGTTTGAGACCAGAGGCGAGGTCTGCTGGCTGCTCAGCAACAACCAGCGGAGATGGAAGCAGGACTGTGAGTCCGAGAAAAAGGATCAATCGCAATTTGTTCATGTCAGGCATCTTTCAAGGAGCTGGGCGGAACAGAAGATGACTTTGCAGATCGGCATCCGAAATGGCTCAGGAAACAGCATGAGCGATCAGGAAGCAGTATAAGCTGAAATCAGGAAGGCAGTTTAATGCTCTGCCGCCTTCTGTGCATCCAGACGTTTCATAGATTTTCTGACCGTAGTTTTGGCTGAATTTCCTCGTGATCCGCCGACAAATCCAGGAAAGGTGATTTCGCACGTCCAGATTGCCAGCCGGATCGGGTATATAGGAAACACAAAATCTGTTGGAAATAAGGAAGTTTGGGTCCCCGTAAACTGAAAAGCGGCCTCGGTCGAAATTGATTGATTCCATGAAGCGAAAACGAAACGCATCACAGGACGAGTTTGAAGACGACGATCTGGATCTCGACCTTGACGATGATGGCGATGACGATGGTCTGGACGATCTGGAAGATGGCCTTGATGAATTCAATCTGGAGCATGACAACCTTGACGAGTTCAAGGGCGAACGGAAGCTCAAGTCTCATTCCGATCGTCTTGTGGCAGCCGACGCGGCCGAACTCAAGGGACCGGATGTTCTGGTGGTCCTGATTCATGGGACCACGCTCGCCTCTGCGCTCAGGCAAGCGCGACCGGATCTCAACTTCACGTTCTGGACTCCGGAGCATTTCTTCTTCAGGACTCTGCAGAAGTATCACGGCGATGCGACCTCCGCACCGGCTTCCGGAGTTGGCAAAACGACTCTGGCTTGTACGCCTGATCTGCCTCAGGGGACTTTTGACGAAGCTCTGTACTCGACATACTTTGGTGATCCGTCGGAGCAGGCTCAGGATCTGCTCCAGATGATTCATCAGCGTCTGCGATCCGGCGGTCGACTGATCGCGTCAACAAATAATGCCAGAGACAAATGGGTTCAGAGTCAACTGCGTTTGATCTTCCCTAACGTCGTTGTCAACAAACAAAAGCACGGTGTGGCCTGCGTCGCTACCAAGACTGCGGAACTAAAAAGAGTCCGCGGCTTTCGCGCACGGTCCGCGTTTCGACAGGGCGAGCGGCTTGTTTACGTCGAAAGTCGTCCGGGTATCTTCAGTCATCGTCGCATCGATGGAGGAGCTCGTGCGTTGATAAAGTCGCTCGCGTTTCTGAAGGGCGACGCTTCGGGCTCTTCAGAGTTTAAACCCGCGAAGATTGTTGAAATGGGTTGCGGCTGCGGGGCCGTCTCGCTTGCGGCTGCGGTTGAATATCCCAACGCAAAAGTTCTCGCCGTCGACAGTGATGCTCGGGCGATTGAGTGTACTCAGATCTCGGCCAGACTGAACGAAATCACGTCGGTGGAGACGCTTCTGACCTCTGATGGAGTCATCCCGGAACCCAAATCATGGGACCTGTTGTTAGGCAATCCGCCGTATTACTCCGACTATCGAATCTCTGAACTGTTCCTGCAGGCCGCGAAGAATGGTCTGCGATCCGGCGGGCGAATTCACCTCGTCACCAAGCTGCTTGACTGGCACGGCGCGCGAATGAAGCAATTGTTTGCCTCGGTCGAGTTACATACGATCGGTGAATATGTCGTCTTTACGGGTCGGCAAAAGTGATAAGGCGTTGTCGTGGCTGAGCGGCGCTCGATCCTGATCTTCGAATACCTGCTGGCCAACTCCGATGCATGGAAAGACGCCAGTGCCTCCATGCAGCGCGAAGCGACGTCGATGCTGGCGGCGTTGGTCAGTGATTTCGCCAGACTGCCTGACGTGCGTCCCGTAGTGCTGGTTGCCTCCGATGCGCGGGAGCTGGTTGAATACGGCGGCCATTTTTCGGGGCCTGTGGAGTTTCTCTCGTTGACGGAGGATCCCGCCGACTGGTTAGCTCATCCGGATCGAGATCCTCAGACATTTGCCGCGACGATTGTGATCGCTCCGGAATGCGGAGGAACGCTGGTTTCGTTGTTGCGGCAGTTACAGACCAGACTCTGGCTGACCGTTCCAAACCTGAATGTCAGTTGGACGCTTGCAGAAGTATTCACAGATAAGTTCGGAACATTTCTATGGTTGCGGGAACACGGATTTCCGACTCCAGCGACGAAAGCGATCTCAGTCGTCGAGTACAACGAGCTTCGGCATCGCAGGGATTGTCAGCATTTGTTTGCTGAGGGCCAATCTATGCCGCTGAACGAGGGACTGGGGATTCTGAAGCCGCGAGACGGTGTCGGCTGTGACGGTGTTTCATTGATTCATTTGTCGAGCAAAGAGTGCTCGGCGATGGCTGACGATTCCTCGTTGGAAATGACGGCCGTTAAAACAACAGAAATCGAAACGGCGGCCGCAGATCGCCCCTGGTTGATTCAGGAGTACGTTCCCGGCATTCCATGCTCGGTCGGCCTGATCGGTGGGCGAGGAGCCGAACCAGCGACGATCCTTCCACCAGCCCTTCAGAACCTGCGACTGGAGAACGGCCACCCAGTGTATTGCGGCGGAAGAATTCCCTGCGATCCAGAACTCCAGGAAGTGATTCTGCCGTTGGCAAAGGACCTGGCTTCTGCGGTAGGGCCGTTCTCCGGCTATCTTGGTGTTGATCTGGTCGTGGGGCGAACAAACTCGGGCGAGCTGGCGGCCACCGTGATTGAAATCAATCCTCGACTCTGCACCAGTTATGTTGGATATCGCCGGGCCACCGAAAGCAATCTTGCCGGTTTGATCCTGGCAGGGCGAACCGACATCAGGATCCAATGGAACAGTGCGGTAACCGAGTTCGAACCCTGTGGTCAATGACTTTGTGCCGATTCCCGCTGATGAAATCGAAAAGTTCCACGATTTCCTTTCAGCAGATCCGGTAAAAACCGGCATAAATTGCTTCTGGAAGTGATTTACCGGCAGACAGGGAATCGTGCAAAGACGGAACTGTGAAAAGCATCCGCGCGAAGGATGTTAAGTTTTTCCGGTCATGTAAGTCTTACCGAATATAGCAGATAACCGTTGCCGCGCTGCGGACGGTCTGGAGAGACTCTGCACACATACCGGGCGAATTCGGGGTTAGCCAATGGCTGACCAAAGGGGCACAAGACCATGTGGAACTGGCGAGCCAAAAACGCACGAAAACGCGCAAGCAAAGCGATCGAAACAGAGCGAGTGATCGAGCATCTGGAAACTCGTGCACTGCTGGCCGGCAATGTCGTCGCAAGTCTGAACGGCTCTCATCTGACAGTGACTGGTGATGCGGCCGATAACGCGATCGACATTACGATCCTGAACGGCCAGATTCAGCTCCGTGGGTTGAGTTCCACAACGATTAATGGGGCCACAACCCCCTTTGTGATTGCGGCAGGGACCGACACACTGTCCGGGAATGTCTTAATCCAGATGGCTGGCGGGAATGACTCTGTCTCGTTCACTCGAGGAATCAACTTCAATGGTGTAGTCGATGTCCATGGTCAGGCTGGCAACGACTCATTTGCCGCCAATGGTGTCAACTTCAAGTCGCACGCTTACTTCTGGGGCTATGAGGGAAATGACACCTTCAGCGTGCAGTCCACAACGGTTGATGGCTCACTGGTTATCCACGGGAATCAGGATAATGACCTGATCACACTGAAGACCGTTACTCTGAACGGTTCTACGGAAATCAAAGGTCAGGATGGCGATGATGGCGTTTCGCTGAATGATGTCACGAGCAACAGTGGTCTGGCCATCAAGACGGGCTTTGGTGACGACGATGTCACGATTAATAACTCGAGAATCAACTCATCGCTGCTGATCAAAACGAAGCAGGGTTCTGATGCTGTCATGCTGGACGACAATACGTTTGGCGGTCGGGCTCACATTAATCTGGGGCGTGACAACGACGGTTTGATGGTGCGAAACACCAATACCTTCAATGGTGCGTTTTCTGTGCAGGGCGGTGACAGTCGGCAGAATAGCGCGTCAGATTTTCCCAGTGGTGATGCCGTCAGCATCGACTCCGCGAACGTGTTTAATCAGGGTCGCCGGCTGCGCAAGACCGAGGCGACAACTGTCTCTACGGCTGCCAATGATCGATTCGACGCGGATAATACGGGTTTGATTGACCGGGCGACGGCAGCAGATACGGCCGGGAACAATCAAGGCGGTATCTCCATTTCAGCCACCGCAGCAGCGGCCAACGCCGCCAAAGCGGTGACGTCTGACGGTGTCCTGATTACGAAGGATGCAAACCTGACGGTCACCGGAACGACGCTGGCGGGGGCCACAGTGACTGTTGACGCTGATAACGATGGTCAGTTCGATGATGGCACTGTTACTGCAGACTCCAACGGGGCTTATTCAATTCCTGTCGTTGTCACCCGGAAGGACTTGTACACAGGAGACGCGACGGCCAATGATCAGTTGACGGGGTTGCAGGACATCAGACTTCGCGCGACACTGAACACGGAAACAGCCGACAGCACCCTGAAGGTGGATTTGATTAAGGATTCAAATTCGCTGGTCAAGTTTACGTCCCGAGTGGATGCGAATACGACGCAGGAATACTTCATAGAAATGTTCAACGCCGAAGCCCAGGGGACGGTGACTAACTTCCTTGCGTACATCAATGCAGGGCGGTACGAGAATTCCATTATTCATCGGTCTGTCGCCAGCGGTGGAACGCCATTCGTTATTCAGGGCGGTGGCTTCACTGTTGACGATGGACTTGTCAATGTTGTTCCGAAATTCAACACCATCACCAGTGAGTTCAATGCGGCTCGAGGAAATCAGACGGGCACGATCTCGATGGCTCACCCGGGCAACACCAATCTGGGCTCCAGTGAGTGGTTCATTAACCTCAACAATAACACGGATCTTAATACCGACACTGTTGATAAGCGTCACACCGTCTTCGGACGCGTTGTGGGCAATGGAATGACGGTCGTAAATGCGATTCATGCTCTGACGGAAACTAACCTCGTCGATGAGACAGGTCTGACCGCGTTGACGGATGTGCCATATCGTAAGACGTTTGTTGATTTCGAGCGAAACCTGTCGGGCACTATTCAGACAACGGCAAACAGCACCACTATTGTTGGCGTTGGAACAAAGTTTACTACCGAACTCAAAGGCAACGTTATCGCGACCAATGGCCGGTCGCGAATCCAGATTAATGGTCAAACGTTCTTTGTGGCAAGTATTGACAGCGATACGCAACTGACACTGACTCAGGCTCCGACAACAGCCGGCACCGGTCTCACTGCAAAGACAGACTTCAATAACGACAATGACTTTGTGCGGTTCTCGACTATTACCGAGGTGCTGAAGAACTAGCCGGCAGATCGCACAACAACCGCAGCAAATGGCTCTGAGGCTATTCCGTGGTCTCGCCTGACTGGAGCGAAGAAGAAATGCAGGAGTTCCTGAATTCTGTTCGTCAGATGGCGACGGAACATGGTGTGAAGTTACTGACAGCGGCGGCCTTCACGCTCGTGGGATGGCTATTCGGACGGTGGCGCGCCGCAAGAAGCTGGAGGAAGCGGGAATTCTTCAACCGGCTCAATATCTCCCTGAGTTCCATCCACGATGGCAAACTGCTGATCAGAACCGTTCTGGAAAAGACCTGTGAAGAAATCCTGCTGAACTCTGTGGCGGTTGAGCAGTTGATCAAAGCAGCTCAGGGGACAACGAAGAGTAACCCGCTGATTCCTATCCCCACAGAGGATCGCTGGTTCTACCTGAATGCAGTGCTCAACGAACTTTCGGAAACGTTTGCTTCGGGACTGTTCCGCAGAGAAGCCGGGGAATCCTGCCAGGCAGTTCGCTATCTGATTTGCCTCACAAATGAGTGCGATGGGGAAATTCGGACCCGCAAGGTTCGGGCGATGGTTGTTCGCAAAGATCTACTGACCAGCCTGCCAGCTCAACCGCCGGTCTTCGAAAGTCCGCATCATTCGATTCGCTGGACCACTCTGCAGCAATTGCAGAAAGCCTGGGCCAGCGATAAATCAAACTTCATCGAAGCTGAAATCGTCACGTAAGCGAAGTGTCCCATCCGTCTCGTCGGTACTTCTGAATCAAGCTGCCAGAAGCGGATCTCTGCCTGATTGCAGTCAGTGCACACAAGCTCTCGGAACGCAGGACAGCACCTGGCTTGAGGTCGTTGCTATTCGTGACGAAGAGCTTCAATAGGATCGAGCCGAGCGGCCGAGCGTGCCGGGTACAGGCCGAAGATAATTCCAATGCCCACGGAAATGCCGAAAGCCAAAGGCAGGCTTGAGGGCACGACCTGCGGATACATGTCGTTAAACATTGTACTGAACTCGGACGCCGCCTGACCGTCGAAGAAGAATTTCGCTGCGATTTTCTTCATGCCATCGAACGCCAGCGGCGTCAGCATCCCGAGGATCACGCCGATCAGTCCACCGCTGCCCGCCAGCACGATTGTTTCTGTGAGGAACTGCATGGTGATGTCATGCTGTTTCGCTCCCAGAGCGCGTCGGATCCCGATTTCCCGAGTTCGCTCTGTCACGGTGGCCAGCATGATGTTCATGATCCCAATACCGCCCACGATCAGACTGATTGCAGCGATCGATCCCAGAACCACGTTGAAGATCACGCGAATCTGTTCAGCCTGCTTGAGCAGTTCCTGTGGGACGACGACGGAGTAGTCATTCTCCACTTTGTGAAACTGCTTCAATGTCTCACGAATCACATCCGCCGTCGGCATGACCTGATCAGTGCTGGAGATTTTGAGCGTGACCTGATTCAGTTCCCATTCCTCGGCACTAAACGATCCCTGTCGACGATCCATATTCAGATCACCCATGCGAACTCGCATGGTTTCCAGCGGGATATAGATGTCGCTGTTATACTCCTGCCCCGACATGCTGCCGCCAATGGCCGCACTGGCATCGCGAGATTTCGTGACGCCAACCACGGTATAACGGCGGTCTGCAATCTTGACGGACTGCCCCAGCGGATCTTCATACTGAAACAGGACGTCCGCAGTTCCGGAAGCAATGACGGCGACATTGGATTTTTCACGACGGTCTTTGTCGGAAATAAATCGTCCCTGGGCCAGTGACAGATAATTCATGTCGACATACTCAGGGGTGCAGCCGACGATTCGACAATTCAGTTCGCGGTGACGATAACGACAGGCTTTCGTGAGTTCGCGAATGGGAACCGCCTGAAGCACTGTCGGAATAGTTTTTGAGAGGAGATCAAAATCCGTTCGCTTCAGACCATATCGCAGGACAAACGAGCTGGAGGATTGGCTGGCGTTCTCCCGTGGTGGCTTCACGCTGCGAACAATGATGTTAGTCGCGCCCAGTTTCAGAACCTGCTGTTGAGCCTGCTGGCTGGCCCCTTCTCCAATGGCCAGCATGGCGATCACGGAGAATACTCCAAACACAATTCCAAGCATCGTCAAACCCGACCGCAGTTTGTGCAGCAGCAGGCTTTTGAGTGCCAGTTGAACGGTTCGAAGCAGGTTTGGCATGGGGGAGAAGAGTTCTTGGTTCTTGGTTCTTGGTTCTTGGTTCTTGGTTCTTTCTATCCGGGGAAGATTCCTTCTCCGGCGACGACTCCATCTTTCATAAAGATCTGCCGCTTAGCCAGTTTGGCCACTCCCGGCTCATGTGTCACCATAATGATCGTGCGTCCTTCACGATTCAGACGCAGAAGCATTTCCATGATTTCATGCTCTGTCGCCGAGTCCAGATTACCGGTCGGCTCATCCGCCAGAATAATCTCAGGATTGTTCACCAACGCGCGGGCAATCGCGACGCGCTGCTGCTGACCACCGGACAACTGAAAGGGTCGGTGATCCATTCGATCCTGCAGACCGACCATCTCGGCCAGTGTTTCAATCCACTGGCGTTCCTTGGGACCAATGCGAGGATACCCGGTGCGATAATGCAGCGGCACCTCAATGTTTTCTAATACTGTGTACTGCGGAATCAGATTGTAGGACTGAAAAATGAATCCAATCAGTTCATTTCGAATTGACGACAAATCGTCGTCTGTCATTCCGGAAACGTCCTTGCCTCCGATGATGTACTGACCTCGAGTTGGTCGGTCCAAAGCTCCCAGCAGGTTCAGCAGAGTACTCTTGCCGCTGCCTGAGGAGCCCATGATGGCAACAAAGTCCCCTTTCGGGAACTGGATCGTTACCCCACGCAGGGCTCGAACCAACACTGTTCCCAGCAGGTAGTCTTTTTGGATGTTGATGACTTCTGCAGCGAGGTCCATGGGAGGCAAGTTTTCAGTGTTCAGTTTTCGGTGTTCAGTTTTCGGTGTTCAGAGAATCGCAGTGAGATCCGATGTCCGCATCATTCGAAGACAGACATCTCTCATGCACATCACTGAGGGCGTCCCTGACCCTGTTGCATTCGTTCGCGGAAGGCAGCCTGCATTTCTTCCAAAGTCAGTTTACCGTCGCCATCTTTGTCAGATCGATCAAAGAATTCCGGACGAGGATGCTCATCCTTTGTCACGATGCCGTCTTTATTCTTATCCATCCCTTCGAACATCACTTTCGGATCCGGTGCACCCCCGCCCGGGCCACCTGCGCCCGACCCAGCAACACCAGGTCCGCCACCTGCAGGTGCACCACCGCTCGGCGGCCCACCGGCACCCGGACCTCGCGGACTTTCACCAATTGCAGCTCCAGGAGACTTGCGATCCGGCGTATCGAGTTTCTCTCGATTCTTTTCCGTCTTCGCTGTGATCTCCGCTTCAAGAGCACTCAATTCTTTGGAGAAATGCGTGCGAGGACTCATGACGACCGATTCACCCACGGCCACGCCGTCGAGCACTTCCATAAACTCGTCATTCGCGTCGCCAACCTTCAGTTCACGACGCTCTGGTCCTTTCGGCGTGATCACATACGTAAAGTACTGTCCAGAGAACGAAACCACGGACTGAACTGGAACCTGGAGCACATCCTGCTTGCGATCTTCGACGATGATTCGAACCTGAGCTGTCATGCCGGGCTTAAGTTTTCGGACCCGAGTCGGCTCGTCGAGAATTTCAATGATCGCTTCGTACTCCTTGAGGTCCGTGTTTGGCCAGCTTCCGGGCACAGGCACCGACGAAATGCTCTGAAGTTTGCCTCGATACGGATCACCGGGAATGGCATCGACTTCAATCTCAACTGGTTGCCCTACCATCACGCGACTGATACGCGACTCATGAATGCGAGCATCAATCTTCATGCGTTCCAGATCCGGCAGATTAATAATCGCCTGACGCTCTCGGACAGAAGCTCCTTCTTCAATAACAACCGGCTCACTGCCACGACCGCTGTTCTGAGCAGCATAGACAACTTCACCCGCCTGGGACGCGACCAATCGGCAGGCGGCAATCTGACGTTGAAACAGTTCCAGCTTTTCCTGTTCAATCGCCAGCGTCAGTTTCGCAGCATCGTGAGCCGCTTTCATCTGCGTCATCAGCGCTTCGCCTTCCAGACGAGCACGCGATGTTTCTCGCTTCGTGTCCTCGGCCGTTTGCTTGAGTTCGCTTTCCTTGCGAATCTTGGTAAACCTTTCGAGAACTGCCAGTTCCCCGGACTTCACCTTCAGCACGATCTGAGACTGAGTCACCTTCAAACGAGCACTCTCAAGCTGGTTGACGTTGGCATAACCCAGTCGAGCCTGATCGCGAATTCGTTCGTACTCTTCTTTGTTGATCGAAAGCTCTTCTTCCGTCTTTTTGATATCGCCCTTGATCGTTTCGAGAGCCTGCTGATATTCGCCGCCCTCTGATCGGTAGCTGACATCATCCAGCTCTGCGAGCTGTTCGGCTAGTTTGGCTTTGGCGACGTTGCTTTCGTTCGTTGTCTCCTGAATTTCGATATCCTTGCCGGCCTTTTCAAGATTTGCAGCGGCCGTTGTGTTCTTGATCTGTTGTTCTTTTTCTTTCTCCACAAGGGTCGACGAGTCCAGCTCGCAGCAGACATCACCGGCGATGAAGTCGCCCTTGCGAACCTTCTGGCGATCCTTGACCAGCATCTTTGTGAATTCACCGAAGACGACTTCGTAAACTTTCTCGGTACCATCTTCCGCAACGACTTTGACGGACTTCGATGATTCAGAAGCACTGTCAACAAATTGCGCGACACCTTCAAACTCAGCGACAACCGGAGCGTTCACTTTGCTGCCTTCAGGGATCAGCGAAATGATTGTTGTTGAGCCTTCGACTCGATTGCTGAGCGTGACATTACGCAGGCTGTCGATCGTGCCGTTTTCCGTGATCATAATTCGGAACGGAGCTTTCTCAGCCTTGGCCGTGATGAAACCGGCCCCCACGACCTCTTCCTTGCCTGTGACCAGTGTCATCACCTGCTGACGGGTCGACGGCACGATCATCACCGCAGCCGCTGATGCAAGCAGCAAGGCCAGAATCACGAGCGGAATGGTTTTACCTCTTCGGGCAAAACGTGGAACATTTACTGCAATATGTGCGCGGAGCATCCTCAGAGACCTCATTCAAATCAGTTCTGTGGTTCCGGAACGGGTAGGACGACATCGGGAGGGCTTGCAGGCGAGGAGACATTTCCGTCGGCCGACAGATTATCCATCTGCAGGTAAAACGGATCGGTCCAGACTCCGCGAGGATCAATCTCCATGATACCCATGTCGCGGAAGATGTTAAGCCGATTTGTCTCGTAAGTGACCCAATCGGCCACAAGTGAGTTTTGAGCCTGGAGGACCGAATCCAGAGCATTGACAAGGCTCAAAGCATTCGTCTGTTGCCCGCCCGCCGCCTGTAAAGAAGCGCTGTCATATTGTAAAGCCGCGTTTCTGACCGTGGTTCGGTCAATTTCCAGACGATACTCCTGAACCTGAATCTGTCGCCAACTGGCGCGAATTGATTGCTTAATGCGGTCTTCCGCTTCCATGTAGGTTCGTCTTGCGCGCTGATAATTAACCAGTGCCTGTCGATAAACATTTCGTTCCAGGATCTGGTCCATCGGAGTGGTGAACTGTACCCCAGCACTGTGAGCTGTGCGGTTCTGAGCATCGGGATTCAAACCTTGTTCACCACGAATGGTAATATCCAGCCCGGATTCCAGGGCGTTAGCGGCGATCTCAACGCGACGGCGAGCATCCATGACCTGAGCTCGGACGTTCATCAGGTCGTGGCGATTCTCAAGACCTATCGCAATCACTTTTTCGATATCCGGAACGTCCATCGTTCCATCCAATGTAAACGGGACAACAGCGATCTGCTCAACTCTTAAAGCTGCCTGAATCACTTCCAGACTCTGTGCCATTCGCAGCAGATACTTATCGCGAAGATCGCGAGCACCGCTGATACTTTCCCAAAGCAGTTGATTGACAGAGTAAGACTCAAGAGCCGCCTTGTCTCCCGTTCTTGGCAGCTCACTCCAGTTCTCAGGCAATTCTGTCAGTTCGATCAGGCCATTGCCACTCTTATCGAGCTTTTGCAGGAGTGCCTGTTCCGATTCTGCATCCAGCATTTCCTGAAGCATCGTCAGCATGCCACTCCCAAACGCGAAATCGCGTTCTGCCAGTCGATATTGCCGCAGATCGTTTGTCATCCGTTCCAGCAAACGCGTTCTCTCCGCTTCGCTGCGGAAGTACCTCATGCCCGGCTCGGCCGCACGCCAGTCGTCTTTTGTCAGCTCAAGGATCTGCTGGATGGGAAGGAAATCATTCTTCACCTGCACGATGCCAACTTCGTAAAGTCGATCGCGCAGCCGATTCAGCTCGCTTACATACTTCTTTGTTGCGGATAATCGCGGAGGCAATTCTTCCATAACGCCCTGGCCCACCACAGGCAGCAGTTCTTTCCCCAATTCCTTCTGTAAGGTTCGTAGTTCGGTTTCCAGATTGATCAAGTCCCAACTGATCAACAAGAATGGTCGCAGCAGTGATTCGTCAACTTCCAGATTCACGTTTGGTGGCAGGCCCACAAGGATCTTGAGATTATCCTGCTGGTCGGCCAACTGTCGCTGACTATTCGCAAGGTTTGCCTGATTTCGATTCAGTCTGTCTCGCAACTGCAGGAACGAGAGTGATGTCACCTGCTGCTTTTTGAAGTCGATCAGTTCCTGAGCCTTGGACTTGTATTCCAGGTCGTCCGAAATCGCGAGGAGTCTGGCTTCGTCCTCGGCAGTCAAATCTCCCTGCCATTTCAGCCATTCCCCGTCGTAGGAGAATTTGTCCCGCAGGTCTTCCGGAATGACCAGTCCCTCGAAATTCTCCAGAGATGATGCGACAACGCCAGGGACGCGGCTGTCTTTCACCTGCTGCGCTTCAAGCTGTTCTTCCAACTGACGAATGTTGTTTTCTGTGTTGATAATTCCCTGCCGCTGCTGCAACAGATTGAGATAACTCACGGTGACCTGAGCAAACAACGTCTGGCGAAATCGCGCCAGAACTCGCGCGGCATACAGAACATTGCGTTCCGACTGCGTCAACGCCTCCAGCACGATCTTGCGACCTGCTCTGAACAACAGTGGCTGAGTAAAACTGTAGCCAATACTTGGAGCCGACGCCTGGGCTCCATTTCCGGCGAAGACCCACGTCACGGAGTTCGCGATGTCGACAGCGATCTGCCCACCCGTCGGCAGAAGCTGGCTCACACCGAATGATGCTCCCAGTGTCGATGTCGCGTTGCCGGAAGAATTTGTGCGAGTATTAAAGCCTACGTCCGGCTCTGTTCCGGAGACACCCAGAAATCGCACGCCCAGTCGAAAACGCTCCGCCGTCAGAGTTAACGCCGTCAGATACAGATCTTCAATGTTCGACTGGTACTCTCGACTATGAATCGAAGCCAGATCCATCGCCTGAGGCAGATTGATCTTCAGCAGCTGAACCTGAGCATGTCCCTCAACCGGGTCCACTCCATTCATCTGAATTCCGTAGGGTTGCAGCCACTGCGAATTTTCGATGGCAAACGATGTCCCCAGCTTGTGCCAGCTCTTGTAACCTTTCTTTCCATTGACGCAGTGCATCAACGAATGAGCCGCCGGGTCGTCCGGTGGCAATGGCTCTTTGTCAGGATCGTACGGATCAAAGAAACGACTGCGAGGATCCGGTGTCAGTTCCATTCGCGGAACCTGCCAGTGCGGATTGTTCAGCTTTTCGGCGACCGCGTTGTAAGAATCCTTATCCGCCTGCTTCCGCCAGAACTGGCGCGAGCATCCGGACAGCCCGGGAACGCTCATCGATCCCAGCACCAGCCAGGCGATAAACCGGCGAGTTCTTTTGTGCGAAATTCGGGTCAGCATCCTGCTGCTCTCCATGGGAGAACGCTCATCCTTGAACGTTCTGCCGGAAAATGAGTCGTCACGAGTCTCAGCCCCGACGGTCAGTCTGGTCCTGAGTTTCCCGTTCGTCCCGACATTCCGCCTGGGACGGTCTTATCGATTTCGACTCACGCAGCGACTGTGCTTCATTTGATTCGCCTACAGTTAACTCAGCCGGAAGAATCGTTTTTTCAAGCGCCACGGGACTGTTATGACTGCTGCAGTCCGATCAAGTGGTCCAGCCATGACAACAGATGGGACCGCTGCAATCTATGCAGACGGTACACTCGATTTGGGCTGAGCATCACCAGAAAAATCGATGCAATCGCTACAGCTTACCTGCTGCGTTCCCTGTCGGGCGTCTTGATTCGCAGGTACTGCAGGCGGCCAACATGCCACATGTAGTTCGGGCCAAACCCGGCTTCTCGCGGCCATTCATTCTTAACGGCCTCACGAAGAGCCTTCAGGGCTGCGCCGGGCTTGTCTTCTGCGGCCTCGTTGAGTCCCACATATAACTGAGCATAAAACAGGCGGGATTGACGCGATGACTCCGGCAGGTCCGGCGAAATCGACTGCAACACCTGATCGGCCGTCATTGTGCCTTCAAACAACTGGTACACCTCACGAAACGGAGGACGATCGTCCTTCTCATACTTCAGCAGTTGCTCGCGAGCCTTCTCTTTGCCAAACGCCGCACGATGAGACAGATATCGCCAGATTCCGTTTTCTCGATCAACGTTGTCGAACGAATGATACCTGTCAAACTGAGCCGCTGCGTCTTCCGGATGCCCGACCAGATACATCGCGATGCCCAGTCGCCAGTGAGACGCATCGAGGTCCGGCTTAAGCTCCGACATCTTCTTATAGTCCGCCTCAGCTTCTGCAAATTTGCCGAGAAACATATGCAGGTCACCTCGACGCGAATACTTGCCCACCGGATCTGCGTCCGTGTCCACGATAGCTGGCAGTGCCTTCAACTGGCCCTCCAGTTCTGCAGTCAGCTCTTTATTCATCGCCTGAATTTCAGCGTCAGCCGCTTCGGCCGCTTTCACATCCTTCGCATCGCCAACTACTTTCTGTGCCTTGTCGACCGTTTCATCAGCTACGGCCGCAGTGGTCACCAGATGCATCAGAATGAGCAGATTCAGCACACAACCCGCGTTGATTCGCATGGGGAAACACTTTCATAAAGTCCGTCTTGGAATGCATCACCGATTTTATGGTAGCGAACGCCCTGCGTCACCAACACTCTGCCCGCCTCATCGTTTAACGGCAATACCGTTAAACGACGTCTGCAGCGGCTCAACCTCACGTCCCCTGACAGCCCGGAAACAAATGCTCCAGCAGGGCCGCATCTGGCCTCAGCGCGTATTCGCTGATTTCAAACGCTTCGACATACTCCAGCGACGAAGCTGAATCTCCAAACGCACGAGAAATCTCGTCACGAAAATGAGCGACTCGCGGCCGGATATAATTTGTGTACCACGCTTTCAACCACGCCATCCTCCCTGCCTGATCTGCTGGCAGCGACTCCAAAATGCCCTGCTCATACGCGAGCCACTCAAAGACCTGTGAAGCGTGGCAGGCCAGCATCGCTAGGATTGTGTCGATCTGGTCGGCAATATTCAGAATCATCTCCGGCTGCATGCGCTGAGGTTTCGTAAACAAATCCGACATGTACGCGACGACAGGATCTTTTCTTAACGCGGGCACGTCGGGAACGATCAACGGAACCTTGACCAGATAAGACGCATCCTGAACGCACTGGCCAACAGCACGATGGTCGGGATGGTAGTCGTTGGGGCGATGAGTCAGCACAAGGTCAGGCTTGAATTGGCGAATCTCAAGAATGATGCGATGCCGAACTTCCAAAGACGCCTGCAGGGCCCCATCGGGAAAATCCCAGGTCTCATACACAGCACCGATGACTCGTCCCGCCGCCGCCGCTTCATCTCGTCGCAGACGCACAAGCTCTGAAGATGATCGAGTATGATGCCCAGCGCCTCCATCGGTGACCGAAACCATTTTTACTTCGCGCCCCATAGCGCGGTAGATGGAAGCAATTCCCCCGGCATGAAACTCAGCGTCGTCCGGATGCGCTCCAAGAATTAACAGACGCGGTGCGTTCGAGGACATTAATGATCTTTCAGAATGATTCGAATTCGTGTTTTCACAATAGCCTGTTCTTGTAAACGTTAATGCACAGACTGTTTTTCGGCCAGTACGTCGATTGGTTCCCTGTCACCACTGCGAATTGAACCGATTTCGGCAACGCTCGTAGCACTTACGATGGCCGCGCAGTCAAAATCCTGCACATCTGAACAAGCTGCACCCGGACTTCACCTTGCGGAATCACACCCCAACAACCACACCTTCATATGAGACAAACCTGACATAAATCGGAACTTCCAGATCATCGGATCTCGGCTTGTGTGTGGCGGCAGTTGCTTTAGAATCGCTTCGCCCAGGATGTGCGTTTTCTTCAACAGTATGGATTCACTGTCCAGTTCAGGTTCTTCACATGCCCAATGATTCTGGTCGACTGATTGCGATTGGTGATGTGCATGGATGCGGACATGCACTGCAGGTCCTTGTCGAAGCGATTGCCCCCACTCCTGACGACCAGATTGTGTTTCTTGGCGACCTGATCGATCAGGGACGTGACACCTGTGCCGTACTGGAGTTGATTATCGAACTGCGCAAGCAGTGCAGCGTTATTCTGATTCAGGGCAATCATGAAGAAATGATGTTGTCCGCTCTGGAGACCGAAGGCGCCCTGCGATACTGGGAGAACTGTGGTGGAGTGTCCACTCTGAATTCTTATCGCTTTGGTGCTCTGCTGAAGGACGTTCCTCCAGAGCATTGGGAACTACTGGCGACTTGTCAGCCCTATCACGAAACCGACAAATTCATTCTGACTCATGCCAACTATCGTCCGGATCTTCCAATGGATCAGCAGGAGTCCTATCAACTCCGCTGGGCCCTTTTCGAGCCCGAATTCATGCAACCGCATTTTTCAGGCAAGACAGTCGTCGTGGGTCACACCGAACAGAAGAACTCCGAGATTCTTGATCTGGGTTTCGCCATGTGCATCGACACCGCCTGCTGGCGACATGGCTGGCTGACTGCGGTCGAACTCAACTCCGGCAAAGTCTTACAGGCCAGCCGCTGGGGCATCATGCGAGAAGAAGGCGAACAGTCTCACCGAGGCATGGTGCCCGTCCTCCGTTAATCCTGACGCCGATCTTTTTTCGCTCGCCGCCGCGCGCCTTGTAGCGTGGGCTTCAGACCACAATGCTTCGCTCCTCGATTTGAAATCTCAAATTTCAAATTTGAAATCTTAATGGCCAGCTCCCACCCCAATCGGCAGCACATCCACATTCACTATCAACCGATGCTGACCGCCGCCCATAAACACACCCGTCAACGGCGGCACGTCACCGTAATCTCGGCCCCACGACAGCGTGATATGATCGGTTGAGCACAACGCGTCGTTCGTCGGATCCACATCGGCCCAATGTCCACTGCCGCAATAAACCGACAGCCACGCGTGAGACGCATCGGCTCCGACAAGTCGAGCCTGTCCTTCCGGAGGAACAGTTCTTAAGTAACCGCTGACATACCGTGCGGGGATTCCCAGAGATCTCAGCATGGCGATTTGCAGATGCGCAAAATCCTGACAGACCCCGCGTTTCAGGCGAAACACTTCGGCCACGGGCGTATTCACCGTCGTTGCCCGACTGTCATATGCAAAATCATGATGAATTCTGGCTGTCAGTTCGCGAACCGCCTCCATCATCGGCCGTGATGCAGTAAACGACTGCAGAGCATACGCTCGCATTTCCGCATTCCAATTGATCCTCGGCGACGCAAACGCAAACTCAGTGGCATCGCGATCATCGTTCTGAATGTGCTGCCTGATCGTCGCCGTAATCGACTCCCATGCCGCACAACAGCTTGCTGGAGCAGTGTTCGGCGGACGAACCGTGACCAGTGTGGTCGCAGTCACATCCAGTCGCTGGTAACCTTCATTAAAGGAGAACGCATGCACGGGATTGCGAAACGAATCGACTCGTCGAGTTTTCACGGAAGGCTCAGGGGAGATCGTCAGAGAAAAGCTCTCAACAAACTGATGATCCACCGGCCGAAATTCCAGCCACGCCTGATTGTGTCCAATCGATACAGGTTCGTGGCCCGCATAACTTGTCTTGTGGGTGACTCGATACTTCATTGCGAACCTCCCGCAATGTCAGTGATTTGTCGAGGTGTCCCGGAATGCACCAGATACTTTCGTGTTAACGTGTCAGACAGGACCGACATGGTTTCTTCAACAGTCTTCAATGCACTTTGCACACTGCGAGGAGTCGGTGCCGACAAATCATCGGTCGTCAGCATGCGCACAGCATGAGCAGCGTCCATGACCAACCGCATTTCCTCCGATCGCAGGGGACGAGCTTCATAACCCGGAAGACGATCCACGTGCTGGACCAGCCGTTCGATCTGATAGGCCAGTGATCGAGGATTGGTTTCATCGGTAATCGCGAGATCCAGCACCGCATTCCGCTGCAGATTATCACGGTAGCGAAACCGATAGGTCATCCTCACATCCAGCACTTCCACCAGCGTCTTCAGCATCCCCGGCGATGCTCCGCCACGCTTAATCTCCGCTGTCAGCAACAAGCGAGCCGTCGCGCCGGCTCGTTCAATACATCGTCCCAGTTCCAGAAATCGCCACGAGGGTCCTCGATTCATCCCATCCGCAATCAAACCACTGACCGAAGCCAGATCGCCAATCAGTGAGTTGGAGACGTTGACCACATCGGCCAGATCTCGCCAGTCCTTCGTCTGTGCCGTGCGAAATGTTTCAGCAGTGACATTGATCCGATGCCAGGTGTCCGGACTGATCCAGTCTCGCACGAGCGAAGCCAGTCGAGTCAAATCTCGTACCGTCCGTGCTAGTCCGCCGTATTCGTTTGGATCAAAGACCGCGATCGGCAACGCTTCCGCCAGCGTCGGCAGCTGCGACTCCATACCGTCCACAACGAACCCGGGCTCAAGCTGCCCCTGTTCACTGAGTGCGCGACCCAGAAAACGAATCTCGGTTAAATCGACATTGCCTTCGCCAACCAGTCGCTCCGAGAGTGCTCGGATCAAACGGCCCAGAAAATCGCAGCGGTCAATCGATCTTCCCAACCAGAACAGATTGTCGGCAACGCGACTTGGAAACAACGCGCTGGTGCGGCGAAGTTCTGCCGGCTGGTCCGTCGGAGCCAGCAACGACACCGGATCAACCTTTTTCTCCGCAATGACCCACAAATCTTTGCTGCCATCACCCGCAGAGACCGACAACTGCATCGGCCCCGAATCCGGTGCGATGCGAATCAGTCCGCCCGGCATCAAGTGCCACTTGGCTTCATCTTCGACCAGAAATGCACGCACGGCCGCATGCCCGCAACGGATTCCATTTTGAGTCCAAACCGGAACGCCCGAGCGTGAAATCTTCTCCTGCGCAACCCACGCATGGGGCGCCGCTTCAACTCGAGCCCGAACTTCTTTTTGTTTTTCAGCCGTCAGATCGCTGATGATGATTTCTTCGTTACCGCTCTTCTGAAAGGCCGGCTTCAGGACCAGGTCATTGAAGCGTGATGTGACAAGATTGAAGCTGTTTGCATCGCCGCACCACCATGTGGAAATCGACGGCATCTTTAAACTTTCGCCCAGCCATCGTTCACAGATCTGCGGCAGAAACGCCATAAATACCGGGGCGCCGACAATACCGCAGCCCGGAGTATTCGCAACCGTGACATTGCCCGATCGGATCGCGTTCAGTAATCCTGGAATCCCGTGCGCCGCGTAGCCACCAAGCTCCAGCGGATCGAGTCCGGACTCTGCACAACGCCCCAGGACAATATCGACCGGCACAAGTCCGGACAGAGTTTTCAGGAACACGGTATCGTTACGAACCGCCAGATCTCCGCCTTCAACCATCGTGTAACCCAGATACCTGGCGAGATACACGTCTTCGAAGTAGTACGGATGCGTCGGGCCACTCGACAGCAACACGATGCGAGGACTCTCGGTATTCCGGACAGCTCGTCGCTTTAATGCGTTTTGCAGATGAACGAAGAACGATGCCAATCGTTCCACGGGAATCTGCTTAAAGGCTGATGGCATCGTTCGTGAACTGACGATCCGATTCTCCAGCGCAAAGCCCGGACCGGCCGGCGCTTCGGAACGATCGGCCATGACCCACCACTGCCCGTCAGCCGATCGAGCCAGTTCCGACGCGTACAAAAACATCGGATTCACATCCGGTCGTCCTAGTCCGCAGAACGGTCGCAGATATTCCTGATTGGCGAACAGGACTTCCGGCGGCAGCAATCCTTCTTCAAGAAGGCGTTGCGGTCCGTAGATATCCGCAATGACCATGTTCAACAGGCGGGCTCGCTGACTGAGAGCCGCTTCAATCACAGACCAGTCAGCCGACGACATCAGCATCGGCAGCAGATCAAGTCGCCACGGCCGCGCTCCTTCTCCGCCTTCGGTGGCGGAATGATAATTGACCCCGTTCTCGCGCAGCATCCGATCGGCCTGTTCATTTCGCCGAGCAAACTCGGGCTGCGGAACATTCCGATAAGCGTTGAGAAACTTTTGCCATTGAGGTCGAGGTGTGCCGTCCGGGGCGAAGACCTCATTGAAAACGAACGACGGACATTCAAAGGCAAGTTCTGTCCGTGTGCTCGAAGTCAGTCCAGTTGCCATTCCCTAGTCTTCCGATTGGCCTCATCGAGCTGCGTAGATCCGCGATGCGCCATCATCAAATGAGTTGTTCCGTCACCTTGAGACAACGCATTTCAGAGGTTGACGCGTCTCAGGTCCAGCGTACACGGAAAATCGGGGGAGATATTCGGGATTTGAGGGATCAAAACTCCGCCGGTATGTCCCATCCGGAAGAATCGACCGGCTCTGCGACTTTCTGCCGCCAGGGCATTGACGGGGATGCCTTCAGGATTCAACCCACCCGGATGATCGACGTGATAACGACATCCACCCAGAGATCGCTGATTCACAACATCCACCAGATCAATGACCAATGGCGTATGAACCGCAATCATCGGATGCAAACAGCTTGGCGGCTGCCACGCTCGATAGCGAACGCCGCCGACATATTCGCCCTGAGTTCCCGTCGATTGCAGCGGAACTTTGACCCCGTTGACGGTGATGCAATGCCCCTGTGAAAACATGCCCGTCACACGAATCTGCAGGCGTTCCAGTGACGAATCCACAAAGCGAGTCATCCCGCCGCCGCCCGGTTCTTCACCCAGCACGTACCACGGTTCGAGTGCCTGACGGATCTCGATATGAACACCGTTGCTGTCAAAAGTTCCCATCAGCGGACAACGGAACTCCAGATGAGTTCCAAACCAGTCAGCTTCAAAATCAAGCCCTGCGGATTTCAGAACGCCAACAACCGATTCGATATCTTTCCACAGATAGTACGGCAGCATAAACCGATCATGAATTGCATTCCGCCAGTGAATCAGCGGCTCGTGATACGGCCGCTGCCAGAAGCAGGAAACCAGTGCACGGACCAGAAGCTGCTGAGTCAAACTCATGCGAGCATGTGGCGGCATTTCGAATCCGCGCAGTTCGACAAGCCCCAGTCGTCCGGCCGCATGATCCGGCGAATAGAGTTTGTCGATGCAAAGTTCCGCGCGATGAGTATTCCCGGTGAGGTCCACCAGCAGGTTGCGGAAGATGCGATCCACAATCCAGTTCGGAACCCAGCCGCAGCCCGCTTCCGGGACCTGTCGGAACGCAATCTCCAGCTCATACATCGCATCATCACGACCTTCGTCAATGCGCGGCGACTGGCTGGTTGGTCCGATGAATAGTCCGGAAAACAGATACGACAACGACGGATGATTGTTCCAGAATCCAATGAAACTCTTCAACAGATCGGGACGACGCAGGAACGGACTGTCGCCTGGCGTGGCTCCGCCAAGCACCAGATGATTGCCGCCACCGGTACCGGTGTGTCGACCGTCCATCTGAAACTTCTCGGTGCCCAGTCGGCACTGGCGAGCTTCCTCGTAAACGGTTTCTGTGATCTCTTTCAGGTGCTCCCAGTTGTGAGCCGGATGAATATTGACTTCGATCACGCCCGGATCCGGCGTGACCTTCAGCAGTTCAATTCGCGGATCATGCGGTGGTAGATAACCTTCAATAATTACCGACGTGTTAAGAGACTCTGCGGTCTCTTCAATCATCGCCACCAGTTCCAGATAGTCTTCCAAAGTTCCAGTCGGCGGCATGAAAACTCGCAACTGTCCATCGCGCGGCTCCACGCACAAGGCCGTGCGGACAACCGGGCCTGCTCCCAGCGGCAAGTTCGCGTAGTCTTCGCTGGATTCCGAAGGATCATCGATCAGCCCCAGTCTCTGCATCACCTGACGCTGCGGCGGCTTTTCCGTTTCACGTTTCTGAGCGGCCAAGCGTTCGGCGGCCGACTTGCGAATTTCCGCGTAGCCCGGCAACGGAGGCCGATCCGCAAATGGGTCTCGCATGTAGACCTGCGGCAGACTGGAACCGGCAACAGGCAACGACTCCAATGGCAAACGCAGACCCATTGGAGAATCGCCAGGAATCAAGAACAGCCGATGAGAACGAAACGGCCAGAAGCCGCTGGTCCATTTTGCATTCGACTGCCACCACGCACGAGTCAACGGCAGAACGAATCCCACGGGCCGACTTATTCCGCGTTCCAACGCGCGACTGAGTCGACGACGATCTTCGCTGTTGTCCGGATCGAACTTCTCGGGATCAATATCAACCGGAAGTTTTTGCTCCACTTCAATCATGTGGTAGACGTCTTCATACGCCGGACGAATCCAGCGATCTTCCACATGCAGTCGATCAGAAAGTTCAATGACAAACTCGGCCGCCAGCTTTTCATCAGCGACCGGTTTCTTGTGGTCTGTCCTGCCGGCCGTCAGACCAAGGTCGGCCAGTAACGCCTGATTCTTCCAGATTGGCTGACCATCTTTTCTCCACAGACAGGTATACGCCCACCGAGGCAATGATTCGCCCGGATACCATTTGCCTTGTCCATAATGCAGCAGACCACCCGGACCAAACCTGGCTCGCAACCGACGTATCAATTCATCGGACAGTTTCTGCTTATGCGGTCCCACAGCCGCCGTATTCCACTCGGCGCCTTCCATGTCGTCGATGGAGACAAACGTCGGCTCACCACCCATGGTCAGTCGCACGTCATTAGCGTCAAGACGACGATCGACTTCTTTGCCCGTGGCGTCAATTCGCTGCCAGGCATCTTCGGTGTAGGGCTTGGTCACTCGCGGATCTTCGTGGATTCGCGTCACCGTCATTTCGAAGCTGAATTCGACTTCAGACTTCTCCACACCGCCCGAAATCGGTGCGGCGGTTTGAGGCGATGGAGTAGCCGCCAGAGGAATATGGCCTTCGCCCGTGAGCAATCCGGACGTTGGATCAAGTCCGACCCAACCCGCACCGGGCAGAAAGACTTCGGTCCACGCATGCAGGTCTGTGAAGTCAGCGGTTGGACCTTCCGGACCTTCCAGCGGCTTGAGATCCGCCGTTAATTGAATCAGATATCCCGACACAAACCGCGCGGCAAGTCCGTAACTGCGGAGCAAATGCACCAGCAACCACGCCGAATCACGACAAGATCCTGATCGCGACTTCAACGTTTCTTCCGGCGTCTGCACTCCCGGCTCCAGACGAATCAGGTAACTGATGTCCTGCTGGAGTTTGGTATTCATGTCGATCAGGAACGAGATCGTGCGACGCTTCTTTGTGTCGAAGGTAGCTCGATAGGCCTGGAACGCAGCCGACTTCGAATAGGGCTGCAGGAACGGCTTGAGATCTGTCGCCAGTTCTTCGGCATACTCAAATGGAAACTCAGTCGCGTCGTCTTCAAGGAAGAAGTCGAACGGGTTGACGACCGTCATGTCAGCAACAACATCGACCGACACGGAGAACGTTCGAGTCTTCTCCGGAAACACCAGCCGCGCGAGATAATTGCCGTGAGGATCCTGCTGCCAGTTCAGAAAGTGATTGGCCGGCTCGATCTTCAGCGAATACGCATCAATCGGTGTTCGCGAATGCGGTGCAGGCCGCAGCCGAACCACCTGAGCACCGAGTGATACCAATCGGTCATACTGATAAACAGTCTTGTGGTGCAGGGCGACTTTGATGGGCATATTGGAAAGGTATCGTCTCGTTAAAGGTTCTTTGGTCCGGTTGTCCAACCGATCGAACCGGGGTCGAGATCTCGGCCCTAAGTAGGTTGGACATTCTTGTCCGACTGCAATTCGACGGGCAAGAATGCCCATCCTACCGTCTATTCGGACCCTTATTTCACACTAATACATCGTCTGGACCTGACTCATTGAGTTCCCCATCGTCGGTGTCGCGATCTGGAAGAACGTCTCTGAAATCGCCTGTCCGACAGAATTCAATCGCGTCTGAAAGTCATCCACAAACTGATGCAGCCCATTGCCGATAATGTCGGTCGCTCGGGCATAGTTCAGTTGAGAACTCATTTGCCCCAGCAACTGCTCCGCCGGATTGCTGAACGAATGCGCCGGCGTTCCGGAGATGGCTCGCAAACATCCTTCCGCTTCGCGAACGCAGAATCGCAGCGAACGCGGAAACGACGAATTCAGAATCAAAAAGTCGACAACATTGGTCGGCTGAATGCGTCCGTAAGCTCGTCGATACGTCTGCAACGCGCTCGTCGATTCCAACAATGCCGCCCATTGAACAACATCGACCTGCGAGCCCACATGAGATGGATTCGGCAGCAGAATAAAGTACTTCACATCCAGAATTCGCGATGTCTTGTCAGCTCGCTCCAGCAGACCGCCAATCGTCGAAAAGTTCCAGCCTTCGCCGCGAGGCGACGTGGCAACAGCAACTCCGCTGGTCTGGTGAGCAGACCGTTTGATCTGTTCCAAAAACCGATGCGGCTGTTGTACAACCTGTGCCTGCTCCTGCGCCGCTGTCCGAACCCGCAGATAAAAACGATTGATCGATTCCCAGTATTCGGTCGTCAGGTTCTCTTTAATCGCACGAGCATTCTCGCGGGCTGCCGCCAGACAGCAGGAGACAGAGTTCAGATTGCGTCGGTCGAACAGTAAATACCGAATGACGTTTTCCCGCGTCGTTTCAGTGTAGTGTTCCTTAAAGCTCTCAACATCGCTGCCAGCATGCAGAAGCGACGACCATAAGACCTCTTCACTGCCGCGATATCCCAACGCAATATTCAAAGTCACATCAATGAAGCGAGCCTGATTCTCAGCTCGTTCCAGATATCGACTCATCCAAAACAACGAATCCGCGACTCGGCACAACATGGGGGTATGTCCGTTATGTTTTCAGATACTGCCTGGCCGTTCACAAGTGTAACCGTACACCTCAGGGAAGACACCGCTGAAGCGACCGTACAATGGTGCTTTCTCGACAGAACTGCACACGAAATTCCTGTTGTAACTACCAGATTTCCAAGCAAAAAGACGGCCCTGCTTAAGCCTGAGGCATTGTAGCCGGTGAATCAGGCGAAGAAGAACCACGGCCATGTTCTGCTGTTCACAGCAGTCACCGTCTCAGCCGGCAGCGCCTGAAGCTGGGTCAATTGAGCAGAGAACTCAGCGGTGACAGTGGTCTTGATCAAATCCCCCAGTCGCTGAATCCTGCGCCCGATCTCGTCGGCTGGTACGCCGGATTCTCTCGCCGATCGCAATTCTTTGACGGCAGATTCCTTCTCCGTCAACGCTGTGCGAAGTGCCGTTTCTGTGTCCGTTGAGAACACGCCCGTGCCAAGATAACGCTGAGGATTAAACTGATAGTCTCTTATGTTGTCAGAGATCTCCTGCAGGCGTGATAACTGACGACGTTCCTGATCGAACAAGTATCTTGACGCACTGGCCACGGCAAACGGAGTCGGCTCCACATTCCACCAGGCTCGGATGAACTGATTCGTGAAAAAATCGTAGTGTCCACCGCCCGTGCCATGCACAAACAGATCGCTGAACAGGATCCGCAGGGTGGCTGTAATCAGCCCGCCGCGAGGAATCAGTTGTCGTCCTCCGATCAGCAATGTGAACAACGAAGCCGCTTCATTGCCCGGCAGGACTTCGGTAATGTCTGTTCCGTTGGCTTCCAGGAATCGTTCGAAGCCGTGATTCCTGATCGACACAATCTCGCGCGTACCTTTTGCCGGATTAATCAGCCAGAACGGCAGCTCGCAATGAGTCTCCTCGACACCCAGATTCGGAAACGGATTGGCCACGTTGCGAATCTTATGCTCGGCCCGAAACGTCTCTAACGTGCTGTTATAACAACGAGCAAACTCGAACGGCCGCGCGAGCAATTCAGCGAAGAACTGCAACACTTCGGGAAACGAACAGATCATCGACAACGGAATCTCCGGAGTTCGTCCGGCTATGCCCGCGTTCCATCGCATGATCAGATTGGCTTCCATCATTGAATCTGTCGGCAAGCTCGCGTACTGCTGTGCGATCTTCTGAAAACGCTCGGCTTCCTGAGTACATCCGCAAGTCTGCAGTGATGCCTGGACACGTGCCGCTTCCGCCTGAATCAGATCTGCCGGCTTGCGACGGCAGGCTCCCAATAGCGAGGATTCAGTGCTGAAAGATCCTGTTACCGCAGACATCTGCGACGATGTTGTCAGCGATGGATTTGCCTTTAATTTATCTGCCAATAACGTGAACGGGGCGGCGGAGTTCGGGAACGGGAATGCTCCTGCATCGCCCTCATCCGAATCAATCACCACGGCGACAGCAAGAGCATTGTGTTCAAGAGCGAATGTTTCCGTCGTCTGGTACTTGAACGTCAGCCCCGAATGAAACACGACCGGCTGATGCCCTGTCATGATCAATGGCTGTGAGCCAGGATCACCTGTAATTGCCGGATCATCTGCAGCAAACATACCCGCTGCACGACCGATCTCCACCAGCATTGCTCGATATCCGATCGCCGCATCCACCAACCGCTGCCTTGCGGAATCGCGCAGAGTCTGCAGCCGTTCGTTGTGCAGGACACAACGGACTGACGGCCACTCGGACAGAGGCGGCTCAAGCAGTTGTTTTTCGTAGGCGGATGACATGTTCAGTATCTTACAATAAGCGACATCAATCTTCACCGAGCTCACGAGACAGTTGATCCATGTCGTTTACCGCCCAGCCGAAGGCGCCGGCTTTCGTGCTGGCCGGCGCCTCCGGCTGGGCGGTAAACAGACGCGCAAAGGACGTGACTAAGTGGTGCCAAAGCCTGTGGGCCACCGGTCAGGCCCGGTGGCGGATGGAGGTGCGCGGCGTCCACGATCACGCATTCACGATCTCCCGAATCAAATGACCGTGCACATCGGTCAGTCGTCTGTCGATCCCGTTGTGGTAATACGATAATCGTTCGTGATCCAGGCCCAGCAGATGCAAGGCCGTCGCGTGCAGGTCATAAGAGTACGTTGGATTCTCGGCGGCCTTAAAACCAAACTCATCGCTGGAACCATAACTGGTCCCACCTTTGATGCCACC
>JBIIIF010000492.1:0-8916 GCA_044235005.1 Planctomycetaceae bacterium | reverse complement strand
ACGGATCCCGGCACGCCGCTGCAGACATTGACTTATTCGATCAGCGGCGGTGTCGATGCGGTCAGGTTTTCGATCAATTCGTCGTCCGGGGTTTTGACGTTTGTCACAGCCCCGAATTTTGAATCTTCGACCGATAGCGGCGGAAACAATGTCTATGACGTGATTGTGCAAGTTTCCGACGGCGCGCTCACCGACACGCAGGCGATCGCCGTGACGGTCACCAACGCTAACGAAGCTCCCACCACAATCAATGTTTCGCAATCGGCTACCATTTCACTCACCGCCGATAATGTGTATACGCTGTACGTAAACGGTATACAAGTTGGTACAGATAGTACCTGGAATACTATTGAATCGTATACGATGAATCTCAACCCGGGAGATCTCATTGCAATACGCGGTCAAGACACTGGAGGTGTCGCGGCCATGATTGCGTCAATTCAGTATGCGAATGGGGTTCAAGTGAATACAGATGCAAACTGGAAAATTGCAACAACTTCCCAGGCGAATTGGATGAACCAAGGGTTCGATGATTCATCCTGGATTTCAGCGACTACCTTTGGAGATTCGACGATCGCTCCCTGGAACGGAAGCCTTTCCGGTACACCGATCGCTGACACATCGGCACAATGGATTTGGGCGTCGGACAACAATGGAATCGACGACGTTTACTTCCGCTTCACCTTAGCAAACGCCCTGCGAGTTAACGAGAATGCAGCAAACGGTACCGTGGTCGGTACGTCGGTTGGGGTAGATCCGGATGCAGGTGCAACGATTTCGTATAGCTTACAAAATTCCGCAGGCGGACGCTTTGCGATCAATAGCACCACAGGTCAAATCACGGTTGCAAATAGTAGTTTACTCGACTTTGAAACAGGTCCAAACCAATCGATTACGATTCGAGCGACTGACCAGGGTGGTCTGACGTTCGATCGAACAGTTACGATTTCGTTGGCCAACGTCAACGAAGGCCCCATCGCCGTGCTCGATTCAGCCACAGCTGTCGAAGCAGGTGGAACGGCTAACGGTACTGCCGGAATCAACCCAACGGGTGATGTTTTAATCAACGATACAGACGTCGATGCGGGTGATACCAGGACGGTTACCGGTGTCCTCGCTGGTGTTCAGGCTTCAGCCGCCGTCAACGTTGGCTCGGCAGTCACCGGCTCCTTCGGTTCGATCAATATCGCTGCCAATGGAGCTTACACCTACACGGTTGATAACAACAACGCGACCGTCCAGGCCCTGCGCACCAGTGCTAACACGATCAACGATGTCTTCACCTACACGATGCGGGACACGGCGGGGCTGACCAGTACCACTCAGATCACCGTGATGATCCAAGGTGCCAACGATGCTCCTCATGACCTCAGTGGCACACTCACCGTTGCAGAGAACTCCGCCAACGGAACCTCAGTAGGAACCATCACCCGTAGCGATGTCGACTCCGGGGATGGTGCTAGCTACTCACTGGTCGATAGTGCGGGCGGTCGTTTTGCGATCAACAGCTCGACCGGGGTCGTCACCGTTGCCAATAGTTCCTTGCTCAATCGCGAAGCGGCCGCTAGCCACAATATCACCGTTCGCGTCACCGATACCGCCGGAGCAACCTACGACGAAGTATTCACGGTGACCGTCACCGATGTCGATGAATTCGACGTCGGAGCGATCAGCGATACCAACGGGGCAGCCAATAGCATTGACGAGAATTCAGCTAATGGAACCGCCGTCGGTATCACCGCATCGGCCTCGGATGCCGATGCAACCAACAATACGATCACCTACTCCCTCGACGATTCGGCCGGTGGTCGCTTCGCAATCAATAGTTCCACCGGAGTCGTGACCGTCGCCAATAGCACTTTGCTCAACTTCGAGGCTGGAACGAGCCATACCATCACCGTCCGGGCTACCTCCAGCGATGGCAGTGCGTCAACCGCTAATTACACCGTCTCCGTCACCGACGTCGATGAATTTGACGTCGGTGCAATCAGCGATACCAATGCGGCAGCCAATAGTCTGGCTGAGAACTCTGCCAACGGGACCGCAGTCGGCATCACCGCATCGGCCTCCGATGCTGACGGCAGCAACAACACGATTACCTACTCTTTAGATAATACCGCAGGCGGGCGGTTCACAATCAATAGCTCGACGGGTGTGGTGACCGTCGCCAATAGTTCCCTCCTTGATTTCGAATCAGCCACCAGCCATACCATCACCGTTCGGGCTAGCTCCAGCGACGGGAGCGCCTCCACGGCCAACTTCACGATCAGCTTGACCAATGTCAACGAAACACCCAGTGCCCTGGCAGATACCGCTACTGCGGTCGAAGCTGGCGGAGTCAGCAACGGGACCGCGGGTACCAGCGCCACTGGCAATGTCCTAACCAACGATACCGATGTCGATGCTGGGGATACCAAGACCGTAACCGGGGTTGCTGCAGGAACCGTTGGCTCGGCCTCCACCAACGTCGGATCCAACGTCACAGGTAGCTTCGGCACCATCAATATCGCGTCAAATGGCGCGTTTACTTATTCCGTCGACAACAGCAACCCTACCGTCCAAGCACTGCGCACCACCGCCAATACCCTGACCGATGTCTTCACCTACACGATGCGGGACACGGCGGGACTCACCAGCACCACTCAAATCACGGTCACCATTCAAGGTGCTAACGACGCACCGACGGATATCACCGGCACTCTGACCATCGCTGAAAATAGTGCCAACGCCAGTGCCGTCGGAACCGTTTCGACCACTGACATCGACACAGGCGATGGTTTTACCTATGCCCTGACCAATAGCGCCGGTGGCCGGTTCGCGATCAGTAGCTCTACGGGCCAGATCACGGTGGTTAACGGAACCGCGTTGGACTTTGAAGTCAATCCAAGTCATCGCATCGTCGTACAAACCACGGATCAAGGCGGTCTGTCATTCAGCAAGACGCTGACGGTCAACGTTGCCAATGTCAACGAAGCGCCAGTCGACGTTCGCACAGCGACCCAGACAATCGCGGTGACGAATGCAGGTTTTGAGTCGCCAGGCTTGTCAGATGGTGGATGGAATTATGCGTCGGGGTGGACTGCGACTGGCTTTACCGGGGCCATGAACCCGAATACCAGTCAATTCAGTTCAGGAAACGGCACCGAAGGCAGTAACGTTGGCTATACAAATGCAAATAGCTCTCTGTCTCAGACCCTGACGACCAACTTTGATTCCAATCTCAACTACCAGCTCACCGTCGACGTGGGTCTGCGTTCAGATATCTCGGCGGCAACGAACTACAGCATTCAATTGCTGGCTGGCGCGACGGTTATTGGTGCCTACAACGGCACGACACCCGACAGCGATTCATGGGGCACGGTCAACCTGAACGTTAATGGCGCAGCATTCGCGGCGGCCAATGGACAATTGCTGAGCATCGTTCTAAGCAGCAGTACCGGGGTTCAAACCAGCTTCGATAACATTCGCCTGACCAGCAGTTCTGCAACCGCAACCATTGCCGAGAACTCAGCCAACAACACCATCGTCGCCACGGTGAGCGGCGCCGATCACGATGCAGGCTCGACGCTGAGCTACAGCTTGACCAACAATGCTGGCGGACGGTTCGCCATTAACGCCACCACCGGTCAAATCACCGTCGCCGATGGTAGCTTGCTGAACTTCGAAACCAACACCAGCCACGCCGTTGTCGTTCGCACCACCGATCAAGGTGGACTAACCTTCGATCGCACGATGACGATCGGAGTCACCAACGTCAACGAAGGGCCTGTTGCGGTGCTGGACACGGCCACGGCTGTCGAAGCCGGCGGAACGGCTAACGGAACCGCGGGAACCAACCCAACCGGTAACGTCCTGACCAACGATACCGATATTGACTCGGGTGACACCAAGACGGTTACCGGTGTCGCGAGTGGCACCGTCGGGTCGGCCTCGGGCAATGTTGGATCGCTGATGGTTGGCTCGTTTGGCTCCATCACCATCGCAGCGAATGGAACGTATACGTACACCGTCGATAACACCAACGCCGCGGTACAAGCCCTGCGAGCGACGTCCAATACGGTCAATGACGTGTTTTCGTACACCATGACCGATACGGCCGGCGCGACCAGCACGACGCAACTCACGGTGACCATTCAAGGGGCCAACGATGCTCCTGGTGCGGTTTCTGATTCCGCGCTTGCTAACTTTGTCGTGTATGCAAGTGGCTCCGTCGAATATCTAGTAGTTGCTGGCGGTGGCGGGGGAGGTGGAATTGCCGGCAATTGGGAAGGTGGCGGTGGCGGTGCTGGAGGTTATAGATCCTCGGTACAAGGTGAATTATCTGGCGGTGGTGCTTCAGCAGAGTCCCCATTAACTGTTACTGGTGGTAATTATACTATCGTTGTTGGTAGTGGTGGAATTGCTGGTAGTGTTGGTGGTACTGGTGGTAATTCTTCATTTGGCGAAATTGTATCTTTAGGAGGGGGTGGCGGTAGCGCTTCAGGCATCCCTACTAGTGGCGGTTCTGGTGGAGGAGGTGCTAATTTTCACGGTCCAACTCCTGGAACAGCTAATCAGGGTTATGCAAGTGGTGCTGCCATGGGCAATATGGGTGGTGGTGGCGGTGGTGGAGCAGGTGGAGTTGGCGCAAATGGTGGTAATGGTCTTGGTACTGGAGGTGCGGGAGTAACTTCTTCAATCACGGGTTCTGCTGTCGCAAGAGGTGGTGGTGGAGGCGGTGGTTATTGGACTGGACTTAGCGGAACAGCAAGTGCTGGTGGTGGAGTAACTGGTGTAAATGCCACAGCGAATACGGGTGGTGGTGGTGGTGGTGGTGGCTTTAATGGAAACGGGGCGTCAAACGGCGGCTCGGGCATCGTCATCATCCGCTATCGGACAGACGGTTCCGATGGGATATCCACCGCATCGACCGGTGGAACGATAACCACCTGGGGCATTTACACGATCCACACGTTCACCTCGGGAGGTACCTTCCTCTGTGTAAATTCGACTTCATTAAACGCCAGTGGTAACGTGTTGACCAATGACACGGATGTGGATAGTGGGGACACCAAGACGGTTAGTGGCGTCGCCGCGGGAGTCGTTGGTTCCGCATCGTCGAATGTCGGTTCGAATGTCACAGGTTCGTATGGTTCGATTACGATCGCTACCAATGGTAGTTATTCGTACACCGGGGATGCCAACAACGCAACATTTCGTGCATTGCGAACCGCTAGCGATACGATCAATGACGTCTTCACGTACACGATGGGCGACACGGCGGGCTTGACGAGCACTACGCAGATCACCGTTACCATCCAGGGGGCTAACGATGCACCGACGGATATTACAGGTACGTTGACGATCGCCGAAAATAGTGCGAATGCAAGTTCCGTGGGAACGGTTGCTACTACCGACATCGACTCGGGCGACGGCTTTACGTACGCCCTGACCAACAACGCCGGTGGCCGATTCGCGATCAACGCTGCCACCGGTCAAGTGACCGTTGCCAACGGTAGTCTTTTAGACTTCGAAACGAACACTTCGCACTCGATTACCGTTCAAGTCACCGACACGGCCGGAGCCACCTTCAGCAAGGTAATGACGGTCAACGTCACCAATGCCAACGATGCGCCGGAGCTCGACAACGCAGGCTCGATGACGTTGACTCCGATTACGGAAGATCAAACGACGAATGGCGGAAACACTGTGGCGTCGATCATCTCCAGTGCCGGTGGCGATCGCATTACCGACGCGGACAGCGGTGCAGTGGAGGGTATTGCGATTACAACCACCACCAACGGCAACGGTTCGTGGGAGTATTCGACCGATGGTGGATCGACCTGGAATGCAGTGGGTGCCGTCTCCAATACATCCGCTCTGCTACTGCGTGCGACCGATTCGCTGCGGTTTGTCCCTAACGCTCAGAACGCCACCTCGGGTGACATCACCTTCCGAGCCTGGGACCAAACCAGCGGAACATTCGGTACCAAAGTCGACACATCGACCAATGGCACGACCACAGCTTTCAGCACCGCCACCGAAGTCGCCTCGATCACGGTCACAGCCGTCAACGACGCACCGACGATTGCCAGCAGTTATACTCACACACTCGCTACGACTGATGAGAATACAACTTCAAGTGGAACGCTGGCATCGGCGATTCTCACTGGATCGACTTGGGCCGATGTGGACACTGGAGCATTTAGCGGGCTGGCAATTACAGCCAAAACCGGCAATGGCACATGGCAGTATTCAACCGATGGGACGACCTGGAATAGCTTTGGTGCAGTGACGTTGACCAATGCACAGTTGATCACTTCGACAACTCAAGTTCGCTACATCCCAGACAGCAACAACGGTGAGACGGCCACGTTTAGCTACAAGGCGTGGGACCAAACTAGCGGCACTGCCTCGAACAACGGCACCCAGCGCTACGCCACCACCGCCAGCTCCGGCGGCACCACCGCGTTCTCGACAAACAACGCCACCGCACAGATCACTGTCACCAGCGTCAACGATGCCCCCGTTCTAGCCTCAACGCTAAATTACGTCTACGGAATCGAAGCAGGCACCGGCAACATCGTCCGCCATGATTTAACAGCCAATACACAAACGACGATTGTCTCAGGTGCCGGAGCCAGCAACGCGCTCGCCTATGATGGCACCCGCGGGCACCTTTACTACTTCGATTCCTTAGCAGCCGGAAGCAATCTCTGGTTTGTCGATATTTCAGGAGCCAGCCCCACAACACCCGTCCAGCTCGGCAGTGCCGCCGGATTGAACTTCTCTGGCGCTGGGCTCTCGACTGATAGCGCCGCCTTTTATGACGGCTCACTCTGGGTGCTCGCTAGAAATACAGAAAAAATCGACCGCATCACCTTTAACTACTCGGGTAACACCCCGACTTGGCAAAGCACCGCCACCTATACGTTCACCGGGATCAACACCGCCACCTACAACATTGCCGGCGGCGACATCGCATTCTCGCCTGATGGCCAGCTCTACGGCACGACCCAATTCGCGGATGGCGCTCTCGTCTTTCGGCTCGACTTCACCCAAATCAACGAAACTGACAAGACCATACCGTGGCAGTTGATCAGCTCCGGAACGGGAATGAATCTCGGATCGCTCGCCTTCAATACCGACGCCAGCACCCTGTATGGCTACAACACTACGGCAACTACCGGCTGGTACACAATTAATCTTTCCACCGGTGCGACGGCTTCGATCTCCTACGCCCCAACTCAGGTCAATGATGCGGCCAGCAGCAGTTGGGGTTTGAAACTAGCCACAATCAGCGAAGATAACGGGGGCCCGGTCAACGGCTCGATCAGCAGCAGTACGACGACCTTCTCGTTTGCTTCTTTCATTAACGACGATACGCTCTACAACCAGGGCATCGCGATCACAGGCATCGACACTTCCAAGGGCACTCTTTGGTACAGCACAGACAACGGATCGATATGGCAACAAGCAGGCAGCGTTTCGAGTACGAACGCTCTCCTTTTAAATGCCGACACGAACACGCGGCTCTACTTCCAGGCAGCTGCTGACTTTAACGGTACGATCAACAGTGCAATTACGTTCCTCGCCTGGGATCGCAGTTCGGGCACCGCCGAAACCAAGGTCGACCCAGGCTCCTACTCCTCCACCGGCGCTTTCTCGTCGACCAGCCTGAGCGCTTCCCTCACCGTCCTGTCCGTCAATGATGCACCGGTTGCCGTGGCAGATAATGCCACGGCGGTAGAAGCGGGCGGCGTCAGCAACGGTACGGCCGGGACGAATCCAACCGGCAATGTGCTGACCAATGATACCGATGTCGATGCGGGTGATACCAAGACAGTCACGGGCGTCGCCAGTGGCACACAGGGAACCGCGTCTGGGTCGGTGGGAGCCAATGTTTCAGGCACGTACGGTTCGATCAATATCGCTGCCAATGGCGCATTCACTTACACCGTTGATAACTCCAACGCGACAGTGCAAGCCCTACGAACGTCGGCTAATACCATCACCGATGTCTTCACTTACACCATGCAAGATGCGGGCGGCCTGACCAGCACCACACAAATCACAGTGACGATCCAAGGGGCCAACGACACGCCTTACGATATGGCCACGACGGGTCTGGCAGTAGCGGAAAACGCAGACAACACCACCAGCGTCGGAACCATCACTCGTAACGATCTGGATGCCAGCGATACGCCGAGCTATTCGCTTGTGGATTCGGCTGGCGGACGTTTTGCCATCAATGCCAGCACGGGCGTTGTCACCGTGGCTGATGGCTCGCTATTGAACTATGAACTAGCAGCCAGCCACAATATTACTGTCAGGGTCACCGACCTGGCCGGCGCAACATATGATGAAGTCTTCATTGTCAACTTAACCGATGCCGATGAATTCGATATCACAGCACCTGCCGATCTCAACGCGACCGCCAACGCGGTCAATGAAAATGCCTCGATCGGCACAGTCGTGGGCATCACCGCGTCGTCGAGCGATGCCGATGCCACGACCAACACAGTCACCTACAGCTTGTTCGTTAACGACAGTGGCAACTTTGCGATCGATGCCAATACGGGTGTCGTCACCACGGCCGCAGCCCTCAATCGTGAAACTTTGGCCGCTTCGCGGAACATCACGGTGCGAGCCACTTCAACCGACGGTTCAACAGCGGATACGGTCTTTACCATCGCGATCAACGACCTCGATGAATTCGACACCGGTGCGGTCACCGATGCCAATGCGACAGCCAATACCGTGGCGGAGAATGCAGCCAACGGAACCGTGGTGGGCATCACCGCTTCGGCCAGCGATGCGGATGCCACGACCAATACGATTACGTACACGTTGGATGACAATGCCGGTGGCCGGTTTGCCGTGAACAGCTCCACTGGCGTGGTCACCGTCGGCGGGGCGATTGATTACGAAACGAGT
>JBIIIF010000060.1:0-30057 GCA_044235005.1 Planctomycetaceae bacterium | reverse complement strand
GACTGGTCCCCTTAAGTTTCTTCACCACGTTCCGCAACGTCGAACGCTCCTCATCCGACAGACGAACAATATACTTCTTCTGCATGCAACACCTCCTTGTGACACGCAGTCTTGCATTTATCTACCGGTAATGATACCCCTGTTTCTTGACGTGACGGAGCACTAGCCGGCTTCTATTGCAGGCGAATTCAAGAAACTGCTTAGGGGACTACTTCAGTTCGGTAGATGTTGCGACCACAGGAACAGTGGGGATTCTGAACTTTCGAATGACTCCTGTGATGACGCCAAGGACCTGACGGGTTGTTGAATTAAATGCTCCTGCTATCGCGGGAACAAGATGATTTGTTCCTTCCTGAACGACACAGATGATCACAGAGTGACGATCGTCAAGTGCGGCCACATGGCATCCAGGCTGCACAGGGGCTTCGCGATTGATGATCAGGAAGTCTCCGCTGCAAATATGTAAAGGAGCAAACAGATTGCCTTCGACTTTCAGGCAGCCAACGTCCACACCTTCAAACATCGCCGAAAACGAAATCAATTCGTCTGATGAGACATTCGGCTGTACCGGACCGCCAGAGGCTGTGCTGCCAATCAGGGAAACTGAGAGACGGTTTTGGGGAGAATCAGCCAACTGGATCGCTCGGGACATGTTCTGCTCTCGTGAGATCAGTCCTTTTCGCTCCAGGGCCTTAAGATGGCACATGACCCCGTTGGGGGATCGGATTTCAAAGTGTTGTCCGATTTCACGAACCGTAGGGCCGTAGCCTCGATTGATAATCTTGTCGCGAAGAAACTCATAGATTTCGCGTTGACGCCTAGTGAGTGAGATCTTCTTTCCTGTACCAGACATTCCAGACTCTTTCGTGTTGGATAAACGTTGAAATCAAGAACCTTCAACGTCAACCCGCTTCAAGATTCCCTGATGAATTAATGAAGGGCATGACTGCCGCTTCTTGGACATTGGTGGTCGACCGCCAAAACCCCATAGGCCATAACGAGTAATTGGAATGGCAAAGATGAACGAACTGTTCAGAGCCAGCCACTCACGTGGCTACCTGCTGACGATTTGTCGGGATCGGACCAATTGAGCAAACTCGATGCCAACACTGTAGACATAAATACAGTATCTCGTCGAGATTTTCGATCTGCTTCCATGTTTGGCTGATCCTTACGCAAAGTCGGGAGAGGTCTCCCCCAAAGAAATCGTTAGGAAGGCAAGATGTACTGGCCGTTTTGGGTTTTCTATTGCTTTTCTGTGGGATTCCATTCCCCAGCGAGATAGCCAGCGTGGACTGCCAATGCACTCGTCAACCATGCTGAGTTTTGCGACTTCAGGGGCATTGCTTAGGGGTGATAATAAGTACTGTAGTCGAAACGAATCAAAAATCATCTCGCCTGCGGCGATTTCTTAGGATCAAATCAGATGCAGAGTAGTTCTTCGTGCTTTCGGAAAACGAAGGCAGATTTACTCGGATCACAGATCATTTCCTTTTGGACATGGCATGCGCTGGAGATCCTCGTCCCTTGAGAGTTTTTGTCCTGCGGGACGGTGGGGATCGGTTAGATTTCACTCAGAATCTTTCCATAACCCTGATTTGACTCGAAAATGTTTGATTTTCCGGCGAACAGTTCAATTGACATCGACTTGCGATCCGTTAATACTAGGGATGTCAGTCTGTTCTTGAGCTGGCGCGTGCCATCCGATGTTGGCACTGTAGGTTGTGATGATGCCCGGTTGTGAGATGTGCTGAATTCCTTAGTACATCGAGTGTTATTGCTCAGTGGAACTCTCCTGAAGCTTCCATTTCGTTGACTGAGCTTTCCGGTTGGTGGCCTGTTTTCGGTCGCCATGAGACCATGGTCGCAAGAAGACCTGAGTGTTTCCGGTCAGTTCTGGCATTTGAAGGCTGGATCGCTGTAACCTCTTCCATTTTGAGGTGGTCCCCTGGGGTCTCGATTTAACTCGAGGTGTGTGAGTCAGGTTGAAAGGCGAAAGCGCCGGAACTTGAATCACCGAAGGTGGGCAGCGGTTTTTCAGCAGGAGTGCGGTGCGTGCCTGTTGTTGGCAGACACCGAATGACTCTACTGAGTCCACATCCAATTTGGGTGTGCCGTTTCGTCCCTTTGAACGGGCGAACTCCGTGTTCTTTTCGTGTTTTCTCGGTCGCTACGCAGCGAGCAAGGTGCTTTCTGCCAAACCTCTTTTTGTGGCAATGTGCCCGAAATCGCAGGGTTTGTTGATACCGTGAAAATTAATTTTCGTGAGGTTTGAGGCAATTTCGCCTGCTGCCTCCACTTTTACCCAGGCCAAATCAGGTTACATCTATGCCGACCAGCAGTTCCGATTCTGAAGGAACCAGCGAACGACCACGTCGCCGAACGTCTACCCGTTCCCCCTCGTCAACTCCGGCACGCCGACCATCAACTCGTTCAAAAAAGATTGCCACAGAGGATAGTGCCGCTCCGGTGCCTTCAGTGTCAGACGATGATTTTGGTTCGGGGGTTGTCAACGAAGAGCGTCCGGCTCGCCAACCACGAGAGCGGAAAAGCACAACAGCGGCGGAGCCGAAGCCGGCGGTGGAAACTTCTTCGGAAGAGCCGAGAGTTCCGAAAGCTCGAAGTGAGCGTTCCCCAGCGAGGCGTGGAATTCGAAGTACACGGCCAGTGCCTTCGGATGCTCCCCCCGAGTCTACCTCGTCTGAATCATCTCGAAGCGAAAGAACTTCAAGCCGATTTGAGCGACAGATTGCTGATGTGGAGCCACAGACCGGAATGAGATACTTCAGCTCAGAAGAGCTGGATTTTGGGGATGATGACGGACCATCGCCAGTTCGAGAGGCATCGCCAGCCAGAGATGCAGCCCCGGGAAGAGAAGGAGCGCCATCAAGGGATGGGGCACCTGATCGGGGCGGGAGATTTCCGCGTGATTCTGGCAGGGGTCGTTCGCGTTATCGTGGTGACGGCGATTTGGATCGAGGCCCTTCGGTGGATCGACGTCCAGAGTCTGATCGGCCGTATGATCCCGATCGGGATTTTGTGAATGATCGTGAACTGGAAGATGATCGTGATCAGATGTCTGATGATTATGAGGGTGGGGGCCTTAGTGACGGTGAAGAGGGCGCGCCACTGCGACAGGGGGAATTGTTTGACGGAGATCGTCGGCCTCGCCGGCGTCGCCGTCGTCGTCGTCGAGGTGGTGAAGGAGTAGGCGACGGAGAGAATGGGCCACGCGGACCAGAACTGGGTCGCAACGACGTGCGGGAACCTGGTCGCGGTGATGGGCGTGAACCCGTTCGCAGCGACGTGCGTGAGCCTCGCCGCAATGATGGGCGTGACCCCAGCCGATTTCAGGGTGGTAGCCGGCCTGAAGGCAATCGTGGCCGTAGCGATGTGCCTCGTGGTGGCGATGGAAGAAATGATGGTAATCGCGGACGTCGTGGTGGCCGCAATGACGGCGGTCGCAATGATGGCGGTCGTGGTCGAAGAAATGACGGCGGACCGCCTCGCGGTGGCCGGGATATGGGACGCGGACGTGATCTGGGTGGTCCTCGACGAGGCCGCACGATTCAGCCATCCGGTGAGGTAATTGAAGGTACGTTCGATGGCGTTCTGGAGCTTCACCCACGGGGATATGGTTTTCTCCGCGACCCAAAACGAAACTACGCGGCGGAAGACTCCAACCCGTTTGTCTCCAGCTCGCTGGTTGAGAAATACAAGCTGCGACAAGGTGTCCTCATTCGAGGCGATGTCGGGCAGGGCACTCGTAATCAGGGACCACGACTCCGCGAAGTTGAACTCATCGATGGGTTTACTCCAGAGGAGTACCTGAATGTCAAGAACTTTGACAGTCTCACGGCGATCAACCCGTTTGAGCAGATCAAACTGGAGATTGGTCCCCGGCCTCTGACGATGCGAGTCATGGACCTGCTTTGTCCAATCGGCAAGGGACAGCGAGCGCTACTGGTTGCACCTCCGCGAACTGGCAAGACCATGTTGCTGCAGGACATGGCAAATTCTGTCAGCATCAACCATCCGGAAATTCATCTGATGGTGCTGTTGATCGATGAGCGTCCGGAGGAAGTGACCGAGATGCGTCGAATGGTTAAGGGAGAAGTCATTTCGTCCTCACTGGACAGTGATGTAGAAAGTCATATTCGTATCGCTGAATTGATTATCGAGAGAGCAAAACGTCTGGCTGAAGAAGGCAAGGATGTCTTTATTCTGCTTGACAGTATTACCCGTCTGGCCCGCGCCTTTAACAAGGCGAATAATTCCGGAAGGACGGGAACTGGCGGTCTCGATATCCGGGCTATGGATATTCCGAAGAAGCTCTTTGGGCAGGCACGTCGCTTCGACGAAGGCGGTTCTCTGACTGTCTGTGGAACGGCTCTGATTGATACGGGTGGCCGAATTGACGAAGCAATTTTTCAGGAGTTCAAAGGCACGGGCAACATGGAAATGGTGCTGAGCCGAGAACTTGCTGACCGACGCATTTGGCCGTCGATCGATATCACGAAATCCGGGACTCGTCGAGAAGAAAAGATTCTTGCTCCTGACCTGCTGGAAGGCATCACGATGCTGCGACGCAGTTTGATCAGCCTCAGCCCGGTTGAGGCGATGGAACAACTGACTAAAACGATGGAACGGTTCCCCACGAACCGGGAGTTTTTGACCAAGATCAAAGCCGTGCTTTAAACCAGGGGCACTGATTTTGAGTTGAATGATTTGAAGCCCGGCTCTTCATTGAGTCGGGCTTTTTCGTTTTCTCCGGGCTCCTGAAGCGGCGAATTCGCTTCGTCGTTTGCCACTTTTGATGGATTGCGATGCTTGGGTTAAATGCGAAGTTTCTGGCTGTAGAGCGAAAAGAATGATGAACGGTTCCCTGAATGCCGATTCTGATGAGGGCGTCGATTCTGCCAGCAAGGATGCGTTGCGCAGATTGTGCCGCTGGGCGTTCTGATCTGGCATCAGACAGTCCAATTCTGCAAACATCTGCTTAACCGAGGTTACAGCCATGGAACGGCTCAAGATCGTGCTCATTATCGCAGCAATGGTTGCGACTGCACGGACCTCTCCCGGGCAGCAGGCATCTCAATCCTCTTCGGTGGGTGCCGCTGCGAGCCATGCGCAGCCGACATTCGTGGTCATTGGAGATGTTCGCAACCACAACTATTTTCCTCTTCGGCCACATGCGAAGACCACGATACATCAGGCGGTGATCCAGGCGGGAATGCTTGGTGATTCTGTCAGTGTTTCAGTAGTGCGAGGGAAACAGCAGAGGGCTGCCTTTACTCAGATGGTTTCTGGTGCATCGGCTGATACCGGTGAGCTGGTCATGGAAGGCGACATTCTTGTAGTGCAGTCCATGCAGCCTGTCCAGGAAGCTCATCCAAAGAACGCAGCGTTGCAAACCGACGGTGGAGTCGTCCCTGTGACTCTGGCCGATGACTACATTGCTGTGGGAGATGTACTTCAGGGGACTGGTGGTCTTCCGTCGGCGGGCCAGCAGATCAAAGTCTCCTGTCGTTTCCGAGGACGTCCGTTGCTGGAAAACGCCGACCTTTCGGATCGTGTTGAACATGGTGATGTGATCACCGTAGTGCAGCGGGCTCAGTCAACGTCTCGTGGCTTTGGCAACATGGTCCCTGCATTCTCTGAATGGCAGACCTCAGAAGTGTCCCCACCTGCATCGGCGGTTTTGACTGCCGCCGAGAAACTTGTTCCTGAAGTGGCTCCGGCAATTCCTCTTGAATTTCCTGTTCAGGCTTCAGAGGCGAAGACACCTGATGACTCTCGAAATCCATTTGCTGACCCTGCAGATCCTGTCGACGAGGCCGTTCTGGAATCACATTCGGAAACGGAGCAGAATGAATCGGAACTCACCGTCAGATCAGTGTCCCAGGCGGCTTCGATACCGGCAGAGAACGTCGCACCTCCAGCTCCTGTGGAGATCGCAGTTCCTCTTGAAGCGGCTCGACAAGTACCAGCTGCGTCGATGGGGCTGTGGAATATCCTGTTCATTGGTGGGTTGCTGGTTGCAGGCTCGATGATTTTGATTGGCTCATTGAGATCCGAAGAGGAAGGTGTCAACTCTGAAAGCTCAGCAGTGCAGTACAACGCGAACTCAGAAAACATTGTTAGAAACTTAGCGGCCCCGGTGAGTCCGCCGATCGAGCCGGCGATAAGTCAGGCTCCCGCATTGCCTGAGAAGAAGATCACAGCACCGGCCGCAACAGCAGTTTTCGCAGCAGTGCCTGCAAAGCCGCATCGGGCATCAGAAAATCTTCCCAGTGCAACGGAGACGCAAGCATGGTTCGGTGGTGACTGGAGGAGTACAGAAGCCATGGCTATTGTCGCCTCAATGGCCTCAGAACGTGCTGCCGCGAGTGATTCTGTGATTGTTGCTGCTGGAGTTGATCATCGCGGACAAGTAGAGTCCCCATCAATCTATCTGATGGAAAAGATGGTTGTTGAATCGTTGAGTGATTCGAAGTCCGCTCCTCCGGTAAAGATAACAGAGAGCATCGCTGTTGAGCAGATGACCACTCCAGTGGCCCCCACTGCAAAGCCGATTGCCGTGATTCCCAAGGCTGTTGCCGTTGAACCAGAGATGCTTTCTTCAGTGCCGATCCGACCGGCGGCGGCTGACTCGGCTATAAATGGTGCGAAAGTCTTATCGGATCTGGAAGATCTGCTGCAGAATCGACTGCCGATAGATCTGTGCCAGGTTGAGCTTCCTCTGCGGGTTTCTTTATTCGGGCGTCCTGCTGGTCCGCGTCGGCTCCGAATCGATGCGGCGCATTCTCGAGTACCGGCTCCTCACATGAACATGTCATCAGAGCGCCGGCGTGATGAGGCCGTCACCGTGTCAGCACAGCGGTCAGCTTTTGAAATGCCATCGCAGGAAGAACAGGCCGGAGAGAAGAAGTCGGCAGCGACCTCTGCAAGCCTGGACCGGGCTCTCCACTATCTTCAGGATCGGACAGACACATGATTTGCGCCATCGACTTTGGCAGTTGCTGGATTCGTTCGGTGTTTCGCAATCCGCGGACACCCGACCGACTATCGATGTACGTGGAGAAATCAGAGTACGCTTTGATTCCGGACACGGGGCATCATCGAAGATCTTTGGCTGATCAGCAGATCCCGTTTGCAGAGTGCGAGGGATCACTTGCGGTCGTCGGAAATAACGCTGCAAGAGCTCAGTGGTTGAGTCGAGTTCCCTGTACTCCGCTGTTCGTTGAAGGAGCGGTTCCGTCGGATGATCCTCCTGCTCGACAGATGCTGAGCGTTCTGACGGAAGCAATGCTGCCACCTGCAGACGCGGATCGAAGTCTTTGCGTTCTGACGGTGCCCGGCGTACCGGATGAGTCCCAGCGCGTTCAGAAAAATGCAGAGTTCCTGTCGCGGCTGGTAAGAATGCGTGGATACTCTCCGTTCGTCGTTAACCCGGCCGAGGCCTCACTTCTGGCGACCTGTCACGATGCCACCTTCACAGGTATCAGCATTGTGATGGGTGCAGAAACAACGAGCGTCTGCATCGCACGCTATGGGATTTCTCTGGCCAAGGAGTCGATTGCGATCGGCAGTAACTGGATCGACACAGAAGTCGCTCGGCAGTTTCAGGTTCAGGTGTGGGACGAAGACGGGAACTCGTTCATCGACCTTGAAAGCATTCGCCAGTGGAAGCAGCAAAGTTGTCCTCATCTTCGAAATGCCGTGGGAGATCGCGAGCGAATGATGTCACGGTTGTACTCGGTCGTCCTTGACCGAGTGACTCGAACCGTGGCTCAACTGCTGCAGTCAACGCCGGTCCGAAATGCACTTCATCGCCAGAAACTGGCGGTGATGCTGTCAGGTGGAGCGACGATGATGGAGGGTTTTGCAAGCCTGTTGACAGAGCGATTTATTGAGCACGAAATCGCCGAGCGAATTCAGTCTATTCGTCTCGCCCCCGATCCCGCAACAGCCGTCGTTCGTGGAGCCCTGATCTTCGGAGAACTGGAAGCACGAGCCCTTGCCGTTGAAGAAGCGGCGTAACGCCCGGAATTGTTCCTGCAGCCCGCTCTTCGGCATTTATCCACCGATACCCAGGGACATCATGACAGGTTCAGCGATATTGGAAGAACGCGGCTGGTTTCAATGTCAAGACCGGGCTTGGAAGCTGATCATCGCTGAAAGCTGATTTCTGCTTTTGGCTTGTCGTTCGATTCAAGACCCATGCGACAAAAGTAGATCTCGCACTCTGAGTGATGAAGTGCAGCTCAAAAATGCGTGCGTCCTCCAACTCTGGTACTCGAAGAGTGGCGCCAACTTCGACTCTTGTGGCATGTGTCAGAGAAGAATGAGAAATCGAGGGAGATCTGCAGCCTGAGAGACTCAGGTGGGTCAAGAAAGGAGATTCCCCGGCTTACCGGTTTTGCTGCGTGGAAGCCGACACGGATGAAGCCCCGTCGCCTCTGAGGATCCCGCGTGACTTTTCTTCGGGGCGGTTGAAAAACCGCCTTACTCCGTGGCTGTACAGCGAGTGTGCTCCCTGGCACAATCAGGGCCATGCAAGTCAGAAGTTTTAGCACTGCGAGATAATCTGCAGAGTGTCACGCTTCTCCGGATCTGCGCCTGCCAGCGTTTCACGTACCCGGTTCCGGTCTTCATTTCAGGCGGCAAATGATGTTAAGAATGCTGATCACCTCTGCGTTGATGGTTTCGTCTTTCGTCAGTTGTATTCGTGCTGATGAGCAACTGGCAGACATTGATGAAAAGGCAACACATCTGCAGTCGCGAACGATTGATCTGGCTCAGGGTCAGAGCGACTCTATGACGGTCAACGCGTTTTGTCTGACTTTGAAAGGCGAGATCCTCGCGACTGTTGGAGACGGACCCGGCGAGATTCGCATTTTCAGCGATGAGGGCAAGTTGCTGCGATCATGGAAGATGTCGGTCAAACCCTAAGCGGTCAATACGGCCTCCGATGGAACAATTCTGGTTGGCGGGGAAGGCCGTTTGTTTCATTTCGACGCGGATGGCAAAATCCTGAAAGAAGCAGAATCGCCTCATGCGGAATCACTTCGAGAAAATACGGAATCGCTTCGGGAAGAAGCTATTGCCTATCTGGATCGTTCAAAGAATGGCAACTCTGCAGAAGCGATGAAGGCTCGAGTCGCCTCCTATGAAGAGATCATCGCTCAACTGGAGAAGAAGAGTGAAAGTGAGACGCTGACCAAACAGGAAACTCAATTGCTTGCTGCTCTTCCCAAGGCCCTTGACGTCTGGAAGTCTCAGCTTGCTGAGATGGAGGAAAAGGAAAAAAGCGAAGCGGCAGACGGTGACAAGAAGGAAGAGGTCGGACCGGATGAAGAAGCGATTGCCACTCAGGTCAAACGAATGATGAAGTCAAAGATGCGAATCGCTTCCATCAGCACTGATGGCGAATCTGTCTTCGTGGCAACTCCCGACTTGAAGGCTTATGGCTTTGCTGTCTGGAAACTGAATCAGTCTTTTGCCGAAGGCACGCAAATCGTGAACGGCCTTAGAGGCTGCCTCGGGCAGATGGACGTGCAGGCCTGCAAAAACGGACTGTACGTTGCCGAGAATTCCCGCAAGCGTGTTGTCTGCTATGACTCGAAAGGCGAAGAGGTTCGCCAGTGGGGCAAATCTGACCGCACGGGACTTGATGGATTCACAAGCTGCTGCAATCCGATGAATGTGTGCTTTAATCAGGCGGGCGATGTCTTTACCGCAGAATCGAATACCGGCCGAATCAAGCGATTCAGTGCGGAAGGAGAATTCCTGAATTTTGTGGGCGATGTGAAGCTTGTGCCCGGCTGCAAAAACGTCTCCTTTGCTGTCGCCGCAGACGGGTCCAAAGTCTACATGCTGGACCTGACGCGAAATCATATCGTGGTGATGGAGAAGAAACCTGAGAACCCGGAAGTACAGAGCGAGCCGGCAGCCGTTAGCTCGCGAGCAGAGTAGTTTTCCTTCTCGTTAGACAGGCATTTTCGGGACTGCACTCCGAAAAAGTTTACTTCGATGGGGCGAATTATTCAGTCAACTCTGTATGGGCTGTTGCTAAGCCTGTTATCGATTCATTCCCCGCATGCCAATGAAAAGGTGCTGACGCTGATCGTAATGGATCCGCTGGCAGCACCACTCTCCTGTCCCTGTGTCGAAGGTTACGCCCAGCGTCGATATGAAGCACTGGCTGAACACCTGAAGGGTTCGCTGGGTTGCGAGGTTCAACTGGTGTTTGCCAGTGCTCTCGGCACGGCACTCAAAGAGACCAGCTCGAAGGCCGATCTTATCATCGGCAAGGACTCCACAGTGCGAGCAGATGCGGAAGCTGCAAAACTGAAGGTGAACGCGATCGCTCAGTTGACCGACAAAGCTGGCTCCACCATGCAGCGTGGTCTGATCGTCGTGAACAAAGCGGACCCTGCTCAGGCGGCAAAAGACCTTGATGGATACACCATCATTTTTGGGCCTTCAGAAGCCGCCGAGAAGCACGGTGCCGCTCTGGAGCTTTTGAAGAAAGCGAATGTCTCAATCCCGAACACACTTCAAATTGACGAGGCCTGCAGTGACGGTACCTGCAAGGTGATTGATCTTGGGCCCAAATCCAAAACAGCTGCGGTCATTTCCAGCTACGCTCAGCCATTACTCGAAGGTTGCGGGACAATAAAGAAGGGTGACCTGCGAGTAGTGGGAGAGACAGAGGAAGTCCCATTCATCACGGCCTTCGTGAATTCCGAGCTATCTCAGCCCGAACAGCAGAATCTGAAAGCCGCGTTGCTTTCAGGGACGGCGACTCCGGAACTGCTTGACGCGCTCGAATCGCTCGCCGGTTTTCTGGCAGTTGACGACGCTGCTGCAAAAAAAAGTAAGCCCGCAGGCGGATTCTGAAGCAACCTCTGCCGAGAATCACTGGCCGCAATGGCGTGGGCCGTCACGCACGGGGCTTGTCAATTGGCTGCCGCAAACACTGTCGCCCGAGCCGAAGGTTCTGTGGGAGGTGCCACTCGCCAAAGCTGGCCTTGGTGGAATCGCAGCCACCGAAGAATACATCTTCTTTGGTGACCGCGATCTGGACGATTTTCAGGATGTTTACCGTTGCCTTAATGCGACGACCGGTGAGCAAATCTGGGAAGTTCCGCAGCTTGCAATCGGAGCTTTGGATTACGGCAATTCGCCGCGTGCCACGCCGGTGATTCACGGCAAGCACGTCATTTTCTTTGGGGCTTTTGGAGACTTGTGCTGCGTAGAAATTGCCAGCGGCGAAGTCATCTGGCACATCAATCTGCGATCTCTGTTTAACCCGGAAGAGGAATTGCCGTGGGGCTATTGTGGATCGCCTTTACTCCTTTCCGGCACTGGTTGGAACGAAGCTGTTTATCAGAGGTGAATCGAAGCTGAGATGCGTCGATCTGAATTAGATGAATTTCGCGCGGAAGGTAACCACCGAACTGAGAGGCACGATTCCTCCTTGCGTATCGTCGACTGAAAGCCGGTCCCGGTGCAGGAACAAGTGATCACCGACGTCCGGCATTTCGAGTTCGCAGATGAGATCCCTTGCTGAACGCTCCGGGGGCGTCCTGAGTGCAGAGAAAGTTGCCAGTTACGACATAGAGAGAAGTACAAGGAGTCAGAACTGCGTCCAAGGAGTTTGCTCGAAGAGGCCAGGAATTCAGAAAAAGGTTCCCCGCAGGTTTGTTTGATTGTTACACCGCTGTTTGTCTCCCTCATTCGAAGAAGCATGCCGGTTGTCCACAAATCGGATCTGACTGGCTCGAAAATCGCTGGACAGGAATTCATACTTGAGCGAGCGCTCCTGCCGTGGGGACTCTGGTCGTGCGGAGTGAGAGAGTGACGGCGAATTCCTGAATGGACCTGGAGAACGAGAAAACCAGTGGTGATCCCCGGATCTCGTTCTGAGGCAGAAAAGATAGATTGATGAGCACTGCCGCAGGATGGAAGAGAACGACGTCGCTGATCGCGGGGGTGATTTGTCTTGTTGGCCTTGCCGGACTGTTCCGGGTCATGCAGGACGACACGGCGGATCGGCTCGTCCTTGCCAAAAAGCAGCTTCAGCAAGGTCAGATTGAGTCTGCGCTGGAACTTTTGCGTCCTCTGTTGCAGCGTGATCCTGTTGATGGGGCCGTTTGTTATCTGGCCGCAGAAGCGTACTCTCGAAAGAAAGATTACACGTCGGCCGTCGCGGAATATGAGCGCGTCCCTGCGAATCATGAACGCCGTGCGGCCGCATGTTTTCGAGCGGGTGACATTCTTCTGCTGCAACTCTCTCAACCCACGAAGGCGGAAGCTTTTCTTCGTGAAGCCGTGGAATCGCCCGGCGATCAGCATGCGGCAGAAGCTCATCTCGCGGCTTTGTACGGACTCTGTGGTCTGACAAGCCTGACGCTCGACCTGCGAATCAAGCGTGTACGAGCAGGACACGCGACCGATGTGGATCTGGTGTTGCTTGGTCTGGGCGATACAGCGGCCGAGAACTCCGCAGCGCTGGCCAACTACCAGAAGGCGGCGCCTGATGACGCTCTGACACAGCTTTCTGCGGCGCATCAGGCGTGGCAGCATCATGATTTCTCTTCGGCCAGACCACTTTATGAAAAGGCTCTCACACAACGCCCTGATCTCTGCGATGCTCAGGCGCGCCTGGGAAGGATTCTCAAGGAAGCTGGCGCTGACGCGGGGTTCCTTCAGTGGCATGCCAGTCTGCCGGTGGGGTGTGATGAGCATGCTGATATCTGGGCTGTGCGAGGCGACTATTCGCTGAGTCATCAGGATATAAGAGGCGCCGTGCGATGCTATTGGGAAGCAGCTCGACGCGACCCCGCGCACCGTAGCGCACATCATCAGTTGGGCCAGGCTCTGGCATCGCTGGGTGAAATTCAGATTGCCGAAGCCTTCCAGCGTCGGAACGACCACCTGCAACAACTGCTGCTCGCAGCTAAACAGTACAATGTTGAACCATCTCCGGAGAAAGTTGTTCGCGTCGCCCTCGCGGCCCAGGAATGTGGCCACGCCTCGGAAGCGTGGACGTGGGCCGAGATGCTGCGAAAACGATTTCCGCAGGGCGCGGAATCACTCAGCAAAATTCATCGGCCATCTTCAGACGTTCCTCGAGTCGAGAAGTCTGCTCAGCCGGCGTTAGGGCACGATCTGAGCAATTACTCGCTGCCCGAATGGATGAATTCAAACTCGCTGACACAATCGAATGCGGTCCCGCAGCAGATGGGTCCTTCAACAAACAGTTTGATCCGATTTGAGGACGAATCGAGCGCGGCAGGATTGCGATTCGAATATCAACACGGCGACAAAATGGCTGGGCCGGGTATGAGGATGTTCCAGTTCTCGGGAGGTGGTGCCGGAGTAGTTGACTACGATCGCGACGGCTGGCCGGATGTTTTTTTGACTCAGGGCGGCGACTGGCCTGAAGATGAGCCGCATCCGCCGTCGGATCGAGTCTTTCGGAATCAACGCGGCACCGGTTTTCAGGACACGACGACTGCGGCAGGTGTTGAGGAAACCAGCTACAGTCAGGGGCTGGCCGTTGGCGATATTGATGCCGATGGTTTGCCAGACGTATTCGTCGCCAATGTGAAAGAGAACCGACTCTTTCGCAATAACGGAGATGGCACGTTCTCTGACATCACTCAGTCAGCCGGAATTGTGGGGGATGCGTGGTCTACCAGCGTGGCTTGTGCGGATTTCAACGGAGACACTCTGCCAGATTTTTACATTGTCAATTATCTGACGGGACCCAATCTGCTGAATCGAATCTGCTATCAGGCCGATGGAACTCCACGAGCCTGTACCCCGCATGAATTCGACGCGGCCGAAGATCAGATGCTGCTGAATCTTGGCAATGGCCAGTTCAAGGATGTTACGGCAGAAGCCGGGATCATCGCACCGGGAGGTAAAGGTCTGGGCGTGATAGCGGCAGATTTTGAAGGAAGCGGGCGTCTGAGTCTGTTTGTGGGCAACGATACAACCGCCAATTTCTTCTTTCAAAATCAAACGGTGACACCTGGTAGTGTGCCGCAGTTTGTTGAGTCCGGTGTCGTCACGGGGCTGGCTTTTGACCGCGAAGGAAGAACGCAGGCCTGCATGGGGATTGCAGCCGGAGATGCGGACGGCGATCAGCAACTTGACCTTTTCGTGACCAACTACTTCAACGAGTCCAACACGTTGTATCAGCGACAGCCGACCTTGATGTTTTTTGATGCAACTCTTGAAGCGCGGCTGAAGGAGCCCAGCATTCGGCAACTGGGTTTCGGAACTCAGTTTCTGGATGCGGATCTGGATGGCTGGTCAGATCTGTTCGTTACGAATGGGCATGTAGATGATGAGACAGCTCGCGGCATCCCGTTGCATATGCCGACCCAGTTCTTTCGTAACGCCGGAGCAGGACGCTTCGATGAGATCTCCGCGACTCAACTTGGGCCATGGTTTGAAGGGCAGTATCTGGGGCGTGCGGTGGCGAGAATTGACTGGAATCGCGATGGGGCTGAGGACCTGATCGTGGGTACTCTTGACAGCTCGACGGCGTTACTCACCAATCGCACAGCGTCGGAGGGAAAGTTCATCGCTCTTCAGTTGGTTGGCATTATTTCGGCGCGAGAAGCGATCGGAGCCACAGTTGAAGTGAGGACAAGCGACAGAACATGGTCAAAGCAGTTGGTTGCGGGTGATGGCTATCAGGCCAGCAACGAGCGACAGATGGTCTTTGGAGTGGGAGCCGCCGACATGGTCGACATCGCCATCCGTTGGCCGTCGGGGCATAATGAAGTGTACGAAAATGTCCCAACAGCAGCTTTCTGGACGGCGGTTGAGGGACGAAGTGTCGTGATAAGTAATGAGCGTTGAACTGCGACTTCAATGTTACATGGGCTGCTGGCTTGGTTAGTTGAGAAGATAAATACTTAGGTGTGATGCGGCCAAGAGTGGCCTGATCAAATCGGCAATCGTTGCCATAGGCACGACTGCCGTCAATTTAGGCAATGCAGAGATTCCATTGAGGATGCTCGGCAGGGATCTCGAGGGAACATTTGCTTACGATAGAGATGTTAAGCATCGACGTTAGACGAAAATGAATGAGCACTGCTGTTGAGTCAAACACTCCAGAAGGCTCGGCTCTGCTGGAGCTAATGAAGGGGCGCAACCACCGCGTGGGGACGTTACCCGGATCATTGGAGCGTCATCAGAGAACAATTCAGGCTTCTGGCACTTGAGTTGCATTTCCTTGGTTCGTCAACCGTTGCGTTTCGGTCGAGAAGCTTCAGGAAACGTAGCACCACACAATTTCACGGGGATGGGCTTGCGTATCAGCGGGATCGGACCGAACGAAAAAGAGAGAATTTCTGCAAGGGTCGCGTTGTACGAAAGTTCAGGAGCCGATAGTGTCCAGGTGTTCGCCTTTCTTCAAGGCAATTGAATTCTGGTTCCGATGATCATTGGGTCGTTTTTGTTCAGCTGTTCATTTTCAGGAGAAGTTTTATGCGAAGAGAAAAGCGTCGTGCCTTTACCTTGATTGAATTGCTGGTGGTGATCGCCATCATTGCAATTCTGATTGCACTGCTGCTGCCGGCAGTTCAACAGGCCCGTGAGGCTGCTCGCCGCACACAGTGCAAAAACAACATGAAGCAGATCGGACTGGCGCTGCATAACTACGAAAGTACATCAACATGTTTTCCGTCAGGGTCAAACTTCGCCACTGGGTGGGACCGAATTCCTAACTGGCGGTTACATATCTTCCCGTATCTTGAACAAGCGAATTTGTATTCAAGAATGGACTTCAATCTCTCCTTTTCCGGACTTGTAACGAACGCCAACACGACTGCCCTGCAGAATCATAAGATTGCATCCTACATCTGCCCGTCCAGTCCTTTGGATCCGAACGCAGACAGCTCCGTTGGAACGACCTACAACAACAATCTGCGAACTCAGATCCCAATGTATGTCGGAATCTCCGGCGCTACTCCGGACATTGCCGGACGTACGGTCGGTTCGGTAAGCAATTACGGCGGCTTTTACACCAACAATGGCATGTTGCTCCACAATCAGCAGACCAGGATGCGCGATGCTGTGGACGGCACTTCCAATGTGATGATGGTTGCGGAGCAATCAGGCCGCGTTGGTACTCGTGACATGCGAGCGGGATACTATGGTGGTTACACCGGGACGAATTTCCCTAACCCTGTAACCGGCACTAATCCGGGTGGAGCTGATTCGTGGAGCTCAGGGCTGACTGGCGTTCAGTACCGCATCAATTCACCGACGATGGCTGCAGGTTCTGACAATCCATGGGATGCGAACACCGTGATTAACTCTTTCCACATTGGTGGTATTCACGGATTGCTGGGGGATGGCTCCGTTCGGTTTCTTTCCGATAACGTCGATATGGGCATTCTTCGCAATCTGTGCTCTCGTGAAGACGGCGTTCCGCTGGGTGAATTCTGATAAGCTGCAGCCGGACTGCATGATTTTCGTGTAAGAGAGTAACCAGACGTAGCCTCGCTGCGTCTGGTTTGTTTTCAAGATGGTGGCCAGGTATTGGAAGCCTGAAGACAGCGTTCTCTTCCTCTTTTTGAATCCCAATCCATTCAAGGAAAACGATCTATGCGTTCTTGTCGTTGGCTGTTTGTACTTGCCATCGCCGGTCTGAGTTCACTTCAGGGTTGTTCTGAAACGCCCACAATTCCCAAAACAGTGGAAGTGAGTGGGAGCGTGACTTTGGACGGCAAACCCTTGACGGAAGGGACGGTGAATTTCTCGTCCTCGTCTACTGGTGATGCTGCGATAGCGGAGTTGAGGGAGGGCGGGAGATTTCTGTTCGGTAACGGGGTACTTCCGGGAAACTACCGTGTGACGGTCACTGGTCCAGTGAATAACACGCCGCCTGCTGAAGGCGTAACGCCACCGGTCCTGAAGTTTATAATCCCTTCAAAGTACATGGATCCAGCCAGTACAGACCTGAAGGCTACGGTTTCAGCAGAAAGCAGTGAGTTCAAATTTGATTTGGTAAAGTGATCGGCGTCGTGCACAACGGCCTGTGTGGTTTAAAGCAAACAAAAAAGTCGTTCGCGTTTCTCTTCAGTTCACAAGTGGGTGGCACGTTCACGTTCCGGAAACGTCAGCGTGTCGCACGCTTTGCTGTGACCAAGTACTTCATTTTGTCGCCGAACAGCGGGTCGTTGAATTTCGCCCGTAAGGCAACAATTGAACTGGGCAGCACGATCTTGACTTACGAGCCGTCCAGTGAAAGCCATGTCCTCTGCAGCTATGAGGGGTGACATGCACTTGATGGATTGAGTGGCCCGGTTCATCGAAGTCGACTGGCGGTTTGGTTAGTCTGAGGTCAGGCCCAGCGTGAAGTCTCCTGCGGCCGTTGCCGCAGGTTTAGAGCCGTCGGACAAAACGCATCTGCAGGTCTCGAACAAAAGTAGCCATCACTCTCCGAGTGATGAATTGCGATTTGGCCCGCACACCGCGACCGAACCGATTGTCTCTTTTCAGGACGATCCGCATCAGGCAGATCGCAATGCGTCACTCGGAGAATGACTGCCATTTGAGAACAAACCCTTGCGGTCTGTTCACATTCCACTGCCCGCTGCATCGTTCAGGCGGCTGATGTCAGAAATCTGCTGATCAATTGCTTTCTGCGATAGCTTCTGAAAATCGCCTTCCATTAACGAATCAGACAATTGGCCAGGACGACCTTCCTGAACTCGGTCAAGCTCTGACGCGAGACGTTGCATCCAGTCGGGGGGTTCGATACCTGAACCAATCCGAGTGCTCATAAAGTCTGCGATTTCCTGACGCAGCGTCTGGAAGTTGCTGTTCACTTCTTCCTGTGACAGTCCAGCCGCGTCTGAGCAGGCTCGAGAAACCAGGGCTGCCATGCGGTTCTGAGCCAGTGCGCCGACAACGCGTTCCCCAACATGATCATGCAGGGCCGGAAGGCGGACTCCGTATTCGGCTTCCAGTTGCACGAGTTCTTCGACAAACGAATTGGCGATGTCCCGGGATTCATCACCGACATACTCTTCGACACCGGCTGCAACTTCCAGTTCTCCCTTGCGAACCATCGTCTCGTGAGCAACCTGCCACGGGATCGTGTTCCATTCGAAGCGGTCGTACAAAGCTTCGAGCCGAAGAAAATCCAGCAGACAATACAGGCGATTGCCATAGTCCGAGTGAGTCGTCGTCGTGTTGTACTCGAGGAATCGATCGAAATTGTCGACGACGCATTCGTAGACAAACTCCGCCAGTTCCGCGGCATCCTCGCGGTCCAGTTCGCCGCTTTCGAGATCTTCCAGAATCTTCACGTTCTGAGTCAATGCGACCGTCTGCTGAAGTTCGTCGAATAGCGACTCTGCACCGTGATGAAGAATGGCACGCGCATTGCCGAGAGTCAGCATTCGCGTATGGAACAGATCTTCTCCGTAGGTCTCGATAAACTGCTTGACGTCTTCAGCATACTCTTCGTCGTGAAGGTCTTCGACAACCGAAAGACGCATAGAGCCACTGTGTCGAGTCCATAGGTCTGAATAAGCATCCAGCAGACGCTGAATACGCTTCAGAATATTGCGAACCTTCTGGCTTGATTCACCCTTCCATTTCGCAGCCGACTGAAGAATCGCTTCCACAGAACTGCTGAGCCCGATTCGGAACAGGCGATCAAATTCCGTGACGGCTTGCCCTGATGGTCGAGAAGTTCGCTCCATCTGCAGGGCCACCTGCAACAACTCAAAGGTTTCCGACAGCAATCCAAGTCTCGGGAGCTGACTCAACAGAACTCGAATCACCGACTGTAATGTGCGTGCTTTGAGGATCGCTGCGGGCTGTCCCCCGTTTTCGAATGGCACATAAAGAAGTGGTCGTCGTTTCAGTTCTTTGCACAGAGTTGGAAAACACTGGCGAGCCGCTTCGGCACTGCGGGCAAACACGGCACCGAACATTCGCGAGAGCTGTCGATCAAGCGATGCCGTATCCTTAGTAATCGATTCTTCTGAGATGACCGCGCCAATGAGTCGCTCGGCCATCAGGAATTCGACGGTCGTCGAAAGAGCATTCTGCATCAGAAGAAATCGACATTGCATTTGAATGTCGTACTCAATGTTGCCTTCCAGACCGGAGCCCAGCGTTGTAATTTCATAATCGCGGACTTCGCGGACCAGTTCGCCCAGTCCGTGCAGTCGTCCCCGAATAGAAGCCAGCCATTCTCGAAGGTGTTCTTTCTGATCGTCCGCAGCGGTCAACGTCGCAGCCGAACGGGATATCCAGACCGCGGCGATTCCCCACAGTGAACCAACGGTATGCAGGAACTTCAGGCGAGGTTCCATTTGGCGGTAGAGGACTTCAAACTCAGTCGTCCCCGGAGCAGACGCACCATCCATTGTGTCGGAGGCGTTGCCGTCATCCGTGGAATCTCGATAGGTGACGTCATCCCAGGCCGCTTCCAGAATCTTATCTTCGGATTCGTCGCCATCGAACAGATGTTCGATATCGAGATCGTCCTTGGCCTTTTCTTTGCCACCTTTCCGGCCACGTTTACGCTGCTCGGCAAATTCTCCAAGACTTGGAATTTCCCAGAACAGCCCCGCGTTCGCTTCGATGAATGCAAACAGTCTGCGGAGATGATTCCAGCGCTTTTCAGGTTCCGATTGATCACAGATGCATTGAAGCAGTCGGTGCAGCATTCGGTGAATAGAATGCGGTCCGTTTTCCAGGGGCACTGTTTCAGCCTGCCCCAGCCACTGCATCAGCAATCCCATCGCCGCTACATGATCTTTCCGATCGAGCAGGGCAGTGACGACCTGAGCAAAACTGCTGGTCGCATCAAAATCTTCGACATGTCGTCGCCAGAAATTGATATCGCCGGCAGATTCACCGGCCGTTCTCCATTCGGCGAGCACTCGGGCGACCTGAGTTGCCGCTTCGACCGACTTCATGCCTTCGACCTGAGTCAGATCGTTGACCGTTGTCGTGGCATATCGATCCCAATGTTCGGCCAGTTCGCGGAAGTCCTTGAGTACCGAATCATGCAGATCTTTGCGGCCTGTGGCCGCTGCTTCGCTCATCGTCAGTGAACAGACATCAAAAATCTGTCCCATGATGTCCAGCAGAACCTCAACACGTGAATCCGGGATGGAATCCTCACGAGTAAAGAACAGCGGAAACAAACCCTGAAACCCAAGGATGTTCCAGGGGTCGACCAACCCGCCGCATTCGATGCCACGGTGCAGAAACTCAATGACCTCCGTAATCAAGCGGCGCGCAGTATCCAGTTGTCCGGCTCGCACAGTCCGAGGGACCATGACAAGTCGCGACTGAATTTCCGATTCGAACCGGGCAGAGAGGCAGGGGATGACCGATGCTTCTTCGCAGCTTGCTTCTTCAAATCCCATCCGCGCGAACATCCACGACAGATGGCGATGCTGTACCTGATCCGCGCCGTACTTAGCGAGGTACATGTTCAGTTCATGGCGAACGTGGCCGAAAGGTTGTCGCGATTCGTTGGCTAGCTTTTTCAGGCGGCGAGCACGATCTCCGGTCGCTGTGTCCAGCAGTCGCTGGTAGAAGTGATCGCGTTGGCGAGCCACGATGGGCAGGAGAGACGTCAGTGAGACACTGGAGTCGTAAGTCTGAGGTCCGGATCCACTGATGGCAGATGCCATGAGGATGGTTCCGGCCAGCACAGCCGAGGCATCGTAAAGTCGTTCCGGATCATCTGCTTTGGCTCCGCGTTGGATCCAGTCGATCAGCGAATCAAGAATCAGCCGCCTGACGATGAATCGCCGGTAGAAGCCTTTCGTGTCGATTTCATCGGGATCCCATTCACCGAACACATAGTTCGTGCGTTTGTTGACCGGATGCAGATGGTCGTGGGACCTCATATCCAGACTCAGCTCAGCCAGCCGATCCAAAGCAAAGTGGGAACTGCCGACAAGATCTTCAGGAAGTCCGCGCATGAACGCGATCGTCGCGTTGACAATTTTTTCGTACGGACCAACAGCCGCACCGACGTCGCCAAAATACAGAGGCAGCGGGCAGAATCTCTCACCTGAATACACTTCTGAGCGGCGATCATTTTCCAGAACGGCGACAGGGCGATATCCAACGAAATGATTGAGCCGTTTCAGAGTCGATTCAACGACCTTTGCGGTTTTGTCATCCCCAACCTCCGCTCGAGCGGCAAGGACCGATTCAAACATTCTGGCCAGCAGAAACGGAGCATAGAAATCCGGCTCCGACAGATGCCCCAGCAAGTCCGCATGATGTGATCGGTAGGCAGGAATCAATTCATCGATCGTCAATCGGATCACTGATTCTGCCTGCGTGGGATCAGCGCAGGCGGCATCACCAGACTTTGACAACCGCTGCAATTCACCGATCAGATAGTCTCGAAGTACGGCTGGAGACTTCGCTCTCTCCGAATCTCGAAAAAGGCTGTTCAGTGTGGCACGAAAGCGAGGACTTATGGTCCCCTGTGAAAAATTAAGGTACCCCAAAAGATCGCGCAGCGCATCCGGATCAACGGGCTGGATTGCAGACTTTGAAGTTGTTTTCCTGGTACTCACGCGAGAATTATTCTGTCTAAAGTTCGACGTTTGGGCATAAAGGCATCGGTTGGATCAACTTCTATTTTGCGTACTCCACGTTGCGAGTTTCGCGAAGTACGGTGACTTTGATTTCTCCCGGATAGGTCAACGACTGCTCAATCGCGCTGGCAATATCACGACTCATGCGTGCTGCCTGGCGATCGTTGACTCGACTGGAATCCACAATTACGCGAATCTCACGACCGGCCTGAACTGCGAAGGCATGATCCACGCCAGGGAAGCCGCAGGCGAGACCTTCCAGTTCTTCGAGACGACGCACATATTTTTCCAGAGTTTCACGACGGGCACCCGGGCGAGCTGCCGAGATAGCATCAGCGGCGGCTACAAGCACCGTATAGATGTGTTCAGGCCGAATATCATCATGATGACCAGCGGCGGCATGAACAACTTCTGAACCTTCACCGTATCGCTTCAGCAGTTCCGCACCCACGGCCGGATGGCCGCCTTCCATTTCGTGGTCCGCGGCTTTCCCGATATCGTGCAGAAATCCACAACGACGAGCAATCGTACCGTCGAGACCAAGCTGCTCGGCCATCATTCCGGTCAAATGAGCGACCTCAATGGAGTGCTGACGAACGTTCTGGCTGTAGCTGACGCGAAAATGCAGACGCCCCATCAGGTCGACAATCTTCGGGTGCAAACCGCGAACACTGGCTTCTTCGCACGCCTGCAAGCCCAGCTTGCGGATATGCTCATCCATCTCCTTGGTTGTTTCGGCGACGATCTCTTCGATTCGAGACGGATGAATTCGACCATCCTGAATCAGCTTGGCCAGCGACATCTTGCCGATCTCGCGGCGAACGTTATCGAAGGCCGATACGATCACCACACCAGGGGTGTCGTCGACGATGACGTCCACGCCCGTTGCTTTTTCGAAGGCTCGGATGTTTCGGCCTTCGCGACCGATGATCCGCCCCTTAACTTCGTCGCTGGGAATATCGACAGTGGAAACCGTTGTTTCGGAGGTGTGAGCTGACGCGTAGCGTTGCACGGCCATTCCGATGATTTCTCGGGCTTTTCGCTCGCAATCCAGTTTGATTTCCGCTTCATGTTTCAGAATCATTGCGCCGGTCTGATCGGACAGTTCACGATCCAGTCGCTTGAGCAGCTGTTCGGTTGCCTGTTCACGAGTCAGCTCACTGATCTTGTACAGAACTTCCTGCTCGTCCTTCAGAAGTCGATTCAGTTCTGCCTCTTTGGCTTCCATCGCCTTTGTGCGATCAGCCAGCTTCTGCTGAGTTCCCTGGAGCATTTTTTCCTTCTTGCGGAAGGAATCCTGCTGCTCTTCGAGATGAGCCTGCTGTTTGTCCAGTTCGCGTTCTCGGTTTCGCAGTTGATTGCGGGACTCTTCAAGCTTTGCTTCCAGCTCTTCGCGTCGCCGGAGCATGTCTTCCTTGATCTTGAGTTCCTGATCCTTCCGCAGGTTCTCAGCATCGCGCTGAGCCTGCTGGACAATTTCATCACGGGTCTTGTAGGCCCCTCCTTTGATCAGTCGATCAACAAAGTAGCCAACACCAACACCCACGATCCCGGCCAAACTGCCGACGATCAGCGGATCTGCCATGGAAACGCCTCTCACTTCAATTCATAAACCAACTCTGCCGGCTCACAAAGAGCAGTGAAGAGCTGAAGGCAGGATCAGATCCGAAGACTGAGCGGAATTTGCCGCCTGATAGTCCGTCGAGATCATCGGCCAGAGAGGCAGCAGGGTCTGAGCAGCCGGAATCGATACACTATTCAACACATGGCCGCGATGAAGCAATTCGGACCGTCGCCACACAGCCAGCGGGCCGGGCGGTCCCGTTGCGGAAGGCAACGTAAGGTCTGTTTCATCGACATCCGGAGATTCTGCCAGCGAGCATTGAATGCCACCGACAGCCATCCAGGAGTCGCGCGCACCGAAGACGGGCCGCAGGAAAACTGCGACCCCCAGCAGGCATGAGACCAATAGAATGAGTAGTCCGATTAAAACCATGTGTGTCGTGGGTCAAGAGACTCAATTGAGTCTAAAGCCGAATTCAGGCTGCTCAGCACTGGAGAACCAACGCCGAGCGATCATACTTTCAGTTTCACAGCAGGTCGGGAAGACCAAATCTGTAGACACTCTTTCTTCCCCGCAGAACAGTTTTTCGACGAGTTAAAAAAAGAGACAGGGGAATGCTACCAAAGCGGGACTGCGAATCAACCGGCCTGAACAGTTTCACAGTGCTGGCCACGATCCCCTCGGCGGAACAGGGGCCTGCCTTCCTGACGGGATTGCTCAATGGGCTGGAGCGGCATGGCGTCGCAGGGCAGGGGATGCTGCTCGCGGTCTCCGGTGGCGCTGACAGCATGGCGATGCTGCACGGTTTGGTGGAGATTGGTCGTCAATCGTCATTGGGCAGGGTCGCCGTGGCTCATCTGAATCACGGCCTTCGTAGTGAAGAAAGCGATGAGGATGCACGATTCGTGGAAGAAACGTGTTCATCGCTAGGGGTGCATTGTGTCGCGGAGCGAATTGTTCCGGGGACGCTCGATGCTGATTCGCGGGGCAGTCTGGAGGAGTCGGCGAGGAAAGCTCGTTACGAATTTCTTGCTCGGACTGCAAAGTCGCTCGACCTGCCCGTCGTTTTGACGGCTCATCACCAGCAGGATCAAACGGAGACTCTGGTCTTCAACATCCTCCGAGGCACAGGCCTGCGAGGACTTTGTGGAATCCCGGAAGTCCGTGAGTTAGCTCCCGGCCTGCAAGTGGTCCGCCCCATGTTGAAGCTGAGTCCGGTCGTGATTCGTGATTTTGTGCGTCGTCGTGGGATCACATTTCGAGAAGATTCTTCTAACAACACATCACAGTTTACGAGGAATCAGATTCGGCACGTCCTGAATTCCATGCCGAAAGAGATTTCTGGTTCGCTTGGGGTTTCTCTTCAGACTCTGAGCGACCAGGCTGGTCACACAATGAGAGTGATCGATGAACTGTCGGTTCGAATAATCCACAGCGCGGTTCGAGAGGAAAGTGATCATCAGATTCAGTTGGACTGCAGAGAACTCCTGCGTTGGCCGAAACCCTTCGTTCGCCACGCCTTAATTCTGCATTGGGCTTGCAAGCGATGGCCTCGGCAGCAGATGAATGCAGCACAATGGGAGCGGCTCTCTGCGGCAGCCCTGACCGGTGCACCGCGTCGTTGGACATTTCCTGGAGGGATCACTTCGATCGTGCGCCGGAAAATGTTGACGCTGCAGTTTGAGCCCGCAACTTCACCTGAATAGCGGGTGAATTCCTCTGCGTAGGCGGCGTATTGATTTCATGGGTTTTCACAACCCGAAAAGTGAGTGAGGAATAAAAGTTGCCGTATTGTTCAAAAGCAATCCCTCTCTGAAGCAGCGGGTTGGAATTAAATCAACACGCTGTAGAGTCCTTGGCGTATGAACGGCGAATGTACAAGGCAAACGATGGCAGTGCCGCTGAGTCAGAATAATTTGCAGAGCCAGTGATTGATCGGAAGCGACTTGCCGGGCACAATCTGGATTCGAAATCTTTCCGGAAAGTGCCGGGCTCCATCCTTTTGCGATGTCGTTAGTGCTCGCAGCGAGAAACGCTATGCAGATTTTCCAGTTCCTGAATCGCCAGAGCTGCGTGAACGGGAAATTGCTGAAGTGGCTGCTGAGCTTCGTCTTCGCTATTTGTATTTCCGACGCGTTAGCATGCGGGCAACAATTTGAACGCTGGGTCTACGCGCCGGTGAACTTTCTTGTTCCGGCTGAAGTTGATCGTCTTGATAAGCTCATGCGGGATGCCAGTAGTCTTGGGTACACTCATTTTCTGATTACCGATTCCAAGTTTTGTCGTTTGCATGAACTGGATAAAAAGTACTTTGCTCATATCGAAAGAATCAAAGGGCTCGCCCGGGAACTGAATCTGCAACTGGTGCCAGCGGTTTTTCCGGTTGGTTACTCAAACAATTTGCTCTCCCAGAACGTGAATCTGGCGGAGGGGCTGCCTGTTCGAGACGCCTTATTTGAAGTTCGCGATGGTGAAGCTCAGATTGTTCCGGATCCCGCCGTTTCTTTGCCGTCGTTCTCGGAGCGAAAGGCATGGCGGTTTATTGATGAGCCGCTTAAGCCTGATGGCGAGGGTCTGCGAGTGACCGAGCCAAATGGTGAGAACTGCCGCGCGATGAAGACGCTGGCGGTTTCGCCGTTTCGACATTATCACGTTTCGGTTCGAGTAAAGACGGAGAACTTTCGAGGACAACCGCAGATTACGGTACTGGAGTCTGAAACTGGTCGCAGGTTAACTCACACCAATCTGAAGGTCGGGCGGACTCAGGACTGGTCCGTTCAGCACATCACATTTAACTCTCTCGCGAATAGTTCTGTGAATGTCTATATCGGTTCATGGGGGCCAACCGGAGGATCGATGTGGCTTGCAGACCCGGCGATCGAAGAATGCGGGTTGCTGAATGTGTTGCGTCGACCGGGAACGCCGCTAAAGGTCACGACGGAAGAAGATCGGACGCGCGAGCTACAGGAAGGCGTTGACTACGATGTTGTTCGCGACGAGCTTTTGGGAAACGTTCCTTACTCCGGTGAATACGAGGTGTGGCATGAGTCACCTCCGATCCGCATGAAAGTGAACTGGGCGAACGGAACTCGCCTGCGAGTTTCGTGGTATCATCCGCATGTGATTTACGATGGTCAGGTCTGTGCCTGCGTAACGGAGCCGGAGTTTGTGCGACTCCTGAAGGAGCACGCAGACGGGGTGGAGAAAATCTTCCCGGGAACAGATCGAATGATGTCGCACGACGAATGGCGCGTCATGGGATGGGATGAATCTTTCCAGAAAGCAAAGAAGACTCCCGGAGAAGTCGCGGCTGAAAACGTTCGAGCTTGCACGCAGATTCTTCGTGATCAGCGGGCGGAGAGTCGAATCTTTGTTTGGAACGACATGTTTGACCCCCATCACAATGCGGTTGATAACTACTATCTGGTTAATGGAGACCTGTCTGGTTCATGGAAAGGGCTGGATAAAGATGTTGTCATCATGAACTGGAACTTTGGGGTTCGTATGGAAAGCCTGAAATTCTTCTCCGAGCGAGGTCACAAGCAGGTTCTGGCCGGCTTCTATGATGCGGACGCCGAGCAAATCGGCAAATGGCTGGAGACGGTTCGCAAGAATAACATTCCGGACGTGATCGGCGTGATGTACACAACCTGGCACCAGGATTATTCACAGTTGAAAGAGTTCAGGGATGTCGTTGATCGGTTTGAAGAGGCATCACGGCAGTAGTCCACGTTGGTTAGTGCGAGTTTCGCGAGAGTGGGTTTCTTCTGCCAGCGAGAAACTCTGATGGCGGAGAACGGTACGGTAATCAAAGGTTTAATCAGGGTTCTCGGTTCCATGCAGAGTATGGTGAGTGACATCAGAAAGTCCCTGCGTTAGAATCGGGGGCTCTCTGACCTTCTTCTCCGGAGCCTGTGTGACATGGAAATGCTGGCCATTGTCGGCTGCTCAGCCGTGATTCTGACAATCGCATATTTCACTTACGGTCGGCTGCTCAGTCGGTTGTTTTTGCTTGATGACAGAACGCCGACTCCTGCAAATACACTGCGGGACGATGTGGATTATGTGCCTTGCGAAACGGCCCCGTTGCTTGGCCAGCACTTTTCTGCGATCGCGGCTGCAGGTCCGATCGTGGGGCCAATCTTTGCGGCGCTCGCATTTGGTTGGCTTCCCGCGCTGTTGTGGATTCTGCTTGGGTCGATTTTTATCGGAGGAGTTCACGACTTTGCGGCACTGGTGGCGTCGATCCGGCATCGAGCGTCATCGATTATCGAAGTCGTGCGAGTTCACATCAGCCATCGAGCTTACCTGCTGTTTCTGGCCTTCGTCTGGTTGGCACTGGTTTATATTGTCGTGGCGTTTACCGACATCACGGCTTCCATGTTCGTGGGAGCCCTCGATCTGGAGACCAACACGCCTTACAAGACGATGGCGGAAGCTGCAGAGAAAACCGGAAACTCAGATACCGCGATGCTGGTCAAGTCCGGCGGAGTTGCGACATCGTCATTGATTTATCTGATTCTGCCGCTGGTGATGGGGCTGCTCGTCAGATCCCGAGTGCTCTCAATGGAAAAGGCGACCTGGGTTTTTCTGCCACTGGTTGGTGTCGCGATCTGGATTGGGCAATTTGTGCCACTGAATGTCGATTCAATCTTCATGGCCTGGAATCCCGGATTGTCGGTCGCCGACGCCAATCTTTACGCAGTGCGGACATGGGACATTTTTCTTCTGGTCTATTGTGTCGCAGCTTCGATGACGCCGATGTGGCTGTTGCTGCAGCCGCGCGGACAGCTAGGTGGTTATTTCATGTACGCGGCACTGGCCACTGCGGGACTCGGGTTGGCTCTGGGAGGCAAACCGATTCTTCAGCCAGCGATGATGGGCTGGATGACGCCCAAGGGGACAACACTCTTCCCGTTCCTTTTTATCATGATTGCCTGCGGAGCCTGTTCGGGATTTCATGCCCTGATTGCGTCGGGAACGACATCCAAACAGTTAAATCGGGAAACCAGTTCTCGACCGATTGGTTATGGCACAATGCTGCTGGAAGCTATGGTTGCGATCGTGTCGCTGTGCTGCGTCATGATGTTGCCGATTGATTCTCCATTGGTGACAACCGAGAATCCTAATCCCAGCCTGATCTATGCCAACGGTATCGGTTCGTTCCTGAGTCTGGTCGGTTTTGCACCGCGAGTCGGCATCGTGTTTGCGCTGGTGGCGTTCAATACCTTCGTTTTTGACACCCTGGATGTGTGTACGAGACTGGGACGTTTTATCATTCAGGAACTCACTGGCTGGCGCAGCGCTGGTGGACGCTGGTTCGGCACGATTCTCACTGCAGGTGTTCCAGCGTTCTTTGTCACTCAAAAGCTGATGCTCAATGGGAAGCCGGCACCTGCCTGGCGAATTTTTTGGGAACTTTTTGGAGCCAGCAATCAATTGTTGGCCGCATTGACGCTGCTGGGAGTGACGGTTTGGCTCTGGAGAACTCGCCGAGCAATCTGGGTTTTGTTTGTGACCGGAATCCCGGCCATGTTCATGTACATCATGAGTTCGTGGGCGTTGACGACAATGGTGAAGGCCAAGTTTGCGAATGGGGTCAGCTCTGACCCGGTGGCCTGGATCGCTGTCGTACTGCTGGTGCTGGCCGCATTGATGCTGCTGGAAGGGATCGCCGCGATGCTGCGTCGCGAGGATCGTGACTCATCGCTTTTGCAGCCCGCGTAAGCTGAAGAGTTTTTGCGCGCCACATTCAGGCTGAACTCGTGATGAGTACGCTGAAGACGATGACGTGCGTCATTAATCGCTGGCGGCTCACTTTGTGAAGCTTCAGGGTCCTTCTGACGTGGACGAAAGATTCACTTCGCTTGAAGATTCCGGGAAGGCAAATCGTACGCGCAGAAACTGCTGGTGAAATCTGTAAGGAACTGGAGCCTGTCCTCAGAAAACGAACAATCAATACTGAGTGAAAACTCACCGTTCTCCTGACCAGCTTAACACGACTCTGATGGCTGTAGTGATTGTTCAGGCCGGAGATTCATCTTCAGTTCCTCCATCTTCCTTAACCGTTACATGTGGACCCAAAAACGGCGTAAGTAATTGCCTGGCAATCATCTGCGGAAACTCAAGCGAAGGAAACAGCTTCGACGATAGTCCTGTCCAGCCCCCTCGAACTGCAGATGGCAAACATTGAGATCATGGAGATCTCAATGGCCCGAAATACAGATGCGAAATCATCGATTGTAAAGCCTGTTTGGTTGTCCGTGATTCTGAGTAGCAGCGACGTGGTGTGAAGGTTCAAACCAGTCCCGCCGCAGGTCGAGGGAATCGGCAATGGTTTTGCCGAGGTGTTAGTTTTTCACGGATGATCAGGCTGGTCAGGGCGGTCGAAGGAACGATTTCCATGAGAAGGAGACTCTTCAAGATGAAATGGACTCGCGTATTCAGTGCGGTACTCGCACTGGCTGGAATGACTGCTTCGGCTGATGCCGGGCTGTTTGGTTCCGGCGGATGTAAGAGCTGCGGTTGTGCTGAAGATTGTCAGCCAGCCTGCTGCAAGCCAACGATTGCTCGTCCGTGCCACACGAATGTGTACACGTACCAGCGCAAGTGTTCAGACATTAAGCCGCCATGTTGTGATACGTGCGGCGACCCGGGTTCAAGCTGCTGCCCAGTAACATGCAGTGCACCAGCTGACGCTTGTGGCAACGGTTGCAATGCTGACCCAAGCTGCTGTGCTCCAACCGATGCTTGTGGCAATGGTGGCAACGGTTGCAATGCTGACCCAAGCTGCTGTGCTCCAGCCGATGCTTGTGGCAATGGTGGCAACGGTTGCAATGCTGACCCAAGCTGCTGTGCTCCAGCCGATGC
>JBIIIF010000276.1:0-8982 GCA_044235005.1 Planctomycetaceae bacterium | reverse complement strand
CTTCGCACTGCAGCTTAATCCCGCCCGGAGTATCGGTGATTCCTTTTCCACCGTCATTGCCGCCGTCAATTCCAGAATTAGGGCCGCCCCAGACCTGATTGATTTCAAAGTTGTGATGCACTTTCTGGCCGTTGAAGTAAACCGTGGCCCGAGCTTTCTCAACACGCTGACTGTCCTTGAACCGAGCCGCTCGGAAGACAACATCATACGAGTTCCAGCTTCCTCGACCGTTATACGCGTAGTATGGTGACTCGGTCTCGTTGATGATGGCCGCCATTCCGTGCGGAGTATCATCGCCGTCCAGAACCTGAATCTCGTGGCGATTCTGCAGATAGACTCCACTGTTGCCACCGGGATTCATGATCAACAACTCAATGTGCAGGCGAAAATCGCGGTACTCTTTTTTGGTCACAATATCGGCTGCCCCGAATCGTCCGCCTGCGGCCGCTGGGTCATCTGTCATGACAGCGGTGCCGCCATCAACCGGGTCGTCGACGATTTTCCATTTAATCGGAAGAGAGGATTTGAATCCGGGGCCCTGCCAGTACGTCCATTTCTCGTCCAGCATTTCGCGAGAGCCATCAATGAGCATTTCTGCACCCTCGATCGGCACTGCTCCCACACCGACATCGGCACGACAAATCGAGTTAAGGGCTGAAAGCCCGATAATCAGGGTTGCTATCCAGACCGGTCGACGTGAGACCATTGAGGAATACTCCGGAAGTCAGGTGGGAGAGATGGTGGAAGTTAGGTATGTATGAGGATACGTTGAACAGACGGAGAAAGCGGTCAGCTGCTTTACGTGTTCACTTGGGCAGCGATTGTTGTCAGAACGGCACCGAACTGCAAACAACACCGCTGTTCGTTAGAACTGCTGGCAGCCAAAAACAACACTCATCAATTTTTGCCGGGAACGTCAATGGGGAAAGCAACAGAGATTGCAAAACGATCAGGGTCCTTTCTGAACAAAGCACTGGTTCTGGTGTTGGCAGTGTTTCCGATGGTTACCGGTGCTTTCGCTCAGGACAGCTCAGAGCTTGTCGTTTCGCAGTTGGGAGATCTGCCGGTTGTCATTTCTGCTCCGCACGGAGGAAATTTGGAGATTCCAGGAGTGCCTCCAAGGGAAGGTGAAGGGCTGGAAGCAGGACCGGCGGGCTTTCGAGTTGTCCGTGATGGAGGTACAGAAGAGTTGGCTCTGGAAGTGGCCAGGCAACTGGCCGAGCGCATGAAGGGGCGACCGTCGTTTGTGATATCACGCGTCCATAGGCGTTATGTCGACTTCAATCGGCCTCCTGAGATTGCTGTTGAGCACGCGCTGGCGCGAGTTGTCTATGATCAGTACCATACGGCGGTTGCTGACGCCATTCGGACTCTTCGTGAGAAACACATGTTCGGTCTGTTGATTGATATCCATGGACAGGGTTCGTCGGCGGAAACGGTTTACCGAGGTACCTCGAACGGACTTACGATGTCAGGCCTGCGCAAACAGTATGGCGAGAAGTTTCATGCCGGAGAGAACTCTTTGCTGGCCTTGCTGAAGAAGCGAAACTGGAAGGTGCATCCAGATCCATTCGATGGAAAAGAACAGGCAGGATTTACAGGCGGTCATATCGTTCGAACTTATGGAAGCCACCGGTCCGATGGCATCGATGCGATTCAGCTGGAACTTGGCGGCAACTATCGAAAGACAGCGGTTCGCGAACGAATCGCCCGGGAAATGGCGGAAGCGGTTGCTGAGCATATTGAGCTGGTCACGAAAGCTCCTGAAAAGACGAGTGATCAAAAACCGCTTCAACTCAAAAAGGAGCGATAATGTATCGACTAACGGTGCTCTATGGGCATCCCGCGAATCCTGATGAATTTCTGCGGTACTATCGCGAAGTCCATCTTCCGATTGCCAAAAGAATGCATGGTTTCAGGGGCTGGACGATCGGAGTGTGTGAACCAGTAGCACCCGGTGAGAAGTCACCCTATTTCATGATCGTGGGACTCTACGCTGACACTCGAGAAGCTATCGATACGATATTGGCATCGCCTGAGGGCAAAGCCTCAATTGCTGACGTAGCGAATTTCGCCACCGGCGGCGCGAAGTTTTTCTTTGATCGGGAGGAAGTGCTGATCCCCGTTTCGCTGACTGATTAACGTTGTAGGGCGTCCCGTCGGCGGAGCGACGGGCGTACCGTACACCCGTCGCTCCGCCGACGGGACTTCGTTCAATTCACTGGCTGCGATGAACGCAGGTACGCAAACAAGTCGCGCAGTTGCTGGTCGGTTAGTGCCTTGAGTGCTCCTTCCGGCATCACAGATTGCGGGATGACTTTCATCTCTTCAATCTCATCCTGCTTGAGAATTACGTTCTGCCCATCGACGCCTCGAAGAATCACAACCTGGCTGTCCTTGTCAGCAAGGAACCCGTTGAGCACTCTGCCATCCACGGTAACCACGACATGATTCTCGAAGCCTTCGCGAATCTCCAGGCTGGGATTAATCACACTGCTCAGAATACGTTCCAGATTTGACCGGGCGAATGGCGTCAGGTCCGGACCGATTCGTCCGCCTTCATCAAACAGTAAATGGCATCGACCGCAGTTCTGCATAAACAGCGGCTTGCCGGCTCGAGGATTACCGGAACCAGCTCCCAGAATTCCATTGATGCGAGCAGTCTCCGCCTGAACCTGAGCGGGCGACAAGCCCGCGATTTCTCCCCAGAGTTTTTCAACGGACGTCTTAATGCTGTCGTCGCTATGCATCAGCATTTTTCGAAGCGCCGAGTTCGAAACCTGGTCTTTGGAAATCGCTCCGGATTCGACTGCCGCCAGCAACTGCTTTGACCAACTGGTGCGACTGACCAGCATCGCTTCAGCCGCCAATTGTGGTTCCTCCGGAAGTGTTGCGTAGCGAGCAGTGACATCGGCCGCGATGTCGGCCGCATCATAGTTTTGCAGCGCGGCGAAGAGCGTTCCCAGAACTGCTGGATCTTTTTCGGTCTTCAGCAGTTCGCGCAGAACGATAAGCAGGTCCGCCTGATGAGTCTGACCACAGATCTCAATCAACTGCCGACGAACATTTTTCGGAGCGGCCGGATCTCTAATCGTTTTCACCGCTTCGGCAATTGCATCGGGCTGGGCCTGACGAAATCGCAACGCCAGGGAGCCGCCGCCGCTCTTGGCCAGAGCCTGAACAAGCTCGTCAGGAATTCCCGCCAGACTGCGTCCCTGGAACGCGTCTTCAAAACCCTTCAACATGCGCTCGGCGCTGGACTTGTCGGGGGCGGAGTTCAGCAGAGAGGCCGCACTCAGAAGATCTTCGCGGCTTCCAGCCAGTGCGTAACGTTTCATCAAGCGTTCGGCCACATGCTGAGCCACCAATGGTCGCTGCCATGTTGTTGGCTCGGACAAGAGTTCTTTTGCGATCTTATCAACAGCCGCTTGCCCGACCTGCGATTCAATAGCCCACCAGATTAACAGTGGCTGATGAATGTCGGCCGCGTCTTCATCGTATTTCAGCAACTCCCGAATGATTGGCAGAGCCAGGTCCGGCGGAAGTCTTCGAGCCGAACTGGCCATCTGTTTGCGCACGTCGATATACGCTTCTGATTGAGCTGCTTTGGCGATTGCCGTCGCCACCTTGTCCGAAGTGGACTTCGGATCACAGACGATGCGAACCGTCCAGGCTCGCACGAATGGTTCACTATGGCTGAGCAACTTGATGACCACGTCGTCGGTCAAGCCGCCGGAGACATTCAATGCCCACAGTCGTTCAAGTGCCCCCTGCCCCGTAGATGTTTTCAGGTCTAACAGCAGAGGCTCAATGACGCTCTTATCCTTGCGATCTCCCAGCAGTCGCATTGCCGTCTGACGATGCCACTTTGAAGGATGGTCCAGCAACTGAATCAGTTCGGCCGATGACTTCTTTGAATAGTCGAAGTGTGCGAGAGAACTCGGAGTGCTCACGCCCTGCGGCTTGCCGGAAGGAGTTTTTCCAGACGTCAGCTTGTAGATTCGTCCGGTCTTCTTGTCGATTCGACCGGCATAATGGCTGCTGTGATCGATACGTTGCTCGTACATGTCCGCCACGTAGATGTCACCGTCGGGACCAGTCTTGATGTCGACCGGGCGAAACCAGGGATCATCCGTCTTGAGCACTCGTTCAACGTCTTCCGTTTCGAACGAGGACTGATACGGCTTGAAGTGGCTCAGGACGACCTGCCCCTGCAGCGGTTCTATACCGAACAGCTCACCACGAAACCGTTCCGGCAGAGTGTTCTCTTCGTAGATCACGAAGTTGTGAGTAAATCTTGCGACGCTGTGATGCTTGATGTTTTCGAAGAAGCCGAAGGCATAAGGATTCGACAAAGGGCCATGCTTTCCGAAACCTTTGCGATAGTATCCGCCCTGAACGTAATGGAAGCCTCGCGTATCGCCGCCATTGTGCCCAGAAAAGATGCGACCTTTTTCGTCGATTTCGCAACCGAACGTATTGCCTCCACCTTCCGCAAAGATCTCATAGATGTGCTTTTCGGGATGGTAGCGCCAGATCAGCTGCCCCAGCGATTGCACGGGTGTTTCCTTTGAGCCGGGCTTGCGAATCACGCCGGTCACGGTGCTGCCCTGCCCCCCATACAGCCAGCCGTCCGGGCCAAAGCGAAGGCTGTTAATCACGGAGTGTGAGTCTTCAATGCCGAAACCTTCCAGCAGAACTTCCGGATCGCCATCGGGAATATCGTCCTCGTTCGCATCAGGATAGAACAGCAGATAAGGAGGATTCGTGACGTAGACGCCTCCTCGTCCCACCGCGAATGACGAAGCAATATTCAATTCATCGACAAAGGTTTTGTGTTGATCATAAACGCCGTCGCCATCGGTATCCTCATGGATGCTGATTCGGTCGGTGCCTTTAAAATGATTGGGCGGCGCTGGAGGAACTTTGTCATAGACAGACCGCAGAAACGTATCGCGGCTGACCATCTTGAGGCCTGCGGGATCCGGATACTGCCGATACTCCATGACCCACATGCGACCTCGTTCATCCCACGATATGAAGAGCGGTTGAGCAATGTCGGGATCGCCGAGGACAAGTTTTGCACTCAGGTCTTCAGGCGTCAGAAAATGCTTGACGGCTTCGGAGGGTGACAGCGGGTCCGTGTCACCATTTCGGCGAGCGACGTATTTCTCGATGTTGTCAACAGTGTCGACTTTCAGATACACGGCTTTGGCGGCAGCGTCTGCATCAGTGAGTGGTTGAGCCGGGTCAAAGTCGAACTCCTTGGGATCCGCTTTTCCCCACGCCGCGTCGTCACCCGGACGATATTGCCAGACGCCTTCCAGTCGAAAGGCCTGCATCGTGGCTTCGTTCATCAGAACAGGAGGAGCGACGCTGAAGTTTGGCCGAGGGTCATTCTGATAGACTCGAATTGCGATCGTGTTGAATTCACCGGCTTTAATGAGCGATGCATCAACGGCGTAGCGGCCCTTTTCTCCCAGACCGCTGCGAAACTGCGGAGGAAAGGTTCCCGTGGCACCAACGGGTTGTCCACCGACGTAGGCCGATCGAGCATCATCCAGGGCTTCCGAGAACAACGTTAGCGGCTGTCCGTCCCACTCTTTCGGGATTCTGACGAGCACTCGATACCACGAGTAACCATTGATCGGAGCCAGTTCCCCTGTCGGCACACTGCGCCAGGCATCCGGGACAGTGAGAGTCTTCCAGTCGGCGGCATTCAGGAAGCTGGAGGATCCTGGCAGAACAATCATCAGCGCTGCGAAGATGAAGCAGCGAAGTGGCGCATGTTGAAATTTCATCGGCGGGCCTTCGAACAGAAGGAATCGAACCCGGAATCGCCCGCCGGTATTGTCAGCTCTCGTTCGTTGAGAAGAACGTGCTGTTTCAAACTCGAAGAATTCTGCGGGTTGCAGGATCTCCAGCGCGGGCCATCCCATTAGGAGGTGGGTCCGGGATTATTCCGATTTGGTGTCGGAAATCCAACCGCACGTGGCACAGAAAAGGGGTCAGGAACCAATAGTGCGCAGCACCCTTTGGGCCATTTGGCTATTGGTTCCTGACCCTTTGGGAGCCTAATCGGCCGACAAGCGTTCGAACCCTGGTACTCCGCCGTTGCGAGCGAGGTAGGTCAGGATTCCTGTCAGCAATCGTGCATTTTCCTCATAGTTGCGACATTTATGACAGACGCGCAGGCATCCGCCGTTGGCGAGACTTTCTCGCCAGCCCCGCGGAAGTTTGCAGGCAATTGTCTCACCACGCACAATAATCATTGGCCGAATCGTCTGAGATCCAATTCTGTCCACCCAACGCAGTGGGCAACCCTTGATCTTGAAGACGTCTGTCTTGCAGCCCAATACCGTGTCGTTGGGAACCAAAAGCTGAACCCGCCGCTGATCGGCATAGTACAACACATCGGTCAGCCCCATGCGAACAGTGCGTTCGGCATGGTTGTACGTGTGAAGACCCTGCTCACCGGGTACGACGACCAGAAAACGAGCCCCCAGATCGGTCGCAAGATCGACCGCGCGGCGAACATCATCGGTCGCACGATCAAAGGTCATCCCCAGTGAACCAGTAAAGCCGCCAGCGAATCCGAGGCAACTGACACTGATCCCGGCGTCAGCAAGGACGTCATACAGAGCATGCTCGCCGATCCGAAGAACCTGCTGCCGACGCACGGCTACGTAGCGGATGCCGCGGCGATGAAGTTGCTCGACTTCAGCGAACAGCGATTCTGAGGAGTTCGACCGAAGCGGCATTGATACCGCGATGCGAGCCACCATCGAAGGCTTGGCCCATTCGGTCTCTTGTTCAAGGAATACATCCATGTATGACGCTGCAAGCCAGTGAGGAAAGTATCACAACGCCTTCGACGCAGTTCACAAGCTGGAACCGGCGTATCAAACATCGACGATCAACGCGGCTGCGAAGCGTCACGAGCGTGAGTACTGTGCTGAATTTTTCTCCACTTGTAAACGTCGGATGCTCAGCTTTTTTGTGACTCTGCAAACTCTGTACTGAACCACGCTTCTACGCCCGAAACGTACTTGACGCAAATCGCACGAACCGATAATGCGAACAAGAATTTGCGACTGATAATGATGAGTGTTCATCATCTGCCACAATAATTGCAATCGATGTTGATCTCAGGAGCACAGGATCTGGTTGAAGGCGATGTCCCACAAAGCTTTCTCGATCCATCAGCACATCGATCAACGCTGCCTTGTGATGGCAGCTTGCTCCAGTATGACTTCCAGTCGACGAGTCGCCGCCTGAATAGACCACTGCAATTCCACACACTTGCTGGCCTCGCTTGCTCTGGCCCGAATGTCATCAGGATGCTGCAGGGATTTCAAAAGGCCTTTCAGCAGACTATCGACATCATTCACAGCGACCAGTTCCCCCAGCCGACCGTTCTCCAGAATTTCGGCTGGCCCTGAATGACAGTTCGACGAGATCACCGGCGTGCCGCAAGACATCGCTTCCAGCAGCACGTTCGGCATGCCTTCCATCAGCGACGGCAGAACAAAGAGATCGGCCGAACGATACCAGGCCGCGGCGTTCTCCTGAAAACCCGGCAACCTGACGATATCCGACAGCTTCAGGTCAATGATCTGCTGTTCCAGCTTCGCACGATGCGGACCTTCTCCCAGCAAAGCCACACGCAACTCCACGTCCGGACATCGGCGGCGAAGTTCGTCGACCGCAGAGATCAGCAGATGAAACCCCTTTTCATGATTCAGCCGACCAGCAGAGACGATACGAACGAGTCTCGATGTTCCCTGTTGCGCTGGTCGAGTCCACCACTCGTTGTGAATTGGCTTTGCAGATTGCTCAAGAATCAGCTCGACATCAACGCCGTTGCGTTGAGTCTGAATCTTCTCATCGCGGATTCCGTAAAATCTTTTGGCGGATTCTCTCGCTCCGTCGGAGACGGCAAGGACTCGTGAAGAATTGTTATAGAGTCGATGCAGAATTCGTCGCTTAAACCACTGAAATCTTCCTGCGACTGGTGCAAAGCCAATCTCCGGATCGGTGACGATCGTCGAAACATTCGGGACGCCAACTCGCTGTGCTCCCGCGGCTGAGATGAGCGTCATCAGGAATGTACGGTCATAGCTGACATCAGCCCGGATCTCTTTCAGAAAGGCCGCAAAGTCTCTGACTCGACGCGAATGCATCAACCCCGGGAGATAGATGCGGGATGAGGTCACTCGTTCTTCGAATGATGTGATCGGAACATCGGCCGGAACAAGACTCAGCAGAGGGCCAGATCGATACACCAGATACAGAAATGGTTCAAACTTCTGCCGATCCAGATGGCGAAGTGCCAGCACGAGTTGACGCTCTGAGCCACCTCCATGCATGGCACCGATCGAAAAGACAACTCGAATTCGCGACATGGCAAAAGGGTTTCAGTTCTTAAAAAAACGGATAGCGGAACGTCGGGTATGATAACCAACGATCAAAAGGAATTCCTGCTGCAAGGATATGCTTCCCCTGGGCTGCGGCAGCCTGCTGCCGCTTTAGTGCAGGCAGCCTGCTGCCAAACCACTGACTTGCCTTGCCTCATTCAGAATGGTTGTCCACAGCAGGCTGTGGAGTGGAAAGCTGCAGCGGGCTGCAGCAGTCCAAAGAACGGCCTGTTGAATCTCCGTTTGAAGCTGTGACAATCGTTGACACGGACTCTACACTGCCGACCAACTGCGTCGCCGTTCAAAATCTGTCGACTTAAAGTGATCGAAAAAATCCACGAGATGTTTTTGTGAAAGAAACCAAGACCAGAACTAAAGGTCACGAGCGAACTCGTCGCGATCACGCGACCGAGCTGACGCAGGACTACGTGGAAGCCATCGCGGAGCTTCATGAACGGTTGGGAGAATGTCGAGTTCGAGATCTGGCCAAGCGATTTGCCGTCAGTCATGTGACCGTCAATCGCGCTGTGGCCAGAATGAAGCGAGATGGCTATGTCGACACAGA
>JBIIIF010000059.1:0-30509 GCA_044235005.1 Planctomycetaceae bacterium | reverse complement strand
CAAACCTCTGCGATTGCCGGCAAAAAACTCCTGAAGTTCAGGAAACGATCGCACTCACCAGTTCACCATGCACATCCGTCAGTCGAAAATCTCGACCTGCATGATGGAACGTGAGTCGTTTGTGGTCCAGTCCCAGGCAATGCATCAGCGTGGCCTGAAGATCATAAATATGAACCGGATTCTCTGTGACATGAAATCCGAAATCGTCTGTGGCCCCCAGCGTCATTCCGGGCCGAATGCCGCCACCCGCCATCCAGATGGTGAAGGCCTGAGGATGATGATCGCGGCCCTGAGCACGGCCCAGTGCAGCGTTGGATTCGACCATCGGAGTTCTCCCGAATTCGCCCCCCCAAAGCACCAGCGTTTCGTCCAACAGACTCCGCTGCTTCAGATCTTTCACAAGAGCCGCACTGGCCTTGTCTGTCACTTTACAATTGTTGGCGACGTTGCCTTTGACATTCCCGTGAGCATCCCAGCCGCTATGAAAAATGCTGACATAACGAACGCCGCGTTCGACCATGCGACGTGCCAGCAAACAAGCCCGAGCAAACGATGGCTTGTCAGGGTCGCAACCATACATTTCCAGAGTTTCCGCCGTTTCACTTCCCAAATCCATCAGGGCCGGAGCCGACGTCTGCAGCCGAGCCGCCATTTCAAAGGATGCAATGCGGGTCGCAATTTCAGGATCGTGAACTGCTTCAAGCCGATGTTTGTTGAGCCGATTAATCAGCGAAAAGGTCTCTGACTGGAGTTCACTGCTGACACCAGCAGGCGTTGTCACATTAAGAATCGGTGGCCCCTGACTGCGAAACTGCACGCCGGTGTAAACGGTCGGCAGAAATCCACTGGACCACAGCGATGCACCTCCGCTGATTCCATCACCAGTGCTCATGACCACAAACGAAGGCAACTCCTTCGTCTCAGAGCCCAGCCCATATAACAGCCACGAACCAATGCTCGGTCGCCCCGGCTGAGAAAACCCGGTATTCATCAGCAACTGCGCCGGGGCATGATTGAACTGATCGGTATGCATCGACTTAATCAGACAAATCTCATCCGCGATTGATGCCAGATGGGGCAGGGCGGAGGACAATTCGGCTCCGGATTGTCCATGCCGAGAAAACTCAAACTGAGGCCCCATAACGGCAGCGTCGGGCTGAATAAATGCATATCGCTGACCGCCAATCACGGACGGCGGTAACGGCTTCCCGGACAGCTCCGTCAACATCGGCTTGTTGTCAAACATTTCCAGTTGGCTGGGAGCGCCCGCCATGAACAAATGAATGACCGCCTTCGCCTTGCCGGGATAATGAGGAGGTCGAACGGCGAGCGGATCGGTCGAAGTGATGTCCGCTTTCGCGTTATCGCATAGAAGACCTCCCAACGCGAATGCGCCGAGTCCAGACGTCAGTTCCGACAAAAAATATCGCCGTGCAAGCGGTGAAAACATCTTCATATCTGACGGTCCTTATAGAGTCACAAAAAGCGTGAATGGTGTTGATCTTTACTCGACAAGAACCGAACCATGTTACGTGGCTGTTCCTGACTGGACACCCCCATGTTTCGTGTTTCAGGAGGACCGCGAATATGTTGTCAGCATAAACGCGTGAATTTTGCCCTTCTCTCCCTCGGGGGAGAAGGTGGCCGCCAGGCCGGATGAGGGGGCAAACATGGCGCTGTCAAGCTACGGTCGCATCACAACTTCATCCAAAGCAAACAGTGCTCGTGACAGAGCAGTCCAGGTCGCCAACTCTGCAACCGCTGTTGTATCAATATTCGCGGCATTCTTCCCCGAAAGCTCTGCCGCCTGTTCAGGATGTTCCTGAAACATTTTGCGATGCATCACAACAAATTCCTTCAACGCCGCGAATTCTGCCTCGTCGGGACTACGAGTCAAAAGCCGTCGAAACAGTTTGATGATCCTCTGGCCATCTTCAGGATCCTGCCCCTGCACAAGATGATCACCGGAGGCACGCGCCAGATCAACAAACATCGGATCATTCAACAGCGTCAATGCCTGCAACGGAGTATTGGAACGATTTCGACGAGCAATGCAGGCTTCTCCCGTTGGTCCGTCAAACGTCGTCACCATCGCAAACGGTGCGGTCCGTTTGATAAACGTATAAATGCTTCGCCGATATCGATCCTCACCTTCGCTGACATCCCACGTCGGGCTGCCAAAGGCGACTTCCGTGATTCCTGCTGGCTGCAGAGGTCGAACCGGTGGGCCGCCTTGTTTCTTTGATAATGCTCCGGCCGCCTGAACAATGGAGTCTCTGACAATTTCCGCATCCAGCCGAAATCGAGGCGCAGAAGACAGCAACCGATTTTCGGGATCTTTCGCCAGTGCGTCATCTCTCCGGTTAGCCGCCTGTCGATACACGTTGCTCAGGACAATACGGCGATGCAATGACTTCAGTGACCAGTGATCCACATCCATGAACGTCACTGCCAGCCAGTCCAGCAACTCAGGATGACTGGGTTCAGTCCCCTGAATCCCAAAATCATCGACGGTCTCGACAATTCCTCGCCCAAAGAACGCCGCCCACTGACGATTCACAATCACTCGCGCGGTCAAAGGATTGTTTCGATGCACAAGCCACTTGGCGAATCCCAGTCTTGTGCGAGGAAATTCGTCCGGCCACTTATGCAGAAACTCCGGAGTGCCCGCATCCAGTTGTTCTTTGGCCTGCAGATACTCACCACGATGATGCCGATGAGTCGGACGCGGATTTTCCGGCGGCCGTTCACGCATCACCAGTGTGGTCGTGGAATCCACAGGAGCCAAAAGCCGTCTGATCTGTTCCGATTGCTTTCCAAGTTCCGGAGCATTGAGCAAAAACGCATTCATCAGTTGTGTCCTATCGTCGACTGTCAACTGATCAGCTTGTTTCAACAGCAGCCGTTCTTCCGACTCAGAGAGTCGATGGGCCACCGGAACACGATCACTGTTTGCTGAAGAAAATCGAAAACGCCCCAGAGAACTCGCGAAATGCCTTCCAAAGATCATCTGAACCTTTAAGGCCGTAAACGGCGGAACAGGCTTTTCAAAAACATAGACCGCAGAATGCCGCTGTCCTTCTTCACCGGCAATCGACCAACCCGTCTGGACATCTCCGTCCAGAGTCAATGCGGCCGATGTGGGAGTGTTCCCGAACTTGTTGCGAGTATAACTCTCTGTGGCTGAAGAGAACTTCGCCGGGACATCGCCTGCAAAAACAGACAGCTCGTTCAGATAAAAATCGCCGAGCGATCCTTCGTAGTAAGTCGTCCCCGGCCCACCTCCCGGCAAACGATCATCGGGCAACGCTTCCAGTCGCAGGGCGGTAATCGGTTCCGCTGATGCACCCAAAATGACCTCATAACGATCCTGTTTCGTTGTATCTCCGGTTGCCAAAATCGAAGCATCATCCAGGATTGTCAGATGAGGCAGATTTGAGGTTGCAACAAGAGGTTTCAGAGGCGTCCACGCAACAACCTGCTGCCTCCGTGCATTGCTCCATTCCTCAAATGTCTTCGCGATCTGTTCGCTCCGCCGCATATCATGTTCGGCCGATGACAGTGACTTTCCAACAGCCAGCCGAAATGCGCCGAGAACATGGTGAGCCCCATGATTCTGAATCAGTCGCACACGCAGCCCGACTGGCCCCTTTGTCGAGCCAAGGTTCATCAACGCGTCCCGAAGATGATCTTCATCCACGGTCAATGTTGCCTCGGCAGTGGCCGGAATGCCCTGTCCACCGTCGATCGCCCATCCTGTCTCCAACTTTCCATCGATACAAAAAGCCGCAGAATAATTCGCCTGCTCAACCGTCGCGGTAATCGCTTTGAGTGGCACCGGCACTTCAGCTTTGGTCGCCTTGTCGCCCTGAGATGCTGCATTCTGAAACACACTCAACTGCACTTCACTCAACACAAAGTTGCCATTATCTGCGCGCCCCGGCCCGGCATGCGAATCCTTCTTAAAAGCACTCAAACGCAGCGACGTCGCTGTAGCGATGTCAGCAACTTCCAAATCAATCGCATAAGTCGTTCGAGGGGGCACATTCCCCGAAACCACGACCAAGTCGGCACTTTCAATTGTGAGTTTCTCGTCTCCCTCGGCGACAGCGTTTGTGATTCGCGATGGTAGCACCTGCAGTTGTTCAAGCGGCCAATGCTTCGGCAATTCCTGAAGCAACTGTTCTGCCTGCTGTCGATTTGCGGACTCACGTCGCGACTTTGAATCATCTGGCAGAGACAACGATGGCTCGTCAGCGTTGTTCAGAAAAGCCATCATCTGGTAGTACTCACGATGCGTCAGCGGATCATACTTGTGAGTATGGCATTGAGCACAACCGACCGTCAGCCCAAGCCATGTCGTTCCCGTGGTGGCCACACGATCCGTCATTGCATGAAAACGAAATTCCAGAGGATCAATACCCCCTTCCTCGTTCAACATCGTATTGCGATGAAACCCCGTGGCGACTTGCTGGGAAATCGATGCGTCAGGCAACAGATCTCCGGCAAGCTGTTCGACGGAGAACTGATCAAACGGCATATCCGCGTTTAATGCGTTGATCACCCAGTCACGGTAAGGCCAGATTGATCGCGCACGGTCTTTCTCGTAACCATTCGTATCGGCATACCGAGCCATATCCAGCCAGACCCGTGCCCAGCGTTCGCCGTACTCCGGGCGTGACAACAGATGCTCGACAAGTTCACGCCATGCTGAATCCTTTGTCGCATCTGACTTCCCTGTGGACTTCTCATCCTGCAGTTTCGCCATCCAGTGATCTGCTTCTTCAACGGTTGGAGGCAATCCGATCAGATCAAGAAATACGCGGCGAATCTGAGTTGACTCATCCACAGGTGATGAAAGAGTCAGGCCCGCCGCCGAAAGCTTTTCGAGAATGAAGCGATCGATTTCACTCACATCGCCCATGTTCGTCGAAAGCTCCGGAGCCACAACCGGGATCTCAGGACGCTGCGGGGGAATAAATGCCCAATGCTCTTTCCATGACGCGCCGGACGCAACCCACATTACGAGTAGATCTTTTTGCTCCGGCGTCAGAGACTTCCCCGAGTCCGCAGGCGGCATCTGCACATCGGCCTCTCCGGAAAAAATTCGTCGGATCAGTTCGCTATGGTACGGATCGCCCTGCATCACGACTCGTCGGTCTTCGATCGTGCCGAACAAGCCCTCCGGCCTGTCCAGTCGCAACCCGGCTTCTCGAGTTTCTTCATCGGGACCATGACAGTGAAAACAGACCTTGACCAAAATTGGACGCACATCCCGATAGAAGTCAGGATCATCAGCGGCAACCCCCGCACTGAACAATACCGAGCACAATAGCGCCATTCTGACAATGACCGTCGCCAATCCATGCCTGAGAGTTTTTCTGGCACCGCACATCGAACCGTAACTCCGATGAAAATCCGCGTGGGAATCCCGCATCCCTGATTGTAATCAAAATTCCTCTCAGAGTCGTTCGACAAGACGGATTTGAATTTTCGAGCAACGTCCGGGAGCAATGCGGGGAGGTTGAAAACATTCGTCCGACAGTTTCTGTTTTTTCTCTGCCGATGCAGCCCCGGAGACTCCAACTCCAGTAGTGCGGTCAATTCGCAGGTAGTGCAGAGGTTGCACCCAATAAAAAAACGGCAAGTCTCTCTGAGAGTCCTTGCCGTGATGATTATTGACCCATCGTTCGTTGACCAATTGATCAAAGACTTCAATCGCAAAAACTTATCATCAAATGCCCCATCATCACTGCCGAATTCTCACCGACTCCAGGGCACTGACCTCGATGATGTCGCGTTTTTCTTTTTCTGACCAGCGACTGCCCTGAACACCAACTTGCTGACCTACAAAGTCTTCAAGTCGAACATCGCCCGTGGGCTTCAGATCGGCGAGGATCTTGCCTGATGGCGCCATCAGCACATAACCAGCCCCGGATTCGCCGTTGGCGACTTTCTGAACAATCCCCGCGCCCACGAACCGATTCTGTGGGCTGCCGGGAGTAATCGCACCTGACGTTGCTGCCGGCGGAGTCTCGCTCATTGAGAAGGAATCAGGTGTCATTGATGTGACCGCAGGCACGGGCTGTTCGTTGGCGGCAATGTTCGAAACATCACGGTTCAGGAATGAATCGAACGCAGCCGCCAACTCCATCGGCTCACCCTGAGGAGCCATCGACTCCGGCCCAGCGCTTGCGACGGCCGTGTTGGAAAAGCCAAAACCGCTCTGAGAATGACGAGCCAGCAACTGTGCATCACGAATCTCCGTTTGTGTCGTGACATCTTTGATTTCCATCAGAGAAATCAGACGCCGCCGATATCGCTCAATCGCCGGGTATCGCATGTCAATCTGACCAGAAATTGGCTTGTGAGTTGACGCGGTCTGAAGACTGCGATACTGATTCTCAATCGAATCCAGATCCCAGCGAGAGGCATCCTGCAGAATCATTTCACGGAATCGTCGATCAATTTCTGCAAGCTGCTGCTGTTCCTGACGTAACAACTTCAGGTTCTGCAACTGCGAACTGGGTCCCGGCGATGGAACATCGACAACTCCGTTGCCGCTCATCGCCGTGCGTTCCTTCGCCTGACCCGGAGTCACGATCACACCCTCCTGAAGCCTGGCGTTGCCGGGCACTTTGTACGGATCGGCATTCTGCTTTCGTCGCAGATTTTCATCGACAGGGACAACTGCGGCACCGGGAATCCAGCGACGTTCTCTTGTCGGAGGAACGACTTTCAGCATGGATTGTACGCCACTGGTTGTATCAATTTGCTTTTGCCCCAGGATCGTCACCTTCTCTCCTGATTTCATGCGGCGCTGAAAGACGGATGTCTCATCACCAAATTCACTACCTACCCAGGCGGCCACGTTCTCTTCCGTGACTTCACCTTCAGAATCGCTCAACCTTTTCACAAAGCGTTCCGGAATCCAACTGAAACTGCCTTCCGGTGGTTCGATGGAATACCAGCCACCGGGATCATGCCGATGGACGATCACGGTTGACTCACGCGGGAGCCGCTGAGTCGGATAGTAAGCTTCCCCGGCTCCGCTGCGTGCGTAAGTCTCTTCTGCGACGACCCTCGCCTCATACGGAAAATCAGTGCTCTGTGCATCTGCAGTTGCAGATGCGAAAGCACAGCAGGCCAGAGTAATTGGGTACAGGACAACCGTGGCGAACGCACGCAACATGGCAGTGCCTCCGTGAAGGGGTTGGCAATGAACAGGAATGACTTCAGGGAAATCAGTTTCACTCGAAATATCAAGTAGCGTTTTGTATTCAGGCATGATTCGGCAGTCCCTGCGATCTAAGTAACAGTCCGGCAAAATCTGCCGTTTAAATTGAAAACAGGACAGGAAAACTGGGCAATATAAATCAACTTCACAATTCAGCAGAGGACGGCCTCTGACGCCCCGAACACTCGGAAAACTTGCACTGGGTTGGCTGATTGTTGTTATCCATTCAGCAGGAAACACTGGCTAAACCTCGCTCAACGAATGCAGGTTTTGCCGCAGAACGTTCTTTTCCGGAACCAAACTTCGACAGGCTTAATAAAACTTCGAAGTTGACTCAAGTCGGCTTTCCGGCAGATCTCCGGGACGTAAACGCGCATTGATTTTGGCAGGCCGGTCCAGCAGAATCCGGCAAGATGGAATTGTGGGCCATGGCTGACACCGACTCCGGTTTCGCCAACTCAACCTCAACAGCCTGCAGATGGCACGATGAACGGGCATTGGGTTCAATATCCAATGAAGCCGTGACGGCTGGAATGGTTCTCAGGCTTTCTGAAACGCGACTGCCATTTTTTTGCAGGCTCGTTCTCAGCCGCTGGAGCAACCTCAGGATGAAGTCGATGACACGAACATGGAGTTTGGTCTGATGTATTTTGAAGTGTTACACATATCAATCAGAATCGCAGCGGCATTTTTTGCCGGTCTTTTGTGCATTGCTTCAGTTGCGGTCGCGCAGGATGAATCCCCGTCGGAACTTCGCATCGGTGATGCGGCTCCGGAATGGAAGGATCTCAAGGGAACCGATGGCAAGCCACATTCACTGGCGGATCTGAAAGACAAGCAAGTCGTAATTGTGTGCTTCACCTGCAACTCATGTCCTTACGCCGTTGATTATGAAGACAGGATGATTGAACTTCAGAAGAAGTATGCGGACCATCCGCAGGGAGTCATCCTCATTGCGATCAACGCAAATAAGAAGCCATCCGAACAACTGGACAAGATGAAGCAGCGGGCTGAAGAAAAGAAGTTTTCGTTTATCTATCTGATTGATGAAACCCAGGAAGTTGCAAACTCTTATCGGGCCAATTTTACGCCGGAATTCTTTGTCCTGAACGGAGACCGTGAGGTCGTTTTTGTCGGTGCAATGGATGACAAGACGGATGCGACTTTGGTAAAAGAGAAGTATGTTGAACAGGCAATCGAGGCAGCATTGAAGAATGAACTGCCTGCGACTCAACGAGTGCCGGCAAGAGGATGTGCCATTCCGTTTAAGCGTTCCCGAAAACAGTGATTTTCTCTTTGAATGCCGGGGAAAAGCCCCTCAGCCTTGTTACAGAGTGCTTAATGGCTCGTTGTCTTTGAAGAGACAATGACACCCAAAAGATCAAAAGTCGCAAGAAACAGATACCATCAGGATGATCGCCGAAGGACAGGCGATACCGTATTCATCAGGGAAGATGCCATGAAGTCAATTAAAGATCGCAACGCGTTCATCACGGGAGCCGCCTCTGGCATTGGGCGAGCAATCGCGACAGCGCTTGCGGCACAGGGATGCCACCTTTACCTTGTCGATGTGAATGAGGCAGGCCTGAGAAGCCTTGAACAGGAACTGGCGGCGACTCAAGTTCGAGTTTGGACCCGTCAGTGCGATCTCTCGGACAGCAAGGCGATACCGGCTGTCGTTGATGCAGCAATGTCAGCCAGTGGTGGGATTGATCTGCTGATTAACAATGCCGGAGTAGTTTACTACGGTCCGACAGAGAACATGTCACAGAGCCAATGGGACTGGGTCATGTCGATCAATCTTCTGGCACCGATCCAGATTACTCAACTTCTGCTGCCAGCACTGCTTCAGCGGCCGGACTCTCATGTGGTCAACATGTGCAGCATTTCCGGTCTGGTTGCCGGTGGAAGACTTTCTGCGTACCACACGAGCAAGTTCGGTTTGATCGGATTCACAGAAGCCTTGAGAGCTGAGTACGGTCGTCGTGGTCTTGGTGTCACGGCGATCTGTCCTGGCCCGGTGACAACTCGACTTTACGAAGACGGCATCTCGGGCCGTGACGAGCGAAAAATTCCGAACCCGCCAGCATGGCTGTGTGCAACGCCTGAACGAGTCGCCTCGGTGACCCTGAAGGCAATTTTGCGAGATCGACGGCAAGTCCTGATCACCCCCCTGGCTCATCTGCTTTTTCAACTCAAGCGGTTCGTACCGGGGCTCATTGATTTCGCAAATCGTTTCAGCTCCAGTCGCCTGAAACGCCGTTTTCTGGGCCGCCGACGTGCGTCGACGCCTGTAACCCCGGAGCCAGTTCAGCCGTCGCAGGCACCGATCCGTCCCCTGCCGACGAATGTGACAAAAGAGCCTGTCGGACAGCGTGCTGCCTGATTCGGCAGTTTGTGCCTTTTTTAATGACTTTAACGCTGCTCGGTGGTAAAACGATGATCATCGTTGCCAAGCTGCTCCTACGCCTCTCAAAGTCAGCGTAGCTTTCTCAGATTCTGCCCGGAACGACAATGATTTTCGTTTGTGAAAAGCGTTTTGGACCTTAGAAGACTGCCAAATACTGGAAAAATCTCCGAGAATCACTGCTGACGCGGGCATTGAACGCAGTTCCTCCCATTGGGATTGCGTACTTCCGCGACGGCAGTAACTTCGTGTTCCGGGTCAGGAGGCCCCGTTCCGCGCAGTGCCGGTTGATGCCAGCCATCACGAATTGACTTCCGCGAAAGCCTGATCATGAATTTGGAAGATCTGATTCTCGAAACACAAATCTCTGAACTGAAGAAACTCCAGATCCGTTGCGTCGAAGCTCGAGCGGCAGTTCTGAAGATTCGTGCTCAGCTTCTTGAACTCGAGTCGCACTCCTCCGAAGCCAAAACTCGCCTGCAGTCACGTCTGGAAACAGAAACGAAGCAGCATATTGAACTGCTGACGGTTGAAGTTCGAAACCGCCTTGAGCAAACCGATGTTGACGTTGCTGGCCAAAGAGAATCCGCAAGTGAAGCTCGTGAAAGGCGTCTGGAAGCACTCCACGCAAAGCTTAAACAGGATGTTGCCGAGTGTCGTCAGAAACTCCAGAATGAACTTTGGGTCCTGCAGTCCGTCTATGATGAATCCAATGAAGACACACCTGTTCGGAACGCAGAACGCGCTCAGGAATCCTTCAATACTCAAAAAGCGTTTATTGATCAGCAGCTTGCCGATCTGAATTCTCGAGTCGATCATACGGCCAAGTATCTCGATGATTGCCATGCTGGCATGGAGAAACAGCTTCCGCCGCCAGTGGTGGAGCTGAAGGGACGAGATGCAAGTCGCCAGATCGCTGTCGAACAACTGGATTATGCACTTGCAGCGGCGGGACGAGTCGATGGCCAGATGCTGCCTCAATTGATCGCAGGCTGGAGACTGTTTGGACTCGGGCTTCTCATTTTCATTGTCGTCACAATTGCTTCGACCGCATTGCGTGCTGACCTGACGAAGTTTGTAAACCCGGAGCTGTCAAAGCCGGACTGGGAATGGCTGGGAGTATCTGCCGTCATCGGTCTTGGGGCTGCCGTTCTCATCAACACGGTCCTGACGCTCCTTGCTCGATCCGGCCTTCGAGGAGCATTCGAGGATGTTTTGCTGCATACTTCCAATGCGACGGCTGCCGCGAACCATTGGGCTCAAAAGAGCCAGCAGGAACTTCAGCAGTTGATGACCGCCGCTGACAAATGGAAGGCCGAAATGGTCGAGCGTCGCGAAAAACACGCGGCCAAACTGCAGAACGCGACAGATGACAGGGTTAACGAATTAATCCAGAGCTATACAGAACAGGTCGCTCGGCAGTCTCGCCTGTTTGATGAGCAGATGCTGAATGGAGAGTCAGAGACGACTCGGCACCAAACCGCCGTCGAGAACTGGCGTTCCCAGGAGTTGGCTCGTATTCACAGCCAGCATGATGCGGAACTGGCTCTGGGACTCGAAGTGATTGAAAAGGAATTCGCTGCGCGCCGTGCGCAATTGACGACCGACGAGGCGAATGCGATGGCTCGATGGCGTGCCGGGGTATTGGTCGCGTCAGAGCTTGCCCGCATCAGCAATGAACGAGCAAAAGACATTTGCACCTGGGAGTCGTTGAAGTCGAACGGCTGGACATCGCCAGCGGCTCTCCCGACAACACTGCCGGTCGGTGATCTCGAAGTGATGCTGCCCGCTCCCCCGGAACACGGAGAGGGTAGTCTCGACGCGGATACCGTTTTCGAGCTTCCCGGTTTGTTGAATTTTCCCCGCGACACTTCCATTCTGGTGGAGCATGACGCGGCCGGTCGCGAACCTGCCCTTGAATTCGTCCGTGCCATCCTGTTGCGTCTCCTGACTCATATCGCTCCCGGGCGAGTTCAGTTCACATTGATTGATCCGGTGGGGCTTGGTCAGAGCTTCTCTGCTTTGATGCATCTGTCAGACTTTGACGAGTTGCTGATTAACAGTCGCATCTGGACAGACGCGACTCAAATTCGCGACCAACTCCAGAAAATTACCGAGCATATGGAGAGCGTCTTCCAGACATATCTCCGCAGTGAATTCGAAACGATCGAACAGTACAATGCGGCAGCCGGCGAAGTTGCCGAGCCGTATCACTTCGTTGTTGTCGCCGGATTTCCGCACAGCTTTACCGAAGAAGCCGCTCGCGCGCTGACCAGCATTCTGACAAGCGGTCCTCGTTGCGGTGTCCATGCGATCGTCACATGCTCGCCGGATCAAACCGTGCCACGTTCGTTCGACGTGAACAATCTCAGAAACTGCTGTACTCAGTTCCATGTGACCAAAGGTCTGGTTCAGCCGGGAGTGTCCCCAGCCAGCCGTCCAGTTGAAAAAGTGAAGACTCTGGCCAGCCAGGATATTCTGGACGCCAAACCAGTTGCCCCGGCAGCCGCTGAACCTGCTGACAACTTCATTGAGTTCTCCGCTCTGGCACCTCCGGAATCAGCCGAATACGTCAGCCTGGTGCGAGCTGTCGGCGAACAGTCGCGCAACGCGAGAAGAGTCGAAGTTTCGTTTAGTCGAATCGCGCCCAAGTCCGATGCAATCTGGACGTCCCGTTCCGCAGACGGGATTGATTTCCCGATTGGTCGTGCCGGGGCCGCTCGATTGCAGTTTATGCGGTTGGGACGAGGAACCAGTCAGCACGTTCTGGTCGCCGGAAAAACCGGTTCGGGCAAATCGACTCTGCTGCACATTCTGATCACGAATCTTTCTCTGCACTACAGTCCTGATGAAGTTCAGTTCTATCTGATCGACTTCAAGAAAGGTGTGGAATTTCGAACTTACGCAGCCAACAAGTTGCCTCACGCTCGCGTCGTTGCTATCGAGAGTGATCGCGAGTTCGGGCTCAGCGTTCTGGAACGTCTGGACGAAGTCCTGCAGGAACGCGGTGAATTGTTCCGAGTTCGAGGTGTGCAGGATGTTCCCTCGTTCCGCAAACAGTTCCCGAACGAGAAGATGCCGCGTCTGCTGTTGCTGATCGACGAGTTTCAGGAATTCTTTACTTCAGAAGACCGAGTCTCATCCAAGGCCGCTCTCCTGATGGACCGCCTGATCCGTCAGGGTCGTGCGTTCGGTATTCACGTGCTGCTGGGTTCGCAAACTCTTGGCGGTGCGTATTCTCTGGCTCGCAGCACACTGGGACAGGTTGCTGTTCGAATCGCCCTGCAGTGCAGCGAAAGTGACGCGCATCTGATTCTCAGCGAAGAAAACAGTGCTGCTCGCCAACTGACTCGCCCGGGCGAAGCCATTTACAACGACGCGAACGGAATGGTCGAAGGGAATCATCCGTTCCAGATTGCATGGCTGGATGAAGAAAAGCGTGAATCAATGATTCACGAGATGACTCAGCGCCCGGATTATGCCGACAAAGCTCCCGGTCGCATGATCGTGTTTGAGGGAAATGTCGCTCCAACGATCGATGAATGCGAACCGCTGAACGCGTGGATCAATAATCGAGCAGGCTCTGTAAGAACAAGCGCAGACGGTGTTCCGGCGTGGATCGGTGACCCTGTTGCGATTTCGGAGCCGATGTGCATTCGGTTCCAGCGTTCCGGAGGACAAAATGCCCTGATCGTCGGACAGGAAGGCGACCTCGCCGACTCCATTCTGGCATCAACAATTCTCAGCATTTGCGCCGGCCCCGCAGGGAGTGGCGCGTCGGGATTTGCCCGGCTCGTTCTTCTGCACGATGGTCAGGACCTGGCGTCGCAGGAAAACTTTTCGTCCACGTTCACAAAGAGCATTGCTCCTCGGTTCTCACTGCGTAAAGCCTCCGAGGCGGATGCTGTTGTCGCGGAACTGTCATCGGAACTGACCGCTCGCGAAGCTGCAGGTGTCGGACCAAACTCGCCCGCCATTGTTCTTGCGGTGCGCAACATCGGACAGTTCAGATCTCTGCGTCGTGATGAAGATGATTTCGGAATGAGTGGTTTTGGGGCCGCCAGGTCCGCAACGCCAGCTTCTCAGCTTGGCGATCTGATTCGCAAGGGACCACTGGTCGGCATTCATGTGATTGTCTGGTCGGATACTTTCAGCAATGCGATGCGGTGGCTGTCCAATTCATTGTTGCGTGAGTTCGATTCTCGCATCGCGTTTCGACTGAATCAGACTGATTCTTCAAGCCTGATTGATACACCTGCTGCGGCGTCATTGTCGCCAGGGCGAGCAATTCTTTATCGCGATCAGACCGGAGCTGCCGATCGATTCCGTCCGTTCAGTTGGCCGTCTCAACAGTGGCTCGCTGCTGTTCCGGCCGCAGCAGACGAGGAGTTCGTTCCAGCGGCTGAGATCATCGAGCAGACACCGGCAGCAGCGACTGCAGCCACGGAACCGGCGGTCGCAGAATCAGTGCCGGTCGAAGTTTCATCGCTCGTCAATCAAACTGCGTCAGTTGCGGAAGCAGTGTCAGTTGCTGAAGCGGCACCGCCCGCAGATGCGATCGAACCGTCAGTTAATGAACCGGCAGTTAATGAAGTGGCAATTAATGAACCGGCTGTGAGCGAGCCTCTGATCAGCCAGCCTGCAGCAGTCGAAGTCTTAACTGAAGTCGTAACGACCGTTGCTGCCGAAATAACAACTGCTCAGACTGAATTGCCTGTTTCCGAAGTGCGAGCGTTGGAAGCAGATGTTTCACCGGCTGCCGCCGTCGTTTCAGAGGCTCCAGCGGTTGTTGAAGCGGTTCAAGATCAAGATGTTGTCACCGAAGCAGCAATTGCAGCAGCAGCGAAGTCCGTTGTTGAATCAACGACGTCGGAAGTGAAAGCACCAGACGTCAAAGTGACTAACGTCTCTGCGATTCCAGCCGCAGTCGATGCCCCACCGACCCATTCCGAAGTTCAGCCTCTTCCGATTGCTGAGCCGATAGCAAATGTTGTAGCGCCGATGGCTGCAGCCACTGTTGAAACGGTTACGGAGACGTCTCAGCCTCCAGCGAAGCGTTCGTCTTCCAAATCTGAGGCCCGACAGCCCGGCGCGTCTGAAAAGTCGGGGGCAAAAGAGCAGCCCGTCGTTGCAGAAACACCTGTAGCTCCCCCTGCAAAAGCACCGGCTAAACAGAAGCAAACTGGAAAGCCTGCGGCCACACCAGTCGCTGAATCACCGAAGCCCCAGACTTCTAAACCAGTACCTGCTCCGGTTCAACCGGCAAAGCCGCAAGCTCCGGCTGCAGTTAATCCAGTATCGAAGCCACCAGTGGCTCCTCCAGCGAAGCCACCTGAACCCGTTGCAGCCAGTGCTGACGATGACATGGACTTCGTGCTTGACGATTCCATCTTCGCCAAAGCAGTGCCGCCTGTAGCTCCGACACCAGTTCCAGCAGCACCGAAGCCAACCGCTCCGGTTCCCGCAACTCCGGCCGCCTCCGCGCCGGCAGTTCCCGAAGCGGTCCCCAAGAAGGTTGGGAAGCCGACTGCAATGGCCGTTCGTTTATCATCCAGACGCACAGACCACAACCGTCTGCTCGATGCACCTCCTGAGCCTAAGGCACCGTCAGAACCTCGGCTTTCACCGAATCAGGAAGAACCAAGCAGTGACTTCGATGAAATGGACTTCAACAGCTTGATGATCGAATAGAGTTGCTTCCGGGCGATTTCTGCAGGCGCCACTGCAAACAGCAGCGTTCCTGTGAACCAGCAAGGTTTACAGGAACGCTGTTTCTTTTTGAGGAAATCAAAACTGCTGACTGCTCGACCATCGAACAATCAACAACTCCGCAAACTGTTTGAATGATTGTCCATTTGCTAACATTATTGATCGGTCATCAACAGGCTTAGAAAAGAATGGGCCTCAGAGTTCGACGTCACATTGTGGCGACATTGAAATGCACTCCCCCGGTGCATTCGGCAAGAACAGGAAGGGCGATCTCACATGAGATGCATCATTTGCCTCTGTTGGCTGGTATTTCTCACCAGCAACTCGTGTCATGCACAGAATCCAGACGCAGACACTCCCAACTCTGATCCGCTGTGGGGCTACAAGCCTGTTCGGCGCCCTGCGGTGCCGGGTTTCGTTGATTCAACGGGCTCAGCAGTGAAACAGAGCAGCAATCCGATCGATCGTTTCATCGCCGCAAAATGGCCGACAGGACTAAAGCCGGCCGAGACCGCTGACCGCAGAACTCTGATCCGCCGCGCAGCCTTTGATCTGACAGGGCTTCCTCCGGAGCCTGAACTCGCCCGGACATTTCTCGCGGATAATGACTCCGACGAAATCGCATTCTCCAAAGTGGTCGATCGCCTGCTGGAATCTCCGCACTATGGAGAACGGTTGGCTCAGCATTGGCTTGATGTCGTCCGCTATGCAGACAGCAGTGGATTTGCCAATGACTACGAACGAGGCAATGCGTGGCGATATCGCGACTACGTGTTTCGCGCGTTCAATAGCGACAAACCGTACGACCAGTTTATCAGAGAACAGATTGCCGGAGATGAATTGCATCGTGGCGACCCGGAAATGCAGATCGCTGTGGGTTTTCTGAGAATGGGGCCGTGGGAATTGACCGGCATGGAAGTCGCCAAAGTCGCTCGCCAACGATTTCTTGATGATGTTGTCAACAGCGTCGGCGAAACCTTCCTCGCACATTCTCTGCAGTGTGCTCGATGCCACGATCACAAATTCGACCCGATCCCGACACGTGACTACTATTCCATACAGGCCGTCTTCGCGACAACTCAACTGGCAGAACTTCCCGCAGCATTTCTGCCTCAGGAGAACCAGTCAGGCTTCGAAGAACAACGGTTCCTGGCACAACGTCGCGACGAGTACCGTCGAATTCTGCAGGAACTCGACCAGACTCTGCTGACGAACGCAGAGCAATGGTTTTCTGATCAGGAAAAAGATACCACGCTCTGGAAGGCAGCCGTCGAGAAAGCTGGCAACCGACCATCAGCGAATCAGCAGAAAGAATTCTCAGACATCTTTGGTGCTGCACGAGGCCAGTTACGAAAAGACGGTGTTCCGGAGGACGACTTTCCTCCGAAGCTTGTGGGCTTCACTCCTGCACAGTTCGGCATGGAACGAGTAGCTCGCAAAGGACTGGAACGACTTCGCTGGGAACAGGAACGTTATCAGCCATTCGCACTGTCGGTCTATAACGGCCGAACGCCTGAACTAAGGTCGGTCAACGCTCCGCTGCGAATGCCGGTCAACCACATGTCTGCTGGAGAGCTTGAAGAAACCTGCGTACTCTCTGGTGGCGATCCGTTCTCGACAGAAGCCCCGGTAACTCCGGGTGTCCTTAGTGCTGTTTCAAGTGTTCCAACGCCGACAATCCCGACAGAAATCGAAGGACGCCGGTTGTCGTTCGCAGAATGGATTGCCAGTCCGAACAACCCGCTGACGACTCGGACGATTGTGAATCGTCTGTGGCTCTGGCATTTCAATCAGCCCCTTGCAGGAAACCCTAATAACTTCGGCAGCACCGGCAAACGTCCGACTCACCCGGAACTGCTCGACTGGCTCGCAGCCGAATTCGTTGACAAGGGTTGGTCCATAAAAGCCATGCATCGACTCCTGATGAATTCGGAGACGTATCGCAGAAGCAGTCTGCATCCGGAACCATCGATTCTCGCCGAAAATGATCCGGAGCGATCCTTATACGCAGTCTTCTCTCCACGTCGTCTCACGGGCGAAGAACTTCGCGATGCCATGCTTGTCGCGACAAACGAATTGAATCGAGACATCGGTGGAATTCCCAACCGTCCGGAAATCAATCCTGAAGCCGCTCTGCAACCGCGCCAGGTCATGGGGACGTTTGCCTCCGCGTGGGTTCCCAATCCTCTTCCATCACAACGGCATCGGCGTTCGTTGTATTCCCTTAAACTCAGAGGTCTCACCGATCCGTTTCTCGAAGTGTTTAATTCACCGGCACCGGACTTCTCCTGTGAGCGACGAGAATCTTCGGCGATTACTCCTCAGGTCTTCAGCCTCCTGAATGGCAGGACTATCCACGACCGAGCCCTCGCGTTGGCTCATCGAGCGATCAAAGATTCGGACAGCGATCGAGCGGCAATTAAGACGTGCTTTGAACGAGCACTCTCACGAACGCCTCGCCCGCAGGAGATCACGCTTTGTCTTGAGCACTGGAAAACAATCGAAGCGATGATTGATGAGGCTGTTCCGCCCACCGAAAAGCCTTCAATGGAATTCCTGAGAGAAGCCGTCGAGGAGAATACCGGCGACCGCTTCACGTACACGGAAACGCTTTACTCCAATGCAGAGTTCGTGCCGGACCTGCAGCCGAACGACGTCGATCGTCATACTCGCGCTTTGGCTGACGTTTGCCTCGCCATTTTTAATTCAAACGAGTTCGCTTATGTCGACTGAATTCAATTTCCACCAAGCAACAATGGCGTATTCACAACGATCGCGACGCGAGGTCTTCTATGGACTTGGTGCCGGTCTGGGCAGCGTCGCACTGACTTCTTTGATGGCTGCAGAATCGCCCACAAAACTGACCGGGATCAAAGAGCCGCATTATCCGGTCAAGGCAAAGAATGTCATCTTTCTGATGATGGAGGGCGGACCTTCTCATATCGATACGTTCGATCCCAAGCCGACTCTGGATGAGATGCATCTGAAAGAATTTGTCCGCGAAGGCAAGCAGAAGTCCGCGATGGAAAGCGGCCGACGCTACTACGTCCGCAGCCCTTTCAAATTCATCAAAGCCGGACAGTCCGGTGCTGATATGGCGGAAAACTGGAAGCACCTGGCCGGGGTTGCCGATGACCTCTGTTTTTATCGCGGCTGCACCGTGGACAGCGTCAACCATCCGACAGCCATGTATCAAATGAACTGCGGAAACCGCTTTGGCGGAGATCCCGGCATCGGAGCATGGGTTACTTACGGGCTGGGTTCAGTCAATCATGATCTCCCGGGATTCATCGTCCTGCCGGAAGTCAGCTATCCACAAGGCGGTGCTGCGAACTGGAGCAACGGATATCTGCCAGCCAGTTTTCAGGGAACTCCGCTGCGAGCAAAAGGGTCGCCGATTCTGGATCTGAAGCCTCCGGCCGGGGTCACTCAACAACAGCAGCGAAAGAACCTCGATTTGATTGCGGCACTGAATTCAGAATACGCGGGGACGCATCCTGATCGCGATGATCTGACAGCTCGAATGGAGAACTATGAGCTGGCTTTTCGCATGCAGATGCAGGTCCCCGAGATTCTGAATCTGGATGGCGAAACGAAACAAACTCTGGATCAGTACGGCATCGGCAATGCTTCAACCGATGCCTTCGCAAAGAAGTGCCTCATGGCGCGACGACTGGTCGAAAAAGGCGTTCGATTCGTACAGTTGTACAACGGCACATGGGACAGTCACGATTTCATCGAACGCGCGCATGGAAATCTGGTCCGAGGCGTCGACCAGCCTATCGCGGCTCTGATTCAGGATCTCAAACAACGCGGGCTGCTGGAAAGCACGCTCATCGTGTGGTGCGGCGAATTCGGCAGAACTCCCGATAACGGAGTTCGGCAGGGCACCGCGTATGGCCGCGATCATAATCCAAACGCCATGACCATCTGGCTGGCTGGAGGTGGCTGCAAAGCAGGACAAACCATTGGTGCAACGGACGACCTCGGGATGACGGCCGTGGAAACCGTCCATCATGTTCGCGACTTTCATGTCACACTTCTGAGACTGATGGGGCTCGATGATAATCGTCTCACGTATTACCACGCAGGACGATTCAAGCAACTCAGTCAGTTTGGCGGTTCTGTGATCGAAGAACTCATCGCGTAACACAACCATTGTCGCTCCGTAGAGTATCCTTCCGGATCAAGCCTGTCAGCGTGGTTCGCAGCAGAGGGAGGTGCCGACAAAACACCGCCACTTTGTGGGGACTGTGTGAGCATCGTTCCTGCAGATTCTGCCGATACTCATAACAAACTTCGCCAGCAGTTCGCAGATTCTGCGGAGAACTTGCTGAATTCGCCGGAATAAGCGACTTGCCCGCTCAGGCTTGTCCGGCAACCGGCGTTCAGTTCCCTGACGCCTGTTGACCGCCAGGGAGATAACTGAGACAACCTCGACGCGAGACCAGGCTCTGCGCGTTCGCGCGGATTGGTCCGCTTTGAATTCATCCCGTCTTGTCGATCCCTCCGACGAAACTTCAGCCACTCCTTCTGAACGGTGTGCCCGAACTACGTCAGTTTTCCTTTCCTCTTCGTTGTCTGTCCGGCCACTTGGACTCAGATCGATTGCGATCAATCCTCAGATGAGCTGGCAGGAGTGTTCTTATGCTCCGCTCTTCTCGACTTTCGATGGTTCTGATGCTCGCCGGTGGTCTCACTGTGACGGCAACAGGATGTGCAAGTTCACTGTTGAACACGGAGATGCTGAAGCCATCCAACCTGAAACCGTCTATCATGGACGGCCACGGCACCGAACAGCGTGTCGTCGGACTGTTTACAGATGCGATCGCAGAAAACAACGAAGCGGCCTTTCGACGCGTCGTTTCGACTCGTTTCGAACAAAAGGCAATGCGATCTCCGGACGCCTTCAAGGATCTGGAAATCCTGAACCTTCCTAAAACAAAGCTGGAAGTTGTCGAATCCAAAGAGTTGGAAGACAAGCGACTGGAAGCTGTCGCCAAGGAAGAAAAAGAAGGCACCAAATACCAGTTCATCATCGTCAAGGACGAAGTGAAAAATCGCTGGGTCGTGGATGATGTGATGCTGCGTCAGCAAAAGAAGGGCACTCGCGCCACAAAGTCTTCCGTTGAAGTCATGGACCTGCTGCTGACGATTCGTGAATTCCTTAAGACCTGGGAGTCGGCCGATCGCAGCGCCGTTCTGCAGGCTGTCAACTCAGACCTCCGAGGACCACTGGAAAAGCTGCCCGAACCATGGCTGCAGCAGATGATCGCTCAGATCTCCGCCGAATGCGAATCCGGAATGGCTCGCCGTCCGGAAGCTCAAATGAATGAATCGGACGCTGTCGTCAAGATGCCATCGAAGAACGGATTTATGCTTCTGAAGGTCGCACGGCAGGACGACAAGTGGCTGGTCTCCGATCTGGAAATTCGAAAACGCAAATCCGATGACCATCCCGGCTCTGTTCTTCGACAGGCCCGAGCCATGAATGCCGTTACGGATTTTCTGGCGGCCTATCAGGAAGACAATCAGGAACGCCTCCAGAAGCTGACTGAAGAGAAATTCTTCAAGAATGCGATCAGCGTCGGTGATCTGACGATGATCAAGCTGCCTTCTCCGGAATACGCACCGAAGGATTTCGAAATCCAGTCATTCGCGGGACAATTGACCGTGATGATACCGGACGATGCCTCCGTCGTCCGTATCGACCTGACAACTCCCGAAGTGGCCGATGCCAAAGATGATCGTAAGCGTCCTGTCACGGCGGCAGTAGAAGCAGAATTCATCATCGAGAATGTCACGATCTATGATCGTCAGACACAACAGCAGAGAACTCTCAAGTCAGCGTTCACGGCGCCTGCACGGGGTGCATTGTTCCTGTCAGCTCTTCAATCGCATGATCTTCCCGTCCTGCGACAGATCTCAACCAGAGATCTTGTTGAATCCGTATGGAGCCACATCGAACCTTCGCTGATGGCTGGACTGCCACTCACAGGAATTCCTGTGGGCGAAATGAGTCTGCAGAACAGTCATGTTCGTGGCGAAGTGACTGAACTCGAGTTTCAGTCAGCGAACGGGCAAATCTGCAGCGTGCTGATGCGAGACGAAAACGGTGAGCTGAAGGTGGAAGATATTCAGTATCCGGATCCTTCCGCCGGAGTTGCTTCTCTGAGAACTCAGTTGATGCTGACTGTTCCTGTTATCGAACTGGCAAACGCATGGGAGAATCAGGACATCCAGTCGATTCGCAAGAATAGTTCTCTGGATTTCAACCGCCTCGTGTGGAGCAATCTGCCAGCCGTTCCTGAAGAGTATGAAGCGTTGCCGGAGTTGCTTCGCATGCCGGTTCTGCGAACTCAATCAACAGAGCAACGAGCAAAGATTGAGCTGGCTCATGCGGGACAGCCGACGGTAACCGTCCTGTTATTGAAAGAAAACATGTCATGGGTGATCGACGAAGTCTCAATCAAACAACCGGACGGAACTCAACTCGAACTTCGCAAGACACTTCGCCAGGTAATCGCACAGCAGTTCCTGAACGACCCCACCGGTGGAATTCAGCAAGCTCGGTTTAATGACAAAACGGAATCTGACGGTGGAGTTGTCAGAGCCGTGGGAACCGGCACTACCAAACGCGCTGGGAATCTGACGCTACAGTCCTATGGCAAACCTAAGAATACAGAGACGGCAGAATTGCCACTCGAAGGTCTCGACCTGACTGAGGAAGAACCGCTGTCGAAGCCAGAAACATCGAAACAACAAACTGGTACGCTGCATTTCGGGCCCTCAACGGCCGCAAAAACGTCGCCCCCTGACGCTGACTCCGCTTCGGCTCCACCTCTGACGCGTCCAGGGTCGGCAACGGAGTCTGAAGAGTACGATGGTGTTGTTTACTTTAAAGGCGACACAACGGCCAAACCAAAGGCGACACCGGAAACCACAACCAAGCCCACAGTCAGCCGTCGCGGCACAATCACCGATCCAAGCCAGCATCCGATCGAGATTCCTGTTGAATAGGCAAGCACTCATGCAGCGACTTGTGTCCATCGCCATCGCAATGGCCGTTCTGATCAATCAACCATCTACGGCCGATGAAGGCTCCCTGGATCTGTACTTCATTGATGTCGAAGGCGGCGCGGCGACCTTAATTGTGACGCCGCTGAAGGAGTCTGTTCTGATCGACTCTGGATACCCCGACAATCAGGCTCGGGATCTCGACCGAATCATTCACGTGGCGAAAGATTTCGCGGGACTCAGCAAGATTGACCATGCGGTTGTTTCACACTGGCATCTCGATCACTTCGGCAATCATGCCGCCCTCGCCGCAAAATTCGGCATTGGCCAGTTCTGGGATCGAGGTATCCCGGATGAGCTGGCTGAGGATCCTCAGTATCCGGATCGCATTGCCGCTTACCGTGCGGCTTCTCAGAATGCTTCCAAAGCGTTGCATGTGGGAGATTCTCTGCCTCTCAAATCGGGAAAAACTCCATTGGCGGTCAAGGTGATGACGTCGGGACGAGAAGTCCTGAGCGGTTTTGGGGAGGCGAATCCTTTCGTCGATCGTCATCAACCTCAGCCCGATGATCCGAGCGACAATTCCGCCAGCCTGAGCCTTCTGTTCTCCTTTGGGGACTTCAGGTTTCTGACCTGCGGCGATCTGACCTGGAACACGGAAGCAAAGCTGGTCACACCACTCAACCCCATGGGAAAAGTGGACTTGTTTATGGTGACTCATCACGGTCTGCCGGTCAGCAATAATCCGGCGTTGGTTCTCGCCATTGATCCTGTCGTGGCGGTCATGTGCAACGGCCCCAAAAAGGGCGGCGCAGAACAGACCATGAAAACCCTGAGAGAAGTTGAGTCGCTGAAGGACTGGTACCAACTGCATCGCAACGTCGATCTCGACCAAAAACTTCAGGCTCCATCAGAGTTCATCGCCAACACAACTCCGACAGCCGACTGCAAAGGGCAGTGGGTCAAAGCATCGATCGCGCCAGACGGTAAGAGCTATACCGTGCAGATTGGCCCGGACGGTGAACAGCGACGCTACATGACTCGCGAGCGATAGTTGTCAACTTCGCGATGCAGAAACAGAATCTCGCCGCGTCCTACAGAAACCAGATCTCCATGATAGAGATCAACGCTTGCCTCAAGCAGAGCAGTATCCAGCGAGAACCCGGCATCCTTAAGCGTCCGTAGCATCAGACGCACCGCTTGAGGTCTATAAGTCGAGGCGAATCGAAAGCTGGGAAGCAACTGCGGAGGATTCGGACCAAAGAGCGCTAACGTGCCTCGTCGCATTCCGGCCCCAGGACGAATTCCACATTCGCCAAGGACGGCAATCGTTCCCGCGATCATATTGAACCCCAGCATATCGCCGGCCGAACCGCCGATGGCGATCAGTCCTCGTCGCATCGTCAGACCAATTTCATTTCCGGCATTGCCATCGACCAAAATCGTTCCACCAGTCATACCTTTGGTTGAGCCACGGTAGGCGGCTCCAGTCAGATGTCCGGCATTGCCACGAATGTGTATCAATCCCTTCCGCATCTCCGCGCCGACCCAGCCACCGGCGTTTCCTTCGACGACGATTCGGCCGCCAGCCATTTGACTGCCCACATGTCGGCCAGCATTGCCCGCCACTCGGACCGAGCCTTTCTTCATATGCGCACCGATCCAGTGTACACCGGCAAGATTACCGACGAACTCCATTTCCGCGTCAGTCGGATCGCCAGAAACAGTGAACATTTCCGCCAACGGAATTCGACGATTGCCGTGGAAGATTTCGAATCGCTCAATCTCAGCCAGCGATTTTTCGCAGACCCAATCCGGAGTCAACCCTTCAATCTCCACCGGAACAGATGTTTCCGCGTTGTAGGTCAATGTGATCGCCATGAATCCCGTGATCCTCTAAAATCGTGATCAGTCGTCAGACAAGTTTCGGGACACTAACTTCTCCACGGATTTCACACAATTGTCAGTTTCCTCACATCAATTAGATGCTTCAAAAAAAGGCGCGATTATCCTGTGTGGAGGCAAATCCAGCCGCATGGGTCGAGACAAAGCGTCGCTGCCATTCGGCCCTGAACTCATGTTGCAGCGGGTTGTTCGACTTCTCGCCGAGGTAGTCGATTCTTCGGCCATTGTCGTGGTGCCAGCGGCAGCACAAATTCTCCCGCCACTTCCACCGCAGATTCGAATCGCCTGTGACGAAAATCCCGGCCGCGGACCGCTGGAGGGACTCGCGGCCGGTCTGAAAGCTATGCCTGATCACGTCAATGCTGTCTACGCCACAAGTTGCGACGTACCGCTGATGGCCACGGGTTTTGTCGGTGCGATGTTCAATCACCTCGGGAGTCATGAAATCGCCGTTCCTGTGGAAGGAGAGTTTCACCATCCGCTGGCTGCCGTTTATCGCCCGCGAGTTCTCACAACGGTTCAGCAACTGCTGAAGGCCAATCGGCTCCGCCCGAGATTTCTGTTCGATGAAGTCGACACCATCGAAGTCGACGTAGAATCCCTCCGCGAATTCGACCCAACGTTGTCGACACTGATGAACCTGAATCACCCGGAAGACTACGAGAAGGCGTTGAAACAATTGGAAAACAGGCATTGATCTCGGGGGCCGTCCCAGTCGCGGGAGCGACACGCGTACGGTACACCCGTCGCTCCGTCGACGGGATTTTCATCGCACCAATTACCCATCCGCTATTTGCAATACGTCGCCTTCATGATTCCAAACACAGCGCCTCCCATGGCAACTGGAATGGGAAGATAGGAAAACGGAATGCTTCCCTCATTCAGAAAATACAACACACCCGCCAATCCGATCGTCGTCCAACAGGCAACAATCGCAGAAATTGCAGTTCGCTGTTGAGCTTCCTCGACAGACAACGGCGCAGACTTGCTTTTAACTTTAGAAGCAGGGGCGGCTTTCTTTTCCGACTTACCTGTTTCTCCTTTGGAGTCTTTGCGGCCGGGCTTCGCTGCAGGCTCGTCTGCCGCCGAGTCTTCTCGCATTCCTGGCGCGTAGTGCTTGGCAATTGCCTGGTTAATTGCTCGAGGCAACGCCAGGACAGCGCGCATCGGAATCCCGCATCGCAGCCGAATTTCGTCTTCCAGAGCGGGCGAAGGTTCATCAATACAAGCAACAAGAAGATGTCCACGATCTTCAAACAGCGGCAGACACTGATGCTTTTTGACAACTCGACGGGGAATCTGGTCCAGCACGCTGTCTTCCGGCAACATGTCTTCCAGATCAACGTAAGGCAGACGCAACTCCACAGCCAAGGCGCGAGTCGCATCGGCGGGTTCGACGAGTTTCATTTGAATCACAGCATCACGATGATTCAGCCCTCGTGCTTCTGCGAAATGTTCAATCTCCGAAACCTGTGACCGCTTTATCAGACTCTTTGAGATCAAATAATCGAGCGTCGACTTTGGTTCGTCGTCTTCTGTATTCGTTTGTTCTCGCCCCAATGACTGGTCGTATTCGTGCTTTCCGTCCGGATCTGTCAGGCACAGCATGGCCTTCGCCATCTCGTTCAGCAATTCCTGCGAACGAAGGAGATACTGCCCTGTCGCATACTTTCGCACGTGCGCATTCAGCTTGCGATAATTGCCGCGAATCTTTTCCACGTCGTCTTCGAACATGACCAGACGCAACAACGTATAATAATCCGGCGGACGATCTCCTTCGGGAATCCCCAGCCATTCCTTGTAGACGTCGATTTCAGACACGCAATTGACTCCCCTCGGCAGTTTCAGACCTCAGAACGGCGAAAGTATACTCTTCGCATCGGTTGCGTAAACCGGCCCGGTGTTAAAACGGGAAACGAGCATCGATCTCCGCATGGGAAAGGTCGTAGAGGAATCTCGAAAGCCGATCCACCATGACTTCCATCAGTTGTCGCCCTTTTTCTGCCGTCGCGGCATGAGGATTTCCTGCTCCGGTGTTCGTTGTCAGCAGATGCCATGGCCGAGTAATTGAAACCCAGCCATTGTTGACAGCTTCCAGGCGAGTTTCCGCGGTCAACCCGTCGTCGGCTGCCAGACTTCCATCAGGATGCTGAGCCACCAGATGGCCAAAGTAGGCCAATCCCAGCGACGTTTCCACTTCCCCGGCGTGATCATCAGCCTCCTGAAAAATCGTCTTCTTCACGTCGGCCGTGAGACCACGAAACCAGTCACACAGAAAAAGTTGCACGGTCGTCTTGCCATGTAACTCCCGAAGCAGAGGCTTGAATTCGTTCCCGCCATGACTGTTGACAATCAACAGTTTCCGAATGCGATGTCCTTCCAGAGATTCCACAAGATCCTGAATCACTCGCGCCAGTGTTGAAGGATTCAGATTCATCGAAAGACGGCATTGAGACTGATTGGTCTCGGTGCCGTACGGAATCGTTGGCAGCAGAACGACTTTGGCTCCTCGCTTCCAAGCCGCCTCACATGCTCGACTTCCGATCGCTTCGGCCTCAAACGTGTCAGTCCCGTACGGCAAATGCAGATTGTGGGGTTCCGTAGCCCCCATCGGCAACACCGCCACCTGATACTCACAAGACTTGACGTGAGCATAATTCGTTTCCGCCAGAATCCACGGGCGCATCAATCTTCTCCGACAGGCAACTTCTCATTCGCAACTCAACGACCAGACATCATAGCCGAAGGTCCAGCAATGCAATGTCCTCCCGCGTCAGGGAAGTAATCATTTCGGTGGTCTGCGTTCTTCTTTTGGACTGCGGCAGCCTGCTGCCGCTTTCCGATCCACAGCCTGCTGTGGGTCACTGGTCTTTTGTTGTGGCCGGTCTGCGACCGAGCCACTTCGCTCCGACCGTGGGTCGATTTCAAGTGCCCGGCCATAGACCTGCGCACAACGAGGCACACAACGAGCGGTTTGGCAGCAGGCTGCCTGCACGAAAGCGGCAGCAGGCTGCCGCGGTCCAAGGAGACATAGCGTTTACCCATCGCAACAATCAGATATTATTTACGCACCCATTGAGATCACTCCTGACCACATGAGGCCCACGCCCGATGAGATTGTACCTTCCCCTGACTGCACTGATCCTGATACTCATCGCGAGTCTGACTTCAGCCGCCGAACGTCCAAATATCGTCTGGATCAGTTGCGAAGACATCAGTCCTCAATTGGGCTGTTATGGCGACTCCACAGCCACGACGCCGAATCTCGACAAGTTCGCCACGGAAAGCACTCTGTTCACGCATGCGTTTTCCTGCCACGGCGTTTGTGCTCCGAGTCGTACGGGGATCATCACAGGGATGTATCCCATTTCGCTGGGTGCCAATCACATGCGATCCAAGGCCATTTTGCCGGATCATGTGAAACTCTTTCCTCAATACCTGAAAGAAGCTGGTTACTACTGCACCAACAACAGCAAGACGGACTACAACCTCGCGTGGAATCAGAAAGCGGTCTGGAGTGAATCTTCCGGAAAGGCTCACTGGAAGAATCGCCCAACAAAGGAGACACCGTTCTTTGCCGTGTTCAACCTCACGATGACTCACGAAAGCAAAGTCTGGCCAAAGGGCTGGATCGATGTGGTGAAAGACCTTCCGGAATCGCAACGTCACAAACCGGAGAATATGATTGTTCCTCCGCTGTATCCCGATACACCAGCCGTTCGAGCAGACCTTGCGCGTCTGGCGGACATTATTACGGTGATGGATCAGGAGGTGGGAAATCTCCTGCAGGAATTATCGGATGCAGGCCTTGCAAACAATACGGTCGTGATGTTCTGGTCCGATCACGGCAACGGGCTTCCTCGTTCCAAACGTTGGACCTATGACAGCGGCTCGCATGTTCCGCTGATGGTCCGCGTCCCTGAGAAACTTCGTGACGAGCTTCAGTCCGTTCCGGCGGGAACTGAAGATGACCGCATGGTGAGCCTGATCGATCTGGGCCCAACGGTGCTGAGTCTCGCGGGAATTTCACTGCCCGCTCACATGCATGGCATCCCTTTTCTCGGCAAGCAAAACCACGACGGCCACGAATACATCTACGGAGCTCGCGATCGTCTGGACGAACGTTTCGACATGGTGCGTACGGTTCGCAGCCGCACTCATCGATACGTTCGAAACTTGATGCCCTGGCGTCCAGCGCTGCAACATGTGGCTTATGGCGAACAAAACGAACTCCTCCGTGAGATGCGACGGCTTCTGGCCAACGGAGAACTGGCTCCGCAATCTTCGCAATGGTTTAAGACTCCTCGAGCCGCCGAGGAACTGTACGACCTCGAAAAAGACCCATGGGAACTCGTTAACCTCGCAAATGATCCGGCTCACAAAGCCACATTGGAAACCTTGCGAGCAGAATGTGACCGCTGGCAGGCTGAAGTGCGAGATGTTCACCTGCTGCCCGAGATCATGCTGGATGAAGCCGAACGCGAATACGGCTCTCGCTGGAAGACTTTTCAGGGCGACGAAGGAAAGCTTCGAATTCAACGACTGCTGGACGCCGCGAAACAAACATCGCATCTCGATCCAACCACAGCGAAAACCATTTCAGGTCAGCTCGATACCGATCCAGCGGTTCGCTGGTGGCAACTAACATTGCTGGCTCGTGCGGAAAATGCGAAGCAGTTTGCGGACATATTGAGTGAAGTAGCCCGTTCTTCGAATCCCGCTATTCAATTGGCAGCTGCAGCAGGCCTGGCACGGGCCAATAAGACAGAAGACGCTGCCGCTGTCTTCAAGGCTCTGATCAAATCCGAAAACTCATTTGTCCGCCATGCAGCAATGCTGGAAATCGATGAAGCCGGCGAACATATCATCAACGCTGTGCAAGACGACATCACGGCTGGGCCCGACGAAGAATACGTTCGTCGCTTGTATGAACATGCCACGAAGTCAGAATAATCCAGTGGCCAGACCAACCAATCCATTTCCCCCCCTCTTGAGCCTCAGATGCCTCCGTTCTTGCAACTTCGCCCGCGTCGAAAAATCACCGGGATGTCAGCAGTGCTTCTGCCGTTTCTTGCTCCCGGCGAAGTCGACTGGAGCTCATTCGAAGCTCATGTGGCCCGCACTTGTGACGCTGGACTCGCTCCCGCAGTCAACATGGACACGGGCTACGTCAACCTGCTGGATGATTCAACTCGTCTGGAAGCCCTGAAGAGAACTCAGGCTGTGACGGCCGGGCGGATGTTCGTCGCCGGCGCATTTGTGAAGGATACTCCCGGGAGTACCTTCAATCTGCCATTATACAGTCAGCGGATGGAGGAGATCCAAAAGCATGGCGGCACTCCGGTGATCTTTCAGTCGTATGGACTGACTCAGCAAGCAGACGCCGACATCATCAACGCTTACGCTCAAATAGGTCAAACCTGTGACAAGTTCATCGGCTTCGAACTGGGAACGATGTTCGCTCCGTTTGGACGTATCTACAGCGAACAAGTTTATCGCGGACTCCTGCAGATCCCTCAATGCCTCGGTGCCAAACACTCCTCACTGCAAAGAGAACTCGAATGGCAAAGACTAAAATGGCGTGACGAAGTTCGTCCTGATTTCATGGTTCTGACCGGCAATGACCTGGCGATTGATATGGTCATGTACGGCAGCGACTATCTGCTGGGCCTGAGTAGTTTTGCGCCGGACTTGTTTGCCAGGCGAGATTCCATGTGGGCTGCAGGCGACGCGGATTTCTTCCAGTTGAACGATGTGCTTCAGTATCTGGGATTCTTTGCCTTTCGAGTTCCCGTTCCCGCTTACAAGCATTCCGCAGCAATGTTTTTGCATCAGCGAGGCTGGCTCAAAACAACTTTGACGCACCCTCAAAGCCCCGAACGGCCCGAAAGCGACATGTCGATCCTCGCGGAGATCCTGGATAAACTTGGGCCGTGGCTCCATTAACAGCAACGTCATCATAACCTCTCCACGGTTCACCGTTCGAGAATTCCTTTCAACGCGCAATAGCATGTCCAACGACGGGTTAACCTCTGAACCGCGAATGGACGCGAATTCACGCGAATAATTTGCAGAGTTCCATTGGCAGCATGGGAAGGGATCAGAACACTAGTGCTCTGTCACATCAAAGAGCGTGGGTAAACGGACTTGAGTTTGATTCGAGCGTCGTCGATTTTCATTTGCCAGTCAACGCCTCGTTGCATGGCGTTGACTTCGGTGGACCAAGCCGTGGTT
>JBIIIF010000487.1:0-2512 GCA_044235005.1 Planctomycetaceae bacterium | reverse complement strand
GACGCGTTAACAAAGATCCCGCCTCCGTTGTTCGCCTACCGGAATCTCTTTATGACTCTGTCTCGATCAATTATTCAGGCTGCATGTGCTTGCCTGGCCATTGCGATTTCGGTGACTCCACAGGCCCAGGCCCAGACTCGATCCGCCGGACTTCTGAACTTCAGCAGCGATGGCAGTCTGGTCGCGTGCTCCAATCGTGACAGCGGCTCCGTCACGATCATGAGCTGGCCCGGGTTGAATGTGCTTCACGAAACCCCCGTTGGTTCACATCCCGAAGGCGTCGCCTGGATCGGCAACTCCAAAAACCTGGCGTGCTGTGTTTACGGCGATGACAAGGTTGTCATCCTGAATGGCGAAACAGGCGAGATCACAAAAACGATCGACGTCTTCGACGAGCCTTACGGCGTCGTCAGCAATTCCGACGGTAAGTCTCTGTTTGTAACGCTCGAATATCCAGGCCAGGTCCTGAAGATCAACTCGGAGGCTGGTACCGTCGAAGCATCATGGGCAGCCGGACACATGCCGCGCGGTCTTGCGATCAGCGCGAACAACAGCTTTCTGCTGGTGACGGAATATCTGACCTCGCGACTTCTGAAAGTCTCTGCGACCGACGGCAAGATTGAGCAATCCTGGGACGGCGCATCGACAGATAATTTAAGCCGCCAGGTTGTTCTGGCACCGGGTGACAAGAAAGCTTACTTCACACATATCCGTTCCCGAGTTACAGCGGCACACGGCAACGGTTCGATCTTCCCTTATGCGTCGGTCGCACGTCTGACGGGTGAAAAAGCCGGGACTCGATTGCGAGTTCCAATGGATTCACTGCGAGGTGCTCGTGTCACTGCCAATCCGTGGGACTGCGATGTATCGTCCGATGGCAAGCAACTGGCGGTTGTCTTCGCTGGCACCAACGATCTTTATCTCTGCCGAATTGTGGGCGACGACTTTGTGGAACTGGATTACGACGGCGGCCTGCGACTCGGCAACAATCCCCGCGCTGTTCGTTTCGCTCCGGATGGCAAGTCTGTTGTGATTTACAATGCGCTCGACTTTGAAGTGGTCGAATACAGCCTGGCCGACGGCAATCCGAAAGCTCGTGTGGTTGTGACAAAGAACCCGCTGGGAGAAGAGCTGCTGCTGGGAAAACAATTGTTCTACACAGCTCTGCAGCCCATGTCGTCACGCAACTGGATTTCCTGTTCAAGCTGCCATCCGGATGGTGATGCTGACGGCCGGACGTGGCAGCAGCCAGAAGGTCTGCGGAGTACTCAGCCGCTGGCCGGGCTTTCGTGGACTCATCCCGTGCATTGGTCTGCTGATCGCGATGAGGTCCAGGATTTCGAGCATACTGTTCGAGGAAAACTGATGCAGGGACAGGGACTGCTGAAAGGATCATTGCCGGAAGCGCTGGCCGACCCCATCACCGGTCGCAGCAAAGCCCTTGATGCGCTCGCCGCATACACAAACTCACATAAATTCCCGATGAGCCCGCACGCCAAAGATGGTCTCAGCGATGCGGCGAAACGCGGTAAAGAACTGTTCTTCTCCAGTGCAACGAAATGTGCAACGTGCCATTCCGGCCCGGTGTTCAGCGATTCTCAGCCGAAGAGTGTTTCTGAATTCGTCAAGCATGACGTGGGAACCGGTGAAGATGATCCGACGGAGCTGATGAGCCATGCGTACGACACTCCAACGCTGCTGGGCGTCTATCGCTCCGCGCCTTACCTGCATCATGGCAAAGCCGCGACGCTGGAAGAACTGCTGACGACAGCCAATAAAGGCGACAAGCATGGAACAACAAGCCAGTTGACGTCCAGCGAAGTTGGAGATCTGGTTGAGTTCCTGAAAGCACTGCCATACGAAGATCCAGAACCTGCTGCAAAAGCAGCCGGGCTGAAGCAGGTCTTGAAGTAGTCATTTGCCGGAACTCGCTCCGCTCGGTCCGGCCTACATCTTTCGGGGACTGCTTTAATCATGTCTTCGCTTTTTCGAACTCCAGTGCGAACATTTTTCAGTGCATTGATTCTGCTTGCCGTGGCCAATCTCGCTGCGGCTGATAAGATCAACTTTGAGCTTCAGATTCGACCACTGCTGACGAAGCATTGCGGAAGTTGTCACGGCGCGGAAATTCAGAAGAGCGGACTCCGGCTGGATGCGAAATCGTTTGCTCTTCGAGGCAGCGATGGTGGTCCGGTTATCAATCCGGGCAAGCCGGAAAACAGCTCACTGATCGACCGCATCACCAGCGATGATCCGGAACTCAGGATGCCTCCGGAAGGCCCCGCGCTGCCTGCTGCAGAAATCGAACTTCTGCGTCGCTGGATTGCAAACGGAGCCGTTTGGCCCGAAACCGACTACGATCGTTCCGCGACTGTTGATCCTCGACTGGAACACTGGGCCTGGCAACCCATCAAAACGGCACAGCCCCCGAAGGATGTCGTCTCATCAAATGCCCCAACCGCAGCCGTCTCGGAGATCGATCGTTTCATTCTGGCGGAGCTTTCAAAACATC
>JBIIIF010000486.1:0-2513 GCA_044235005.1 Planctomycetaceae bacterium | reverse complement strand
GATCGATCTGGCATGGAAGCATTTTACGTTTCTTGAAGACTGCGAAGCGGAAGTCAAGGTTCTGCCCGGTGACGCGCGACTCGTTCTGGAACGGGAGCCGGATCAGCAGTTCGATGTGCTGGTTCTTGATGCGTTCTCCGGCGATGCGATTCCGGTTCATCTGCTGACGACTGAAGCGATGCAGATCTATTCACGCCATCTGAGTCATGACGGAGTACTGGCGGTCCACATTTCGAATTCGTACTTCGACCTTGAGCCAGTCGTCAGAGCGCTCGGCGATGAGTTTGGCCTCAGTGCACGCGTTCAGGCGTGTGAACGAGGTGCCGATGGTGGTGTAGCTCTGGAATCTGTCTGGATGCTGCTCTGCCGCGAGCCCGCAGTGCTTACCAAAGCTCTGGGCCCTGACAGTGCAGCAACCAATTCCCGGACTGTTCTCTGGACCGATGACCGGAATAACCTGCTGAACGTTCTGCGATAGAAATCTTTCACTTCTTGCCCAGCATACGATCGAGCGAATCCGAGGTCTGATAGATCAGCGCTTCCGGATGATGCAGATACGGATGGAAGTACTCGAACGTCAAATATCCTTCGTAACCAACATCGCTGAACGCCTGCATCACGGCCGGCCAGTTTGTGGTTCCGTCGAGTAGTGGTCGAAACGCTTCCAGCGAATGATCAGTGCTCTTCTTTGAGTACTCTTTCAAATGCACGTTGCGAATTCGCTTACCCAGCATGGGAATCCAGTGCTCGGGAAACTGATACTCCATAATGTTGCCGGTATCAAAGTGTACGTTCACGTGCTTGCTCTTGAAGTGATCCACAAACGCGATCATCTCAAATGGTGACAGCAGATAGCCATTGAAGAAAATGTTCTCGATGTTCATCGAGATATCCAGTTTTTCGGCCAGCGGCAGCAATTTTTCAATCGCCTCCTTCGCTCGTTTGTCACACACATCGTTGGGGGTTGGGTCATGGTCAGCTCGCCACGGCATGTGCACAGCCCCGGGCACAACCAGCAGATTCTTCGTGCCCAGGTCATGCGCGGCCTGAGTCATCAACGCTGCCAGTTCCATTCCTCGAGCTCTCTCAGCAGGATCATTGCTGGTCAGCGGATACGGCCAAAACAGGAACGAGCAAAGCCCGCTGATTGCGATCCCGATTTCCTCCGCCATTTTGCGAATCTCGGTGAACTCCTTCGTGCCGGACTTCGGCGATAAATCGCTGTCCAGATCATAATTGAGTTCGATTCCATCGAACCCCGCATCCTTTGCGAGCTGCAGACATTGCCGCAAAGTCATCTTGCCTGGATACGGAAACGCCCAAAGATTAATCGACTTCTTCATGTTGAAACGCGGCGGCTTCGCTGCGGCATCCGCCTGCTGGTCGACCGTCGCGGCAGAAGCTGTCCCGGCGACTCCGGTCAGCAGCGTTGCCCCGAATCCCGCATAAGCCAATAACTGCCTTCGATCAAGCGATGGGGGTTGCGAACCGTGATTGTTCGATGATGTCATGTGATCACTCCTGCTCCGCATGAGTTGAAGATCGGTGTAAGGAAGAGTCTTGCCGGTTGGTCATTCCAAAGGCGTACTCTACGCATATGATTTCGGAGATTCACGCAATCAGCCACACGGCCCTGGAATTCAGCATTCAGGCGTTTTGATCGCGTCATTGGACGCCCGCCGTTAATCCCTGATCCAACCTGCATTTCTAATGGCCACGCCCGGCTTTCTGAAGTTGCGTGTTTGCAACTATCCATGCCCTTTCGATTCCCTCGAAAAAAACGGTTCGGTATGCTATCGGTACCATGTTCGGGCTGGTTTCGCGTTTCCTGATGCGAGAAGACCGGGATAATGGTTCCTGACCCTGCGCCGCTTTTGCGTCCCTCCGAGTGAATCCATGAAACGTTTTTCTGTGTTCGCTGTCTGCTGCGTTCTTTCGCTTTGTTTTGCTCACGCGCAATCTCACGCTGCGGATGGCGTGCGACTGCTCCCGGCGGAGGTGACCTTGCATGGCGTCGAAGCCGTACACGGTGTGATCGCCGAACGATTTGTGGGGAACGAAGCTGTCGGACCTCTGGCGGGAACGCCCATGCTGGTCAGTGATAACCCCGGAGTTGTCAGAGTGTCTGGACTGAAGCTGATTCCGGTCAGCAACGGGACGGCTATTGTACGGATTGATGGAATTGAAGGTGACTCGGCAACACAGAAGGTCACGGTCACCGGGATGGATGAACCGTTCTCGTGGTCATTCCGAAATCATGTTGAGCCCGTGCTGGCTCGCCAGGGCTGTAACTCCGGCGCGTGTCACGGAGCATTGGCCGGTAAAGGTGGTTTTCGGCTTTCCTTGCGAGGATACGATCCGGATCGTGACTACTTTACAATTGTCGAACAACAGCTTGGTCGTCGCGTTGAGCTGGCCGAACCCGCTTCCAGTCTCCTGCTGACAAAACCGACGATGGCGGTTCCTCACAAAGGCGGCCTGAAACTTCAGCCGGAGTCATGGCATTATCGAGT
>JBIIIF010000275.1:0-9087 GCA_044235005.1 Planctomycetaceae bacterium | reverse complement strand
TTTCTGCTCCTGAAACAATTCCGAAAACTGCGCCAGTTCATCGACAAGTTCGATCTTGCGTTCCATCATCGTGTGCCGCTCCGGATCGAAGTCCTGCGCGGCCACGATCACTCGCAACGGGATCGATTCGCCGATATTACCTTTGCGATCGGTGGCCACCAGCTTTGTGAGAACCTGATCTCCAGTTTTCAGTTTGTGATTCTGCAGATCCCATTGCCACTCGGCCGTCAGGTTTCGACCTTCTGTCTCCGCGTCCGGTTTGGCGTCGAGAGGCAGGGCGATCCATTCCAGCCCGTTGACAGACACATGCTGCTCCAGCTTAACCAGAGGGAGATCGTCTTCCGCCATTGCTTTCAGGGCCACGATATCATTAGGCGGCAATAACAGAGTCGTCTCTTTCTGATCCACGAAACCCGCGCGAGGAATCAGGTCCGGTTGCGGTCGGATTTCGTACTTCGGGCTGAAGAGATTCTCAAAGCCTGTTTCTTTCGAAACCAGATGCACCTTGTAAATCGCCGCCGCATCCACGGGAACAGTCGCCTTCCATTGCAGGCCGTTCTTGCTGTCCGCAACCGGAGTCAACGGGATCGTGACCATCTCATCAGATTCCGACGGATCGATTCGCAATTCCGCAGCGGACACCTGCTGATCCAGCTCAAGCTGCATTTCCGCTTTCGTGCCTTCCAGCACAAGCAGATCGCCATGATTCTCCGTGACTGTCTTGTCGGGCAACAAAGCATAGGCCGGATAAACTAAGGTCTTCTGAAACGCCGTCACACGAGGACGCGGACGGGCTTCGATTCGAAATCGCTCAGTCACCGCATCGCCGGCGAGAATTCGATACTCAACCGATTCGTCCATGACATGAATGTTGGATGTAAACTCAGCCTCCGTTCGACCACGCATCGACTGTCGAACGGCTCCTTGTTTCTCCGTGAAGGTCTCGAGCGTCACTTCATCAAAACTGCCACCGGTGACAGAAGCCACCACAGCCACTGTTTCATCTTCCGCCATCATCAGTGAGCGAGGTGTCGGTTGCAAAATCTCAACGTTGACTCGAGAAACCCGCGCGATGTTCGCTCCTGGCAGGATCGCACGTGCAGCAAGCTGACGATAACGGTGATCGCTCGATAACAACAGCACCGCAGCGATCGCCACGACAACTCCCGCAACCGCCATCCATCGCGCAACGAGCTTCAGAGGCAGCAACGCCGGGACTTCGATCCGCGTCATCTGCTCAGCCACTTTGCCCTGCAGCAAACTTCGAAAGACCGGGGAGTCGTGCAAAGACGATGGATCATCTGTCGCCAACTCAACGGCCGAAAGCAAATTCTCTCGAAGCTGCGGTTCCGTCATCTCCACCTGCGAGGCGATCTCTTCTCTCAACGGCCGACGCAGAATTCGGCGCAGGCTGGTGGTCCAGATCACAATAATCACCGGCAAATAAATCGCCGCACTCAATGCCCAGCGCGCGCGATCGCTCAGCAGCCAATACCAGTCGATTGCGGCGACGATCGCAACGCAGATCAGAAACGTCGCAACGCCCGCGCAGAGTCCTCGCGCGACGATCAGTCGAAATCGACGACGTCCGAATTCTTCGAGTTTTCGAGCAACAACGGGATCAAGCGAAACACTCATCGTGAATCTTCCTTTACCTGTATACAGCTTCGAGCGACCATGCTGCCTGATACCATCTCACTACAAAAGATCATCTCTCGCGTTTTGCGTCTTCGTTTAACGGCGAGCCGCAGGCGAAGGCGACCAACTCACCTTCGCCTGCGGCTCGCCGTTAAACGAAGACATCACAATTTTGCCAGCCGACCAATCACTGTTCAAAGCAACCCAGCTCTTTTTCGTAACACCCACTCAGCCGTCAACAGGATAACAATTGCGGCAAACCACCAATAGCTCTGCCAGATCTGCGTGTCGGATTCAACCACTCGACCGCTGCTGAGAGGACTCAATAGCTCCGGCAATCGAAACAGTTCCTCTTCGCGAAGGTAATCTCCTCCGGAAGCGGCGGCAATCTGTTTCAGCAACGTTTCATTGGCCGAAGTCTGAGTCATCTCGCCGGATTCCGGTGGTAGCACCACAAACCGGCTGCGAGCCTTCAAAGCGGCGTCACTATAGCCGGCTGCTCGAACTGAGACTTCGTACTCGCCTTCTGGTAAGGCCGCAACGCGTCCTCGATAAATCCCCGGCACATCGGCATCGGGAGTCAGGCTTACCGTCGAAACGATGCGTCCCTCCTTCCACACCAACGCGTCAGCAGAAACACCAGTCGCCGGTTTTCCATCAAGCCCCAACAGACGTGCTCGAACATCAACAGTCGCCCCAAAGTCGTAACGCACCGAGCCTGTATCCAGCGACACATATTCGTCACTGACCGCAAACGGCCGTGGCATCACATATTTCGCCAACTGATTCCACGCTCGCTGATGCCAAAGATCTGCCGTCTTGAACCGCCAGCGCCAGGATTCATCGAACGCGAAATAGACGACTCGTCCGGAACCAAACAACCGCGTCACCATCGCCGGTCGTTGCCGACCATCCACATTCGCTTCAATCAGAACTTCAGCCCCTGGCAAAGCATTCACAGCTACTAATGAATGAGGTGGAGGCAGCTCGGTCCAGAAACGACGATTCTGCTCCGCGTCTGGTGATAATCGCAGGGCACTTTCTGATGCCCCCTTGTCCGTCAATTGCAGCGATGTTGGCTTGGCGGCAATCGTCTCGTTCAGCCACTCAACTGGAATCAAACTGCCAAGCTTTGTGCTCGCAAACTGCCGCAGGCGACCTCGCTGACCATCGATAAACACGATGCCGCCACCACGAGTTTCCACGAACTCACTCAGCCACTGAAAGTCCTGTTCGTTAAACAGTTCAGGGGCTACTTCGCCGAAGATCACCAGATCGTAAGCAAACAATTGTTCTCGCTTGTCCGGAAACTGTCCCTCTTCTTCACCTCTTGTCAGACCCGCGTGATCAGTTCCCGGCCCGACAATCACAGTGTTGATCGACCATTGCTCATCGCGTTCAAAAACGTTGCGGAGATAGCGAGTTTCCCAGCGGGAACGTCCATCGATCAACAGAACCTTGTAGCTGGAGACAATAGCGGCCAGTCTCATTACACGCTGATTGTTGTCCGTTTCGGATTCTTCGGGCAACGCGGCAATCGACGCCTGAAACTCCAAAGGCACGGCATGCTGCTTGATGTCGGAAGCAAACTGAGCTCCCAGTTTTGTGACGAGTTCATCGATTTCAAAATCAAATTCTATCCGTCGCTCGGCAACATTCTGAGTTTCCAGTTGCTGCTGCCAAAGCACCTGGTCCTGATAGCTGATCTGAGCAACAAAAGGTTTCCCCGGCGTCATCTGATCACGAACAACCATCACACCGCGAACATGATCTTTTTGGAACACAAGATCCGGGTGCTCAAGGCCAATCACCGCCAAATCCGCAGCCTGCTGCGAAGCTCCCAGCGACACGCTGTAGAATGGAACTCCCTGACCTCCTAAAACCTGTGCTGTCTGTAACGGCGACGGGCCGGAGTTATGCTGACCATCAGTAATCAAAACAACTGCGGTCTTCGCCTGAACGGCATCAGCGGCTTGGGTCTCTGTCGATGGTGCATCGCTGGTATTCTCCGATGCGGTGACGGATTTTTGAGTCGCCACGATGCCGGAACTCAGGTCCGTGACACTGGAAAAGTCCTCGACACTTCTTTCGTATTCGCCTTCAGATTTCTCATCGACTCCATCATTGGCGGAAGTTGCAGCCGGACTGCCCAGCAACTCCGCTTTGTCTCCCGCCAACCGCAGCACTTCCACATCATGCTGCTCCCGAAGCTTATCCAGAATCTTTGCAGATGATTCCGATAACCCCATCTCCAACCGACGCCAACGCGGCGTTTCATCGAACATGGCGAGTGCAGATCGTATCGATTCATCGCCCGATTCAACGATCCGTGAAACCTCGGTCTCAAACGAACCGCGGACTGAACCTTCGAGCGATTCACAGACTTTGGCCAGGGCGACCAGAGCATGCGCCGCGGCGGCCGCATCTGCATCAATCGTCGTGGCTGTTGATTCCAGAGGCTGAAGCAACTCATTTTGATATCGCTCAGCAAGCTCTGACGGCAGAGACGTCTTCAACTCCAGCAAACGCGAACGAAACGCATCAACCGCAGTTCGAACAGTACTGGCCGTGACAGCAGGGGCCGCATTGACAGCCGGGGTAGCTACAGCGTCGGCAGTTTTTGTATCGGCCACGGCTGCTGAAGCAGCGTCCGAACTCGCGGCTCCGGGATCGCTCGCAGGTGCGGTACTTTTCGGAGCAATCGCATCCACAAATTCCTGCCGGGCCTCAGACAACTGATCGGCAAGTTTCAGCAGCTTCGAATCGATTCGACCGGGGCTGATCCATCCCAACTGTTCTGCCACCAACAGCTTTCTTCCCGTCAACATATGACGATCCTGCATCGTCATACTGCGTGAATCATCGACATAGATTTTGACTCGACCAAGTTCGCCAAGAATCATGCGATGATGCAACACCGGTCCGGTCAGCACCAGAATTCCAAGCAGGAACGCCAAAGATCGAAGTGACGGCAGCAGCCAACGAAGTCGACGCGGCAAATCAAAACTTTCGCGGCTGTAATAGCGCCACGACAGTACGCATACGACCAACGCCGCCAGCAAACCGGCCCAAAGCGGAACATCACCAACAAATCGCAGCGTTGTCATAGACGAACCCTCGCGAATCGTTGTTGCAGAATGAGTTCCAAAAACATGAGTGCCAGAAAGGCCGCCAGCACAAACTTCCAGATCTCCTGACCATGCCGCCGCAGACGATCCTGTTCAAGATACTCTGCCGGAGATTTGATCAGCGTGGATGCCAGACTCTTTGATAACTCGACCAACGCCGTTTCAGGCAGAATACTCAGGTCCGATTCACTGCGAGAAGTCTCAGCGACGAAATGAATCGTTTCGGCTGCAGGCGTTGACATGGCGTAGACACCGGGCCGTTGAGTTTCCTCGAACCGCGCCAATTGCAGCTTCCCCTGGGGCGTCGTGTTGAGAGTTCGGCGAGCGCCATCAGGAGTGACTACCGACAATGTTGTCGCTTGTTCAGCGCCGGGCAACATCGCAACAGCCGGATCACCCGTCGCAATATTTCGCGGCGGTGAAATCCCCGAAGCCATCGTCGTGATAATCTGCTGCATCAGCGGAACATACAAAGGCCGCACGGGCAAATCCGACCAGTCCGCATCACAGGCCGTCGCCATTTGCAGCACAACGCCATCCCCAACTCGACGCTCGATCAACAGAGGATCTCCGGAATCCAATCGTGCCAACACCGCGACGTCGCTGCGACTATCCACATCGGCCAGCTCATGCCAGCGTCGAATCTCCGCCGCCGACAAATCACCATTGGCCGGCTCGTTAAAGAATTCCAGAGCCGGATGGTCGAAATGCTGCACAACAATATGGGAAATTTTATTGAATGTTCCTGCGGCAGCATCAGCCTTCCCGTCTGACTCAGTTTGCCCCTTGAGAATCCCAAACGCCGCTGGCAGCAGTCCTCCACCATTGGCAAACATCTGCTCGCGATACCAATTCAAATCAATCTTGTTTCCGGCACAGACCAGCAAGGCACCGCCGTCGTTGACGAAAGCCGTTAACGCGGAGACTTGAGCAGGTTCCAGCTTTGAGACGTTCGCCAACACAACGACACGCGAAGTCTTCAGGCGTTCTTCCGTGAGATCCTTCGATTGCGCAGTCTGGGTCTGCACAAGATCCGCCAAACGCACGCGGCCAAAAGTAAACGGTGTCAAAGCAATCGACAGATAATCGGTTTCACTTTGCAGAGGCTGCCCGCTGGGATCTCCATCAACCAGCAACACATTAATACTGTCCCAGATCGTAACGGCCGCCGCGTAACGATTATCATCTTTCAGAGGATCGTCGGCGATGACTTCGACTTCGATCACATGCGAGCCCGCTTTCTCAAAAGAGCAGGGGAACAGTGCTTGAGTCATCCCGTTCGCCGTGAGAGCAATTTGCGAAACGGACGATTCCGCTCCGTCCAGCCTCAGCACAACACGAGCATTCTCAATCGGCGTGCTGCCGTGATTGCGAAGATTCGCTCGCACAGAAATCTGCTGCCCAACTCCCAGCGCTCGGCGAGGGAACTCAAGGGACTCCACGGAGATGTTACTGCTGGCAGGCTGACCGATCGGCAACAACGTTAATGTCGGGGGAATCTTCAACGAAGCCAATTGCCCTCGAATAGATTCGGCGGTGTTCTGTCCAATCACCTGCCAATCAACCGGCTGAAAATCGCTGATGACAATCAGTTCGCGGCGAGCATGTGACATCGCATCGACCGTCTTCAACGCTTCGTTGAGTGAAGCCTGCATATCACTGGCCCCGTATCCTGCCTTGATTTGCCGCAGTCGGCGAACAACGGCTTCGCTGTCGAAGACCGGCTGATCAAACAACGGGGTCGGACGACCGCCTGTCTGAATCACGGCGACCTCAGAGCCACGGCCGACCGCATTCACGATCTGACAGGCGGCATCAACAGCTTTTTCGAAGCGCGAGCCGGACGGATCGACCGTGTCCATCGAATAACTGGTATCCAGCAGAACCACCAGTGAAACCGGTGAGTCGCCTTCAAGCAATCGGGAGCCGGTCAGAACAGGGCGAGCCAGACAGAGAGCCAGCAACACCGGAATCGCACAACGCACGAACAGCAGAATCAGTTGATCAACATGAAGACGCTTGTGGTTGACTTTGATCACCGACTCGAGGAGATGCATAGCTCCCCATTCGACGGTACGAAAGCGACTTCGATTCAGGATATGAATAATCAGTGGAACAGCGAACGCCAAAGCTCCGAACGCGAGGGCCCCGTTCAGGAATGTCATGGAACCCTCCTTGAAAATCGCAGCGAGTCGGCCCCACAGCCGGGATCAGGAAATGATGCCGCAGCGGGAAACCTGGCAGGATTGATGTCGAAGGGAATTGTTGGCATCAAAGCGCGCGGAGGGAAAAAGGGGGGAGGTTAATAATCACCTTGGCAGAATCGCCGCGGGTGAAAGATGGAATCATAGAATAGAGCCCCAACCGCCCGCCGCAAACCAACACGGCCGAATTCACCCGATTAACTCTTTCGCCCCCCTCGAAGAAATGGCCTCGGTGCTCAAAAACCAGCAGTGAGCACCCAACCTTTCGATCGACAAATTTGGCTCCAGGGGCTCATACAGCCAAATCAAATCTCCCCGGAATTCATCGGGGACCGCGGCGATGTGCCTGGCGTCGCGAATGAAGGCAACGAAGTCACCTTTGAGTCCCAGAACGCTTCTCGATGCCGAATGATGAAACTCTTCCCCATCAAGCGAATAAGGGGGCGGGCTTTTCGTCAAAGTTTCGATCCCCCACGTCTCCATGATCCTGGAGATCAATAGAATAACTGAGTAGATTCTCGCCTGAAGCATTTGACTCATTACTGCCAGACTTAGTCACCCCCGCCCAAAGGCAACAGGACTATGAAAACGCCGGAACAAAGGCGACTTTATCAGGCGGTATTGGAACGCCACGGCAAATACCTCCTGTTATTCATCATCGGCACCATAGTACTTATTGAAACCCGATCACTGCTGGGGACACTTTCAGGACGAAAAAGTGGATTGCAACTGATTGCTGCAATTGCATTCTCTGTGTTCATGATTCGTTCCGCGATTGCAACATGGTTTGGAAACCAGAGCGCAAGAAATACGACAGCTCTGTTTCTCCTGTTGAGGATGACTCCTTCTGTTTTGGTTTTGATCGTTCTGCTGCCCACCGTTGGTCCTCGAATCATCGCTCCTGGGAACGCAAAAGTTCTCCTCTTCAGCTTGCTCATGCTTGCGCCGGCTTTAGTGCTGATTGTCTTCTATGGCGGACTTGCCGTGCTGATAAAGTACTCGCCCAGTGTTGACGCCTTTTCGAAGTCGGTTCTAAGAAACGGCGTGCCTCCGAGACGATGGCCTGAATGGTTGCGTGGGATCGTCGGAGTTCCAACGATCTTTGACAGAATGGGATTCATGCGGCGATGTGAGAATCCGGTTTACACCCGCCTGACGCAGGAGCTTGTAAACGTCATGGATGATGACGAACTTGATGGAGCCGTGCTGGATTACGTCAATGATCGATGCAACCAAACAGACAACCAGTCGACAACCGAAGTATTGAAGAGTCTTCCGGTCGGATACCAGGACTACTACAGTCTTTGGTGGATGCAGGCAGAAATCGAAAACGGTGGCCTCTTTCAGTTCTTTGTTAATAAAGGCCAGGAAATAGCCTTTATGGTATTGGAAGCCAGTCGCAGAGTGAATCGCCCCGACGTTACTGCTCTCCTGATCGACGCGATCAATGCCTACCTGAAAGATGAAACGAGCATAAAACGGATACAGTCAAATCTCCGTTGGAACACGCTACCCAGCAATTGGGCCGACGATTACGTCACGGCCGACCGCGAGTCGATCGAGCTTTCAGATCTCAGCAGCAAATACTCCCAACTCCCTCTCATCGATCTTCCAGGTTACCTCCGAAACAATCTTGCCCTGTTTCAGCAATAAATTTCTCGCCACATCCTGTTCAGTCTCGGCTTTTCGACAGGAAGATCTCTTCTGGCCCGCAGCCGACCGCTTGAAGCGACTCATTGAGAAATGAGAAATTGATTTAGGCCGAGAGGGCTCGGTACTCAGAAGCTCAAACCAAACGCGAAAATCCCGCTGGAATCGTATCTTATCGTGAATCTGCCGGGCTAAACCGGCCCGTCACCTTAATGATGTCGCAGAAAATTGACCCGCACTCCGGAAATGAGGCAGACTGCCCGGCTAAACGGGTTTACACGAATTCGCAAACCCGATATATCTTCCGCACGATTCGCGGACCGGACGATCGCCTGCGACTGGAGCAGGTGCCCGGAGCAGTTCCCCGGACGACTGGCGGTGTTCGAAAACATCTGTCAGTGTTTTGTTTCGCTGGAGGAAAGCATCAGTGTCGATTGAAGAAAAAGTGATTGGTATCGTCAGCGATC
>JBIIIF010000058.1:0-30530 GCA_044235005.1 Planctomycetaceae bacterium | reverse complement strand
ACGCAGCTCGAAAACGATCGCGTCAGCCGCCTCCCACGCTGACATCCCGCCTTCGACACGCCGAGTTTCATCATCAACGTCGCGAATGGCTGCCACCATGATCATCCATGGGCCGTGATTTTTTGCGAGCTTGTATCGTTTGCCTTTGACCGGCTTTTCGATTTCAGCGCTGAGACTTCCTGTGAAGCAGGCCAATGCCAACAGGCAAATCGTCAATGTGCGCAGCATTTTCATCCTGAGATCCTTTTCAAGATGCATAACTTCTCTGCCAGAACCAACGTTCGAGATTGATCGCGTTCTGACCATTCCAGGTTTTGCACAGAGCAACATGTGTGTCGCCCACGAGGCCGAGTATGCCATGAGCAGGACTAGCGGCATAAGCCAATTTCACAGATTTCTGGTTCCGCACCGCTGCGGAGAAAGACTGACGCACGAGTTCTCGGCGATATCTGCCGGACAGCAATCAGCAACGCTTGATCAGGCGGCAGGATTCGCCGGATCAGCCTGAGCTTCAATAAGCTTCTTATCGAGGGAGTTGGTACGTTTTTGCACTTCTGTCCCCATTCACCTCGACCCGCAGACGTCACCGCGTTGCCGCCTTGGGCCCCAGCGAACAAATAGCCTACCCACCAACTCATGGCGAGCGATTGGCGTTAGCCGACCGGTATGCCGTTCTACCGGCCGGTTCACACCGGGTCGCTCGCCGAGCGGGTCTCTTATTTCTTTGCCGCTGCCTTGCCCTCCTGCCTGCCAAGGTCAGCATTGAATTGAATCTGAAGTGATCATTGCGACCGTTGATGCTGGGGACAAGAATCGGGGGACATTCTGCTTTTCTGATAAAGCAGCTATCTATAAGGCACTCATTCAGCATATCACGGGGCGATCCAGCCCGCAGATTCCAGTCGCCCCTCGGTTAGCTGAAAACTTGCACGAAGATGGCCGGATTGAGATAAGCGAAGCCATTCGGCGGATTGCACGAGGACTCGAATCGCGCAGAAGTTGATTCGACCAGCTTCAATCTCACTTCGCTCCGGAAGTCGTCCCAATAACGAGTCACTCATATTGTGGTTGAAAGAATCGCATTTCACGCCCGGTGACAACGGCGCACTGTACATCTTCAGGCTTGCTGGTGTGCCAGCCTCCCAAAGTGATTGAGCAAACTCGTCGGCCTGATGAATCGAAGCTAATCCCCGGATTTTCAACTGCACGGATCGCTCATGGTCATAGAACAACAGTGAGACTCGGCCATCCTTTCGAATCTGCTCAACTTTGCTCGATCGGACATCCGTGTGAAATAACAGTGCGCCATGATCACGATCCACGACTCGCAGAACCACCGTACGTTGCTCGCAACCGTGATCAGTCAGTGTGGCCAGTACCGGTAATCGCCAGCCGGGAGCATTCCCGGCGGCCGACGATTCCAGCAGGTCCACAATTGACGCGTAAATCTCAGTCAGCGCCGTGTCAGCAGTCAGATGAGCCGGAAGGGGAAATATGGCCATCGCATTAGTTCCGAGTTATTAAAGGCCGAACAGCCGGAAGTGTTGGCAGACGTCGGCATTCGAGATTTCAGATTTCGGCAAAAATGCTGGCTGAAACCAGCACTACGAGCGAAACTGCAACATCGCACTTTCGACATCAGTCCAGATCGGCGTTGCTTCATTCGTGATGATTTCGCAGCGGCTGTCTCGACGATAAGCAGATTCTCTGAAAGTAATTGTCGAACCACTGCGATTGATCATCCACCAATCATCGTCACAGTGAAAAATTCCTTTGACACGCTGAATCGGATTGAGCGCAGCGAGATAATCGAAGAGTTGTTCTCGATCAAAGCATTCGCCGGGTGCAAAAATCCAACCGCATGCACGCTGACCCCCGCCTTCATTCTCCAGACGCATTGGACGTCCGGGCTCAATCGGAGATTTGAGAACAACCAGATCTTCCGAAGTGCGCGGCGCAAGAGAAACCACTGCTGATGAGGGTGTCTCCTCATGGTGGTGCTCAGCCGAATGAGCGTGTGGAAATAAGGGAGGTCGGACGACAGTGCCAGCCAGGTCCAGCCACTCGGGATTCAAGTGTCCGTGTTGTGTTTCCGCAATCAATAACTTCGGTGGATCAAATTGTTCGATCCATTTAAGACATCGATCGATTTGTGATCGCTCACGCTTATCAGTCCAGTTGATGGCGACAACATCAGACATCTGAATCTGATCGTGAAATCCTTCACTGTTCGTCACACGAGGATTCTCGTAGTCTTTGGGATCAACCAGGCAGATGGTTGCGCGCAGATCCAGAGCCTGTCGAAATCTGTCTCCGCGTAATGCGTCGATCACACGTGCGGGATGACCGGCACCGCTGGGTTCGATCAGCAAACGATCGGGTTTGGTTCGGCGGATAAACTGCATGAGGACCGTGTCCATCATCGCCGAAGTTGTACAGCAAAAACATCCGCCCGCCAGTTCCTGAATCTGAACGTCCTGAGATTGACCGGCCATCAGGACATCATCAATGGATACCATTCCGTATTCATTGACAAAAACAGACCATCGCTCTCCGGCTGGGCGTTGTTTCAGCAGTTCCAGAATAGCAGTCGTCTTCCCGGTTCCCAGGAAGCCGGTAATGATGTTGGTGGGGATCAGTTGACCGGAATACCACACGATGATTTGCTTCTGGCTATGCGGGTTTTGAGGAATTGTGGTGATTCGTTCAGGCCTGGAAACACATGACAGACTAACAGCGGGAACGCACGCAAACTCGCCATGTTGTACGATTGGGCGACATTTGAGCAGCATTTTGAGTGTCTGCCTGAGTTTGGGGCAAAATGATCTGGTTGTATCGTGGATTTTCTCAGAAGCTGGCGGAATTCCGAGTCGGGATTGTCCCCCGTCAGGGTTGGAGTGCTGCAGAAGCCTTCAAATGACCGGTTTTTCGAACGGTTTTCGTTCAGCCCATTGTCTTCGTCCGTTTGGCAACCGTCAGAGCCAAAAGCGAAAACGTGGACTGGTTGCTTCTGAGCCTGTTCTTGACTGCGCCTTTTGGTCGCAGGGAGCTGGCGTGTGGACCTGAGTCGTTTACTTCAGTTGTTGCCGCAGGAACGGGGAGACCAATCTGGTCTTCATTCGATTTCGCTGTCTCGCGCGCTGAAGCAATTATTCGGCCAGAGTTCTCGCACGCGTCGAAATGCCGGAGTGCAAACTCTTGATCGACCAGAATCGCTGGAGGTCCGTCAAGTCCTGAGTGCTGTTGCTGCGGTGGCCCACTCTGCCCCGCTGTTTTCCTTCGAAGAGTCCACGGTCGGTGATGCCTTCGGCTGGCAGGATCGAGGACTCGATCACAATCAAGCCTCTTTGATCCGCACTGATGCGGTTTCGCCCAGGCTTGTGCCAGACCATTCAGTCATTCAGTTGGTTCGTGAGCAGCTTTCGAAGAGTCTTGCTCCTTGGCCGTCGAATTCGCTCTCTGGCCTGGAAATGGCTTCCTCTGAAGCGATGAAAGGAGCCTCCGTCACTGGAGACTCCAGTCGAGTACAACCAGAAGGAGCAGAGCTGAATGATGGCTTGCTAATCAGTGGGCTTGAAGTCAGTGGGCCTGAAGTCAGCGAAGCGGAGGTGGTCGGTGACAGGATGTGGGATCCATCCTGGTTGGAGAACAGCGAGCAGCTTAATGTCAGCTTTGTGATTGAATTCACTGCCGGGCCTCAGGAGGTCTTTGTAGAAACGATCTCCAGCACGAATTTGCAGATCGTCGTCTCCGGCCTGGCAGGCACCGTTTACGACTCTTCTGGTGTTGAATTCACTGCTCAGGTCCTTTACGAGAATGCTGTCGAAGTTCTGCAACGGGTTCAGCCAAGTCGACCTGTGCAGATTCTGTTTCCAGTCAGTTTTATCTCAGGTCGGGATCGGCTTCCGACAATTCAGGACGCGTCTGTTGATCGCAAGGGACCCACTTTTCGAGATTCGGAAGCGTCACCATCAGTTGCAGACAATCAAACCAGCCCTGGCATTCAGGGACCTTTGTCTGGTTCACTGGTCCCGGACGGCACTTCAAAGGTCATCTCAGATGAATCGTCTATCGATTCATCACTGATTGATCAGGTCTTTGCCGTCTCCGATTTGGTGTTGGATGCATCCATTCTGGTGACGTCAGGTGTTTCGAAGCTTCAGCAGACCCTGGCGTGGCCTCAAGCGGATTCGCAATCCGTACTGTTGCTGCAACACGTGGAAATGCAGGCTCATGCGGCGGAAATTCGACAAGAACCGGAGTCTGTCGCATCAACGCTTGTGACCTCCAATTCGCAGGGCGGCCTGCTGCGTCTGGCTCGACGCGGTCTGAGCTGGCTGCGTTCAGGACGATTTCCTGTCAGCCTTGTGAGCGATGCTGTGGTGTCGGAGTTCCTTGCCTGCGTTGCGGCAGAACTCAAGGTTCAACCGAAAACAGAACTCACCTCCTCAAATGTCCCTGTTCAGTCGGTGGAGTGGCTGTCCTGGTTGCTGAGAACCTCTGCAGCGACGAACCAACAGCCCGGTGTTGGCACCGAGAACGGCGTTCATCGTGGTGAGCTTACCCCTGGTCCGACCCCCTCATTCGGCGATCAGGGCGGTTATTCAAGAGATGTGCGAGCAGGCTATAGTCCTCAGGCTCAGATCCGAAAATATCGGGAACAGCATCGTCATGCCAGCGGGCTGAACGGTGCGATCTCCGTCGCTTTGTCTGAACATGAATCGTCGACAGTTCCGCAGTCGACGAGCATTCCGCGAGAACTGAAATATGTTGCGAATCCACGTGGCCCGCCGGTCTATGGCCGAGACGCCGATGTTCCGTTGTTGGAAGTGGATGCTCCGGCAGATCTGCTGGAGAGATTGAGATACAGCATTGCCCCGAGAGGACCATCGCTGGCGACTGTGGAGACACAGTCACCCGATTTTACGTTCTCTTCGGGGCCGCGAATGAGCCCTGAAAAAGTGTCGACTGAACTGGCCCTCTGATTTCACAGGCCACTCCGTGATACTCGATCGGGGCAAATCCCGGCTCCCATTTTTCACCATGGAGCCGATGCATGTCTCACCATTTTGACGACGCGCGAATGCGGAGTCTTATTCGTTATCATTATCAGCGAAACAGACATCTCACTAACACACATGATGTTGAAGATCTGTTTCAGGACGCGTGGATAGATTTAAATGATTCGCAGCCGGAATGTGATAGTCCGGAAGTGACTCCGTTAACACAGGAGCAGGTTCTTCGTCAGGCGGTCGGCCGAGCGGCTGAGCGAGCTTTCGGGAAACTGCGAAAACGAAGCCAGCGAGGTTCTGCTGCAGAAGTGCAGATGGAATACGAACCGGCGGAGTGTGTTCCGGATCACGGGTTGGTTCTGGATCTGAAACAGCAGATTGAATCACTGCCGTCAGATGAACGGCTGGTGATCGAGATGCTCAGGTCAGGTTATGACGGATCAGAAATCGCAACACAGCTAAAGCTTTCGCCGCAGGCTGTGACGCGACGTAAACAGAGAGCCCTCGAACGGCTGCGACAGATTCTGGGTGAATAACTATGAATAAAGTCCCAGACAATCTCATCTCATCCAAGGCACCTGATGAATGTCATCAGGTGCTCAACGCCTTGTTTCTGCGCTGGCCAGTTGAGCCGGAGGAAGAACTCCCTTCGGCTCTTCTGGACCATCTCTGCCATTGCCGCAGTTGCCTTCGCAAGTGGATTGCACTTGAAGCGGCTGCGGATCTGGCGGGCTTTCCCGACGAACATTCTGCAGAAATCGACCGCGGCAGCAATCTGTCCGAAGCTCGCCGCGCAGAGACAGCCTGAGAATCTCAGCGCAGTTGAAATTCTTAAAGTCGTCCGCCATTACACGGGCCGGGGTTGTCTGAAAGCCACAGTGGTCATTGGTGTCCCCTGAAGTCTGCTTCAAGCCGGACTTTTGACTCTTCTCAGCAGTCAGTTCTGATTGACGCCATAAGTTCCGCTTTTGCGAGCAGACGGTGTCTCTTTGGCGATACGAAAGCCGCTTGAAGTTCCGCTGAGTCGGAATCCCGATCCGTCTGAATCGCTGACAGTGCGATCCAGATGCTGTGGGCGGCAATAAGGGCATTCGACCGTGTAAACAATTCGACCACAACGGGAACATTCATGCGGACCGGGACCACGCCGGGATTCTCGCATCGCCTGGAGGAAGGCGATACGAATCAGACCCAAAGTAACAAGCGTACTCAGAATCCATGACCACGGAGCACTCATGAGGTAGGCAAGAGCCCACGTGATCGCAAAAGAACTGGCCCCGCAAAGCAGGTAGGGCCAGAGCAGGCGGAATCTTCGATGCCGAGCGTCATCGCCCAGTTCCTTTATCCACAAACGATTCAGGCTCTCGATTCTCAAGGAGCGTACAACCAGAATTTCCGCACTGTTAACGGCTTTCAGGAGTCGCTCGATATCGTCAAGGACTCGATAGACATCTGATTCTTCCAAATAGTCCTGGTGTGCCCAGCGATTGCGAAAATCACGCAACTCACTGATCAGGCTGCGTTCAACGAATGACAGCTCATTGCGAAACAGATCGTTCCATCGATCCCACATGAAAACCATCAGGGCCTGAGCATCCCAGTTCAGAATCTCTGCCGCCAAATCTGCGTCACGATAGACGCACATCACCCGCGACACTACGTAGGGACGCAGGCCGACAGCGAGCGAAAAAAGTCCTTCAGAAACGGGATCTTTCACGGGGCCTCCCTGGGGGGTTCGGGGAGAAAACATCTTTATAGATCTTCCGCAACACGGAGGTTGGAATCTCGTTCTTTCTCCGCAGTGTCACCCCAATCTCACGAACCTTCAGCAACTATTCGAGTTATTCCGGTTATGACGCGGGCAGCAGTTGCACCAGGACGAAGAATCAGCGATTTCGCCAGAATTGCACTTCACTCAATTGGAGCACGCGAGCAGCCTCTGCGATTTCATCACGAAAACGCCGGGCATCTACCGGATACCCCTGAGTTGGTTTCAGTCCCGGCACGTGCGTCGCCCAGAATTCGTTGAACTGATGCATCAGGACTTCTCGCAGGTACTTCGAGACCATAGACGACAGGGCCACCGGCAGCAGTTCTTCGGCCCGAGTCCTGAAGCAGAACTCGATCCGTCCCATTCGATAACGCGATCGCTCACGCCCCTCTTCCATCCGGAAAACAAACTGATCATCAAAGTGAGAGGCAATCAACGCGTCATATCGGTTCCGACCACCATGCTTATCGCAAACGACGAAAACTGAAGTGTCATCGTCAGTAAATCCATCGACAAGCTCTCTCACAAGTTCCATGGTTGCATTCGACAGCACCACGCCTTTCGAATCCGATTCGGTAACCCGTCGATTAAACTCTTTGGGAAACATGATTCGACTGCGAATACCAAGCAGGCGGATCTGCTTCTCATGCATCACCTCCGTCAATGTTTGCTGCCATTCAAGAACATGATCTTCACTGGCATCACAGGGCAGCGACTTTCCCGGAGTCGAGTTCCACGCTTCTTCCTGGTACAGGGACGTGAAATCGGCTCCGGAAATCCCCTGACATAACTCGTCAATTGTCGACACAGGACAATCCAGAGTGCGAAGAAATGCCAGGACCACAACCTCCAGATCTTCAAGCCCATCACCGGAAGAATAGACTTGTTTCGAATCGGCAACGAACAGCCTCTGATCACCTCGAGTCGGCGCGTTCGTCACAACTTTGCTGAACTCTTCCCAGAGTGAGGCTGGTTCGACACCTTCAGGAATCTCCCACGCGGTCGCTGTCACGGTGAGTGGTCCGAGGTTCGGACCGTAGCCAGCTTCATCCGTTCCAATCAGCAGACGACGAGACATTCCGGCGAGGTTTCCAAAGGGAATCGTCGATGCGACTCAGGACAATGATTCAAGAAATGCGCTGACCTGCATTGATGCTTCTGCCCGCACCTGCCAATGCAATAAATGTCCAGCTGTGGGGAAATCGATGCAGATGCCATCCTTCACCTGCTTCAGGAGATGCACCGCATCAGTATCCGGCAGCATCCCGCCTTTCGCAACATCGCCACGAAGAATCAGCAACGGACACTGAATATCCCGCAAGCAAGCTTCAATATCGTAGTTGTTCGGCCATTGCCCTTCGAGGATGGTTTCCATCACCGCAGGATCCAGATCGTGCAGGCAGCGAGCCGTAAACCTCAAGGAGACACCATCACGGACGTCGGAGATTTTCAAAATTCGACCGTCAGAAAATGTCTTCAGCGGTTCATTACCGAACTCAGCCGAAATATCAGCCACAGACAAATCTTTGCGGCCGGCCCAACGGCGCATCGCCTGAAATGTGGGAAAGTAATTTGTTGTCTGTAACTGGTGCCAGTACCCCGGAGAAGGAGGGTCTTCCAGAACGACGGCTGAAATCAACTTCGGTCGGCGGGCAGCCAGAGCGATGCTGACTAACGCTCCCAGAGAGTGCCCATAGACCACAAATGGCTTGCCGATGGCCTCAGCAGCAGCGATCGCATCTTCAACGTAGTCGACCACTCGATAGCGATCGCCTGCTCGCCCCGATTGTCCGTGTCCACGAAAATCGATGGCCCGGATACTAAAGCGATTCGGGAACAGCGTCGCATAGGATGAAAAGGTCCGGCCAGCACGGCCGACACCGTGAAGCATCAGCAATGTTTCACTGCCACCGGGCCTAAGATCGAACATGTGAACTCTGACGCCGTCCACTGTCTCCACATGCTCTGAATTCCAGTTCACAGATGTCTCCTTACTTCTCCGTCACATCAATCTCATGAACTTCGATCATGCGATTCAGCTTCGTGATGGAAAGAACTTCGCGCACATCACGACTGGGGTTAAAGACCTGGATCTTCAGGGGCAGACCCGGGATTCGAGTCAACGAGACCAACAGTCCCAGCATTCCGCTTGGAACCAATCGGACCCCCGTCAGATCAAAGGCGACAATCGTTGAGTGATGGGCCTTCACGAGGTCTGAAATCGCCGCTCGATAATGAGCCGCATTAAACTCAGAGGGAACGTCACTGCCACCAAAACCAAGGACCGTGACTTCTCCGGCACTATAGACTTTCAGCAGGCCATCTTCTGTCAGGGCAAACTGCTGAGCCAGATCTTCGGCTGCTGTGAGGTCGGCATCACTGTTTTCCATCGCTTTTACTCGCTGAATGGCTTGAGAATTGTAGTCCCACGCTTGTCACCCGAAGTAACTGGTGTCCACAGTCTATACAGAACGGAACGTTTGCTCCAGAATCAGGCCCGAAAACCTGAAACCGCACGAACGACTGGTCCGTCAGTCACAAAACAGCAGGCATCGAACACAGCTTATGGATACAAATGACTCAATCAACGCCGTTCGAGGATCCCGGGACGACGAGGAACCATCCCGATGATCGCAAATCGTTATCGACAAATCGATGTTTCCGGCAGCCACTTCGAGATTGGTCAGCAGATCGGGGAATCCCTGAAGGAAGAACTGAGAGGTTTTGTGGAAACCTCATGGGATCGCATCGCGCAGACTCTGAAGCTGCGCCGTGAAACCGTCTTACCTGTCATTCACCAAAGTACTCAGTTCGTGCGGGACTGGGCTCCTGACCTGCTCGATGAACTTTCGGGAGCTTCTCAAAGTTCGGGCTTATCTTTTGATGATCTGATGTTTTTGCAGATCAGAAATCAGCTCACAGCGGACATGGACAGCGGTTGTACATCATTCTCCCTGAGAAAAGACCCGCAGCAGATTTCGCTGATAGGTCAGAACTGGGACAATGATCCTGCGCTCGATCTGTTTACGGTTGTGCTGACCAGAAGGCCGAACAACAAACCGGCCTTTATGACCGTGACGCAGGCTGGCCTGATCGCGTATATCGGAATGAGTGAAGCCGGGATGGCCGCCTGCCTGAATTCTCTGCCAGCCCCGGCGCGCGCTGTGGGAGTTCCACACTATTTTACACTGCGGCGAGTTTTTGAAGGGCATTCACTGAAGCACGCCGTCAGCGTTATTTCCGATGCAACAAGAGCCATCCCCGCCAATATCATGCTGAGTACTCCCGATGGCCCAGCGAACCTCGAAGTCACGATTGACGACGTGAAAGTGCTGAGACCGGAGGCAGAGGAAGTATTGCTCCATACGAATCATTGTCTGCATCCGGATCTTGTTTCCATTAACAGTCAGTTTCCAGAGCTGATTCAGTCACGACCGCGACTGGACCGGATGAGTCAGTTACTGAAGACCGGCATTTCCTGCGCGAGCATGGATAGTCTGAAGGCGGCGCTGCAGGATCACACGGAGTTCCCGCGCTCAGTCTGTCGTCACGCAAATGACGACCCTGGCCACGGCTATTGGAAGACCGTGTTTTCGGTGCTTATGTCTGTCGAAGCCGGAGAAATGCACGTTGCACGAGGCAATCCCTGCGAAGCTCCTTACGAGGTTTACCGGTTGTGAATCACCCGTCTATGGCAGATTCTGCCGGTCTGGGGGTTCACAAGACTGGAGACCTGAGACACGCACAGGCAGCGTCACGGCAGGCATAAAGCGAAAACCCGGCACATCCGGAACAAACCCTACAGTTTCACAAATTGCCTGACCGATACTTCCGCTATGACCGTCCTGATGCGCAGATTCTGTCGGTGCCACCGCGCAGTAGCTGAACATCAGGAATCGGGAGAACATCAGCGAAGGCAGTGATTTACTGCAGCTTCTCCAAGGATGGATCAATGCGGATTCGGCACTCACTCAAGGCGTTCGTGCCCTTCATACTCATGCTGGCAGCCGGGCGCAGCGTCCAGGCGCAGTATGGCCCTCCAGGTCCACAGCAGCCGATGCCGCAGGGGGCTTACCCGAGTGGATACAATCCGTATCCGTCGCAGTCGCCGTATCAGAACCTCTTCGATCAGACATACGTCTCTGACGGGTTGTGGTTCAATAACTCAAATAATGGGTTCGGACCATTCAATAGTCCACGCAAATGGACTTTTGGTGTCGACTACACTCGAACGCGAACTCGGAAGCTGCGAGGTATTGTCGGGGCTGAAGGAGTCCAGACCTATCTGCAGCAGAACAGCGAGGCCGGTGGCCTGGTTGTCGAGGGGATGGATTACTACAACTACTTCAATGCGGCCTCCGGATCGATGATCCCGCAACTTGATAATGACGGCATGCGGCTGACCGGCGGATTCACCAACGCAGACGGCTCAGGTCTGTTGCTCAACGCCCAGTTCAGTGGAGCTGAGACAGCAACATTCGATGCCCGGGCAATCGCGCTCTCTCAACGCATGGACACATTGACGGCGTTGCAACTGGAGTCATCCGGAGGCAGGCCGAGCGGTGTGGCCTTCAACGCCGGCGGACGTACTGACTACGACATCGTACAGAACGATATTCTTGCTCCGGGCGTCGTCTTCGATGACACTGACGTTGACGACTACGGTATTTATGGAACCACATTCGACGTTCTTGATCGTACGGTGCTGAATCTCTACGGCATCCCGATTCTTTCGGGTGACCCGGATCCGCCGACCAACGGACTGAACGGTTCAACGGTTCCTTACGACCTGCAATACATTCTGCGTCATCAACTGAACACCTATGGTGGTTCGATCAACTGGGCTTTCTCACCGACGGTTGATCGAGGTAACCTTGTTGTCCGCCCGATCTTCGGCGGTCGCTACTATCGTGTCGATGAAACATTCTCCTTTTATGGCGAATCGACGCTGCTTGCGTACGGCGACGGGGATGGGACGTCCCCTGACAATGCCAAGATTTTCCCGGTGGGAGATGGGGTTGTCTCTGGCACAGGTACCAACGCCTCAATCATTCCGGATACGCCGGGTGAAGGCGGGACTGCCGACTTTGAAGCCCTGACGGGAACGAACTCCACTCACCTGATTGTCAAATCTTTCATTAACAGTCATGTCACCAGCAATCTGGCTGGCCCCGAGTTCGGCTTCCAGTATGAATTGGGTGATCGCAAGGGTGTGCGGTTCTCGGGAACCACACGAGTTGCGGCCATGTTTAATGAAGAGACGATTCATCTTCGCGGCGATAACATCGGCAACTTTATGGGGGTTCAGGTTACACCAGACCCCGTGACCGGGAACGATCTTGAAACACAGATGTTCGACACGAACACTACGCAGGGGCCGTCGCAGAATGCCTTTGCGGATCAGGACACAACGGTGCACCTGTCGCCGCTGCTTGAGCAGGGATTGAATGTTCAGTTGCCGATCTTCGGAGCCGTTCCGGTTCTGAAAGATATTCAGTTGCTGGAAGAGGCCAATCTGAATCTGGGATGGACGTGGTTGTGGGTCGGAGAGATTGCTGATCCCAATGAGTCAATTCTCTATCAGTCCAGCCCACTGCTGAACGTCTTCCCGACGATTCAGACAGAACGTGGCAACCTGTTCCAGAATACGCTCAGCGTCGGTGTCAACTGGAATTATTGAAACTGCAGGAAACTCTGTAGAGTTGCACGGCTGGAATTGCCGTACGGGGAGTCTCAGAAATCGAGGCCAGCCTGAAGGAATTGAAAGCAAGAACTGCCAGAGTCGCTTCGAGACTTGGAATGTTGCATTTTCACAACATTCTCGTCAAGGGCCTGAGGTATGATCGATGCTCAACACACTCGAACTGATCGCCGCTTTCGACTGGGCGGTTCCAGTGTTCTCCGCCATGTGGCCCCTAAACCTGTCGGAATTGTCAGCGTCGGGCTCAGGCAACAGACGGTGACCATTCTTGGTGCCGTTGGCGTTGATGTTCATGTCCTGTCTCAATCGCCCATGGCTGTTGGGCAGCATCTGACATTTATTGTCAGCTCTTCCTCTCGCGGTCCGGAGATCGCAATCCCCGGGATTGTTCATTGGGCAAATCCCGATGGCACAGGGACAGAAGCCGGAATTGCACTGCAGGAACCTATTCCAAACGACATCGCATTGAAGCTGCCCGGTTGCGAACGAGAAAGCATCCGATATGCCTGCCGAATCCATGGCAAGATACTGTGGATTGATGGAGGCCCGAAGTCTCAGCCAGCAGTCGTCATCAACTACTCACGAGACGGAATGTGTCTGCAGGTTGCTGCTCCGGTGCCCGTTGAGTGTGACGCGCAGTTTGTGTGGTGGACGGAAGAAGAAGAACATCGGATCGACGGCGTCGTACGCTGGGTGATTGGTCAGGACGATGGATTTCTAACCGGTTGTGAACTGGTCAAAGAACCGGGTTATCGCCTTGCGGGTGTTCGACTCTGAGATCCTTCGCCGGGTTTCCCAGCGCGTGTTGACGTACGACCCGAGATCGAGCTTACTCTGCGGCGTCCATTCCTCTCAGAAACAAACGAACGGACTTTCGAACTTCTTCAGCGGGCGGAATCTCAAGCGGCTGAAATCCTGCACACATCATGGGCAATGGAGGCATAACAAGTCCAAGAAGCCGTCCAGCTGCCCAGTGCGGATCCGGAATGCGAAGGATGCCTCTCTGATCCAGTTGCAAGAGATAGCCCGCCATCTCTCGAAGCCCTCGACCAAAGCCCGTCTCGTAGATCAACCTCGCGTTGTCCGGGAATCTGCGTCCCTCGGACATCAGCAGAAAACACATGCACGCGCCGTCTTCTGACAACAGGATCTGTAACAGCGCGTGGAAATAATGTGTCAACATTTCTTCCGGATGAATGTGGTCTGCGTCCAGCTCCGGCAATGCAGCGAAAACCTCTTCGGCCCGCGTTTTCACCGCCTCCTCAAAAAGCTTCTCTTTGGAGGGGAAATGATTGTAGACCGTAGCCTTGGAGACACCGGATCTGGCGGTGACCTGATCCATACTTGTGTCTGCAAAGCCCTGAGCCATGAACAGTTCACGCCCGGCATCAAGGATCTGGCGACGCTTTTGTTCCGACCGACTTAAGGGTTCTTCAGAGGGTAACGGCGGCAATTTCAGGCGCATGTTGCACTTCTTTCCCAGGGTGGTTTCCAGCAGATGAAGATCCTCGAGAACTGGCCGTCAGGTGGCCATCCTGCATCTCGATAATCCGATCCGCAATATCCAGTACTCGTACATCGTGCGTCACCATCAGAATGGGACGCTTCTGTTCTCGTGCAAGACTCTGGAGCAGATTGACGACTTCGCGCCCCGAAGTTCCGTCCAGCGCTGCGGTGGGTTCGTCGGCAAGAACTAATTCCGGCCGACCCACCAAAGCCCTTGCGATCGCAACGCGTTGCTTTTGACCGCCGGACAGCCGCGATACATGATAATTCATCCGTTCTCCCAGGCCCACCTGCTGCAGAATGCGAGTCGCCCGCTCACGCCCCTCTTTGACGGTTACGTTCGGCTGCAGATCAAACATCACCTGCACATTCTGCAGAGCAGTCAGGTACGGGAGAAGATTGTGGGCCTGAAAAATGAAGCCGATTTTGCGACGCAGTTGCAGCAGGTCACTCTGAGTCGCATGATGAAGCGAGTGCCCGAGGACATCCAGTTGCCCTTCCTGCAGCTTCCGCAACCCTGCGATCAGCGTCAACAGAGTTGTTTTGCCGGATCCGGATGGTCCGGTCAGCAGGACGATTTCACCCGGCTGAATGGCAAGCTCCACATCAAACAGTATCTGCTTACGCAATTCACCCTGGCCGAAGGAAAAGTTGATTCCTGCACCGGTGATTACAGCCTGTGAATTATCACTTTTCATAAGTCGCTCGGCTTTCCGGATCAGAATACGTCTGCCGGGTCCGCTGATCGCAGTTTGCGAACAGCCAGCATTCCGGAAAACGTACACATCAGGATTGTGGCGAAGATCAAAAAGACGCCTCGCATCGGTTCCATGTAGAGCGGTAACTGAGTGACTTTCCGCAATCCGGCATACATGGCGGCCGCGATCAGTGATCCTGGAATAAATCCCATTGTGGCCAGTTGCACGGATTGTCCAAGAACCAGTTGATAAAGATAGCCGTCAGAGAATCCCATCGCTTTCATCGTGGCATACTGCGGCAGATGATTCGTGACGTCGGTATACAGGATCTGATACACGACGATGAAGCCAATAAAGAATCCGACCGCAGTGCCCGCAGTAAAGATGATTCCGATCGGTGTTGCGGACCGCCAGTAGATCAGTTCCAGCTCCTTGAATTGTTCCACAGTCAGTACCTGAACTTCCTTTCCAAGCAGATTCTGAAACTGCTCCTGCGCAGAGACAACCGAAATTCCGGGCATCAGTTTGACGATCCCGACATCGATCTCTGCGGGTTTCCGAGCCGGAAAGAGCCTCAGGAAATTGGCATGACTGACAACAACATTACCATCAACACCGAATGAAGCTCCCAGATCAATGACTCCGGCCAGTGACATGCGGCGTCGATTAAGTTCCAGTTCCACGGGTTCACGTCGTTCGACGGCTCCAACGACATCACCGAAGCGAGGTCGTGCCATGCGATCATACAGGAACACATCTGTATTCCGAAGTTGTTTCAAATGCTGTTCGATACCGGGCAGTTTGAGTGACACGCTGTCGGTGTCGATTCCGTAACACTGAATCGAACGCATTTCGCCGTTCCACGGATTCTTCCATTCCCCGGGAGCAAGATAAACGGAATAGACGTCCTTGACATCAGGACTTCCACGGAGACGGTACAGCAGCCGACTGGAAAAGACCTTGCTGTGCAGCAAATGTTCGTATTGGCTGTGGACGATCACCAGTTCGCCGTTCATTGAACCGTGAAAAACCACAGCACTGGCGAACAGGGCTTTCATCAATCCCAGTTGCATCCACATCAATACAACCGAAACCATAACTCCGGCAACGGCTGCAAACAGCTTCATCTTCTCATGTTTTAACTGCAGCCATGACAACGGGATTCGCTGACTCATTGTGGCAGCCCCTGCGGTTCAGTCGGCCTGCTCGCATCACTCATGTCTGTCGCGGAGGAACGAGGCTTCGAAGTCTCAATCATGACCTCAACTTTGGCCCATGACAGGCCGGAAACACGCTGACCGTCTTTTTCGTCAAGCCGAATTCGAACTTCCACAACACGTGCATCTGTATCATCAACCGGATCACTCGAAAGCACATCCTTGCGGCCAATCAATCGCCCCACTTCAATCACATGCCCACGCAGTGCTGCATCAAGATTCCTCATCGAGATCGTGGCTGGATGGCCCGGCTGTACCTTCAGAATGTCTGACTCGTGAACTTCAGCAACAACGTCCATCTGACGTGTATCACCCAGATCCAACACGCCTTCTGATTCGATGCGTTCTCCGACACGCGTATGAATCTTCAGAATTTCTCCCTCGATCGGACTTCGAATGATGGAGATCTCCAGATCCGCTTCAGCACGCTGCAATGTTGCTCGAGCTCGCGCCACTTCCGCTTCTGCTTTTTCAAGATCGACGACCCGGACTTCTGCCAGCGCATCCAGCGATGATTCATGCTGAGCCAGTTCGCGTTGGAGCTCAGCGGCTTCTGAAGTTCGTATGTCCAGATCGTCTTCAGAAACGGCCTTGTTTTTTCTCAGATCCTGTGCGCGTTCAAGCTGTCTCTCGGCGAGCTTCAGGCGTTCGCGTGTCCGTGCAATCAGCTCCTCCTGAGCTCGAAGATCACCGGGCTTTGCGCCGGCCTTGATCTGAGCCAGAGATTTCTCCGCAAGCAACACTGAAGCTTTGGCGAGATCTACGTCAGCCTGCTCCCGGCGATTGGAATCAAGAATTGCCAGCACCTGCCCCGCTTGAACGCGGTCGCCCACGCGAACCATCACCTTCTCGACAACCGGTGGCTCCATCACGGATGGTGCGGTGAGGTGGATCACCTCGCTCTGCGGTTCAATTCGTCCCAAAGCGCCCACGCAGAATTCGGATAAGGGGACAACCGGGGCCGGGGAATCCTGGCGGGCGGTGGGCAAAGAACGATTTGCCGCGACGGCTCCAGCCATGACGACGGCAGAGCAAAACGCAAAAATCAGTGTTTTACGCATAGATCACCGGAGATGAACGGTTCAGTTTAGTTAATTTATCATACACACTGAACCGTTCAGTTCAATTACTTTTCCGGCAGTATTTTCAACTTCGCGATCGGCACAATCCATAAAAGCGCTGCAAACTGCCAAATCTATTCAAGCAGAAAGGTCGGATCTCTCGATTAACCGAAGAGCGAGTGATGTGTCGTGGGACCATCAGATCGCAGCCTGGAGTATGAGCGAGCTTTGTCGCTGGAGAATGCAAATGCCGATTCGACGGTCCGTCCTGAGTGCCATTGGACTTCTGGTTTTTGGAACCGCTGTACTCTACGGTCAGCAGAATGACCCGTTTGCGGAATGGGACCGACAGAATCCGCGCCCAACGGCAAAGAAGTCGGCACCTAAAGCGCAGGTTGCGGGCGTACAGTATTTTTCTCCAGGCTCTGAAGAAGTCTCTTCCGAGGACTCCACAGCGGACACACCAGACAACAAAGCTTTCGAGGCTGCTCGTCAGCGAATGCGTGAACGCATCGAGACGGCATCTTCAAACAAGTCCGGGACCTCGAGGCAATCCGTCGCCACTGCGAATTCAGCCAGAACCGGAACAATGTCCTCCCCTGCTTCTGCACGGACTGCAAAACCTGCGGTTGAGGCCGATCGTCCCGTCGCCGAGTGGGATGTCTCCACAGCCACGGGGAAATTAAAGAACAATGGGACGGCAAAGACTTCCGCGGATCGAGCGTCCAGGCCGGCCTCTTCTGGTAAAGTTCAGCCGGCAGCTTTTGGGGAAGCTCCTCGAAACGTTGGCAAGAAGATTGTTCAGGTGAGTCAGTCTGATTCTGATCTCGAGGTAGACTCCGAATCGGCGGAGGAAGAAGAGAATCCATTTGCGAGCTATCTGGAGAAATCTTCCAGCTCGAAGAAATCAGCCGAGATGCCTCCAGAGTTCAGTGAACAGGTTGCATCCGGAGACGAGGATGAAAAGGCGGAAGCACTTCTAAACTCAGCCCCTGCTTCGCGGAAAGCGGCACCTGTCGCCAAGCCCTCCGCAGAACTCAGTTCAGCGAAGGCTCCGGCAGCCAAGTCTTCCAGCGAAAAGTCTGCTCCAGCGAAGGCCGTCGCAACAAAGTCTGCTCCGGCAAAGTCTGTTCCGATGAAAGCTGTGTCGGCCACTCGTTCAGCCGAAGTGCTGTCAGCAGCGGGTTCAGGGATAGCGGCTGCAGATTCTGGTCCACAGTCTCCTGGGGTCACCGTACAATGGGTTCGTCGCGGCGAGTTCAATGTGGGTCAGGAATGCGACATTGATCTTGTCGTCCAGAATACGAGCAAATCTTCTGTTCGAAGCGTGATGACGGAAGCCAGCATTCCGGAAGGGCTGGAGCTTGTGGAAGCAAAGCCATCGGCCATGGAAGGTTCGGAAACGCCCACATGGACTTTCGGCGAGCTGAAGCCCGGGGAAACTCGCACTGTCGCGATGAAGGTCATTCCACGTCAACGTGGGGACGTTCGTCTTGAGGCCTTCGTGCGGATGACCGGTTTTTCCTCATCAGAGTTTTCAGTACAGGAACCGCTGATCAGCGTCGAGGTCAGTGGTCCTGAGACTGTCGAAGTCGGGCAGCAGGCTGGTTACGTTGTGAAAGTGTCGAATCCCGGGACAGGACTGGCCAACAATGTCGTGATTCAGGCCGCGATTCCCGAGGGTCTTGAACATCGCAGCGGCAGTATTCTGTCGATCGATATTGGCACACTGAACGCCGGTGAATCCCGTCAGGCCAAACTGAGCCTTACTGCGGTTAAAGGCGGTGTTCAGGATGTTGCCGTACGAGCCATCGCTTCGGGCGATCTGACGGATGAAACCACAGCCACTGTGACCGTCGCCGAACCTCAGCTCAAGATTGCGATCAGCGGGCCGGAAGAGCAGTTGGCAGGGCGCACCAGCAACTACACGATGTCGGTTGCAAACGCTGGTGGCGTGCCATCCGAAAACGTTCGAGCCAAATATCGTATTCCGGAAGGATTTGAGTTTGTCTCTGCGAATCGTGGTGGAAAGTACAGCAAGACGGATCATTCGATCGAGTGGTTCGTGGGAACACTGCAGCCGGATGGATCGAGTGATTTCAGTCTGACTCTGCGAGCCACCGAGCCAGGCGAACTGCTCCATCAGGCCGGGGTCATTTCAGAACACGGTCAGGTCACGATGTGTGACTACAGCACGGTAGTCGAAGGTATGGCTGCTCTGGACCTGAAGATTGTGTCCAGCAGCAAGGATCTGGCCAAGGGTGACGATGTCACCTGGGAAGTTCGTATCCGCAATACGGGAAGCCGTGAAGCGTCCAATGTCGGTATGTCCTGTGAATTGCCGTCCGGCATCCAGTTGGTTGACGCAGAAGGCCCATCGGAGCACATCGCAGAAAACGGTGTCATGGTATTCCGCTCTCTGCCTGCGATTGCTCCGGATGAAGAAGTTGTCTACTCCATTCGAGCAACGTGCCTGCGAGAAGGCAATCATCGTCTGCGTCTGCGAGTGGCCAGCGAGTCGATCTCTGAACCGCTGATTGGTGAAGAGTCAGCCACGGTCGTAGAACGCTGATTTCAGGTCAACTCAGAATCAGGCAACTCCAAAGTATTCACGAATGAACTGACGGCGGTCCGCGCTCTGCACATACTGCACGAGCGCGTACAGCTTTTTCTGATCTCGCAGAAGCTTGGCCGCACGACCTTCCTCGTCGGCCAGAGCTTCGGGCAGAGCTCCGTCCACGACGAGGTTGGAAAGATCGATTTCGTCCTGGATCACGCCATATCGCTGCAGCAAAGACAGCACGGTTTCTACTCGTCGATCATGACGCTGGCGATCACACAATCGCTCTCTCAGCCATTCAATGCCGAACGCCCGAATCTGCTCTGCGCTGTGAGTGAGATGGTGATAAACGCGTTCGCAGAATTCGGCATCCGGATTTGTCCAGCGAATAAACTCAATCTGAGTATTCAGATCTCGCTGGTCGTACAGCAGAGTACACTCCGACGGCTTGCCATCTCGCCCTGCTCGCCCGATCTCCTGGTAGTATGATTCCATGGATCCCGGGATGTCCGCATGAACCACAAAGCGGATGTCTTCCTTGTCGACTCCCATTCCAAAGGCATTAGTCGCAAGGACAAGGCGAGATCGCCCTTTCATGAAGTCGTCCTGAATGGTCCGCCGGACATGCCGGTCCAGGTCGCCGTGATAGCAGACATGATCAATGCCCGTAGCCTGAAGCCGCTCACTGAATTCCAGCAGCGTTCGAATCAGAGTGAAATAGACGATACCGCTTCCTTTTGACTCCGGGGTCAGCCAGCGATCGAAAACAGCCTGCATCGATTCCTCTTTTTCGTCCGCTTCCCAGACTTCTTCCACTCGCAGGTCCAGATTAGGGCGATCAATCCCTTCGTGAAATGTTCGAAGATCGGCAGCATCCAGTCCGAGCTGCCGAACAATATCCTGCTGGACATCGGGCGTGGCGGTCGCGGTCAGAGCCATCGTCACGGGGTTTCCCAGCATCGCTCTGAACTCGGCCACGCGAGTATAGTCGGGGCGAAAATCATGGCCCCATCCGCTGATGCAGTGAGCTTCATCGACAGCCAGCAGCTTCACTTCTCGCCGAGCAATAATGTCCAGAAACTCAGCCTTGCGAAAACGTTCGGGCGTCACATAGAGCAAACAATAGTCACCTCGTGCGACGGCAGCATAACGCTTCTCTCGATCCTTACGGCTCAGCGACGAATTCACAAACGTGGCGGAGATCCCTCTTGCCTGAAGTGAATCCACCTGATCTTTCATCAGGGCAATGAGCGGCGAAAGAACAAGTGTGATCGGCGGTCGTCCGCCATCGTTCCTGTTGTGCAGCAACAGGGCCGGAATCTGAAAACACAGTGACTTGCCGCTTCCGGTGGGCATAATCACCAGACTGTGTCGACCAGCGTTTACATGTTCGATGATTTCAGCCTGTGCTCCTCGGAACTCCGAATACCCGAAATAGTGCTGGAGAAGTTCGTTTGCAGATTTCATAAAGCAGCGTCGATCCCCCACATGTTGCCAAAAATCAACAGTCAAACCTGATCCGAACCAGCACTATAACTGACGTCGCTTTGTCAGCTTTACCTGCACATTTGTCAGAAACTTCCGCTCCAACTCCGCAGAAGAGTCAATAGTTTAGAACACCGCGACGTGGCATGACAGGATCTTGTTTCCTCTGCGGTGTTCGAGAAATAGTCCGGAAATCGCAAAAACAGATTTTATGCCAGCCAATCATGGCTTTTGCGGGTTCCGAACTGATTCTTGTGTAATCACAAGCGGCTTCCAAACCTCAATCAGTTCCGTTCCAGCAATCAACAACAGCTTTATGTCGAATCCCAGAGTGTCAGTCGTCATTCCTGTCTTCAACGGCGCTGAGGATCTTTCCGGCGCGATTGAAAGCGCGTTGAATCAGCGGGACTGTGAAACCGAAGTGATTGTGGTCAACGATGGTTCTACAGATGGAACCAGGGACTTGATCGATCGGTATGGCAACAGAATCATCGCCATTCACCAGGAGAACCTTGGGGCTGCCGGTCTTTCGAGAACTCGAAACAACGGGGTTGCTGCATCATCTGGTGAGTGGCTCGCGTTTCTTGATCACGATGATCTGTGGGAACCAGATAAGCTGGCTTCCCAGCTGAAGGCAGCCCAAAGGACGTCGGCAGACATTGTCTATACGAATGCACGCAACTTTGGAGATGTCTCGCGCGTCAGTGACTTTCGGAGCGATCCGACCGCAATGCTCGAAGGCGATCTGTTCGAAGCTTTGCTGATGGACAACTTTATTGTGATGTCCAGCACGATGATGAAAAGTGCTTTATTCGACAGGATTCAGGGATTTACGGAATCACCTGTGCTGGCTGAGGACTGGGATCTGTGGCTCAAGGCCGCTTCAGCCGGGGGGCGATTTGCCGCTGTTTCAGAACCCGTCACAATGTATCGTTGGCGGCCCGGTTCGTTTTCAAAGAACCATGTCCGGATGCGCAATCTGAGGCTGCTGGCTCTGCAGCGAGCACTTGACTCTGACCGTGGTCAGCAGGTGTCATGGTCTGTCCGTCGCAAAGCTCTCGCAAACGTTGAACGATGCTCGGCATGGTTTCTGGCCTCCTCGTCACCGCGACAGGCCATCAGTTGGTACGCGCGATCTTTGATCTACTGGCCGTTCGATGTGAACTGCTGGAAGGGTGTCGTCAAAGGGTGTGTTGGTCGATCGTAAACCCGATCGGCTCTGTAACAGATTGCGGGCAGGCAAATTATTCTGCCGAACAATGATGGCGCATAGGCTTCAACGCAGCTCTGCATTGATTCATTGCATCGTTTTCAGACAAGAAGCTTTCCACGAGCGATCGTGACAGCTTTCCCCGACAGGCGAACTCGGTCATTGCGGAGTTCCATCCGGATCAGTCCGCCTCTGGATGAAGCCTGATAGCCAAACAATGTTGATCGTCCGAATTGCGGAACCCAGTAGGGAGCTAATGCACAGTGAGCAGACCCTGTCACGGGATCTTCATTGATGCCTGCAGCCGGGGCAAAGAAACGTGTCACGATATCATGGTCGCAACTGTCTCCCAAGGCCGTCACGATAACGCCTCGGGTTGATAGTCTTGCCAGGGCTGCAAAGTCAGGGCCAATTCGCCGCACAACAGCGGCGTCAGAAACGTGTAACAAAATGTCAAACTTCGATCTGCCACAGTAGCGAACCTCGTCTGCAGAGACACCCATTGACTCTAACAGCACGTCAGGAATCACCACCGCTTCCACACCGGTCGCTGGAAAGTCCAGCGTTATGCCGTCTGACGATGACTCCGCCGACAGAACTCCGCTTCGAGTTTGAAACTGAATGCACCCATTCTTCCAGAACGGCAAATACTGACTTGGAAGCTCACCGGCCTGAGCCAGCTCTTTCAGGATATGGGCAGATGCCAAAGTCGCATGTCCGCAGAGATCAACTTCTGTTTTGGGTGTGAACCATCGAAGTTGCAGATGGTCTGCCGTTGGAAGCAGAAACGCGGTGTCAGCAAGATTCATCTCCGCGGCCACACTCTGCAGCCACTCGGTGTCGCGAGCCTCCTCCAGCAGACAAACCGCAGCCGGATTGCCGGTAAATGGTCGAGAAGCAAAAGCATCGACATGGAACAACGGCAGTAAGTTCATCGAAGAGCCGGATAAATTTTCATGAACAGGAAGCCAGCGCTGTTTCCGCAAAAATAGTTGCTCAGGCCCCCATCATCCATCTCTGAAGTTTAACCGCTGAGGCTTCAGACAGGCATAACCTGAACAGCGGAACTATTGACATGGTGGACACGTTCGTCAACTGCAATCGAACCATCAACCCCCATGGAATCATGAGTTGAATCTTTCGACTTTTATCCTGCAACCCGGAAAACAGACCGGCCGAAACACGAGCACTCGACGGCTTTTCGGGATCCTTCGAAATCAGTAGACTGCAGGCTGCAAAATTCTGATCGAGTATTACTCGCTCAAAACACTTCTCGAAACTAGCTGAGATTCGCTGCGTGCTGGATTCTTACAACGATCGCTGGGCATTGATTACCGGAGCCTCATCCGGAATTGGCGCGGAGTTCGCTGTGCAATTGGCCGGTCGCGGAATGCACTTGATCCTGGCAGCTCGTCGCAAAGACAAGATGACGGAGCTTGCGACCGATCTGAATACGCGACATGGCACTCGATGCCATATTGTCGCAGTCGACCTCGCAGATCCTGAATCCGGTCGACGGCTCATGGAAGAAGTGAAACGTCTCGGCGTGCAGATTGAACTGCTTGTCAACAACGCAGGAATAGGGCTCATCGGACAGATCGAAACGACAACTCCCGAAGAAGTCCGGAAGATGCTCAATCTGAACCTGATGACGCTGACCGATCTGACTTATCGAGTGCTTCCCGGGATGCTGTCACAGGGCCACGGGGCGATCATTAATATGTCGTCTCAGGCGGCGTTTCAGCCCGTGGCTTTCATGGCCGCCTATGCCGCCAGCAAATCCTACATCCTTCATTTCAGTGAAGCGTTGTGGGCGGAAGCTCGCAGTCGAGGAGTCACGGTCATGGCGTTGTGCCCGGGAGTGACCCGAACGGAGTTCTTTGATCTCGCCGGTGTCCCTGGCTGGCTGGAGAAACACACATCGCATCCTCCAGGAAAGGTCGTGAAGACCGCATTGAAAACTCTTGAGAAACGTCGACAGTATGTCGTGCCGGGCTGGAAGAACTACCTGATGACATTGCTCGTCCGCATGACGACTCGACGCACAGCCGTGAACGAATCGAAGAGATTTTTTCGGCCCGCGAAACCCCAGAACCCCGCAAGTGAGCCATAACCCGCGGTTTGCACCAGGGTTCTTTTGAGCGAATCCTGCAAATTATGGCTCGTTGCGACGTGTGCAGGTGGCAGTTAGAATGCTGGCCGGTCGCATGACTTCGTGTTGTAATACACGAAAACGCTTCAGTGCAGTGACATTTGCAGCACCGCCTCCGGGCGAGCTCAACCGATGTCTCAGACCCTTAGACTCTCAGGCACGCGGACTGCCTGACGCTTTTTCTGAGACCTGACTGGCACTAATTACTGCAGCGCACCTGATGTCTATTCACTTTTTCTGCCGGGCTCCCCATGAATTCCGAGGACATTTCCACAAGCGACGACAAGAAGAACAACCCTGCTCGATTTATCGCTCGTGAAATTCTGAACGGGCTGGAAACACTCATTCAGGAAGCTCAGGCGAATACTCGTCCGCTGGAAGTCGATCCTTATCGATCACGCATGTTTGAGTTTTTTGTCACAGCAGATGGTGCGGGACTGATCAAAGACGACAGAGAAGTGGCGGCCTTTGAAGACCTGGATGAAGAGACCAGCGAAATGGATCTCTCCGCAGACAGCCTGTGCCGACTTCTGGCACGTCGCTGGGGATTGGATATGGCGGCACGAGAAGCCCAGGCCCTGCAGACGCGATTGCCTGCTGATCAGCTGGAACGCATGAGACTCCTCTGGTCTGTTATGCGAATGTGGATTGAGTGGAGCTACGCGTGGCGACGCTGGAATGAGTTTCATTCGCCTCCGAGTGAAACATCCGTCTGAAGACCGTCAGGAGACGTCGCATGAAGATACCACGTCGGCCAAAGCATCTGGTTTCGCAGGATGGCGACACGATGACTCCCATGATCGATGTCGTTTTCCTGCTGCTCGTGTTCTTCATTTGTGCATCCGTAGGTGGCACTGCGGATCGATTGTTGCCTGCGGAACTCAAAGGAACGACCGAGGCGGCGGATCCTCAGGAACCTGCAGAAGATCCCGACGAATGGCAGCATCCTGCAATTCAGATTCGGATTGAACCTGAGCAGGATTCTGTCGCCATCTTTCTGGATGAACAACGACTCGCTGGCCCGGAGATGCTTCAGGATCGACTTCAGCGACTGGCAACTGTTGATCCGGAATCCAGGATCATTTTGAACATCCATGATGATGTGCGAGTACAACCTTTTATCGATGTGTATGATTTGTGTCAGTCGCTGCAGTTTCAGAATATTTCGTTTGCGGTCGGTAAGCCAGCCGCGACCCCGTAAAGCGTGTAGACAGGATCTCGAAAATGCCGTTGTTTGAATTTTTCTGCGAGGAATGCTCGCACCATGCTGAACTTCTGGTTGGACGCACCGAGAAACCAGCGTGTCCAAAATGTGGTTCGAAGAAGATGGACAAGCTGATGAGTGCTGCGGCGGGGCGAGTTGCATCAGGCAGTCTCTCGATGGCGTCGTCATGTCCTCCGCCGGAAGCAGGTCCCTGCAGCCCGCACTGCTGTCGACTGCCACAATAGGCCGTCAGCCAAAATAGTCTGGCAGAGGCATTGCCACGCGAAGGACCGGGTTTCATGAGCCATCAACTCCACGTTCACCTGCTGCCATCATTAATTGAAGCAGACGCGTTGAAGGGCGGGACTGCGGTCATTATTGACATTCTTCGTGCGTCATCGACGATGATCACAGCCCTGCACAACGGCGCGAATCGGGTGATCCCCTGCGCAACTACTGACGAAGCGTTTCGTCTGCGAGATCAGTCTCAGGACGGGTCAATCGTTCTGGGGGGCGAACGAGGCGGCGTGAAGATTCAGGGATTCGACTTTGGAAATTCTCCCGCGGAGTACAGTCCAGCCGCTGTCGCCGGGCGGACCGTCGTCTTCACAACGACCAATGGCACAAAAGCAATTCTGAAAGCATCGCCTGCCGCGATCATTCTGATCGGAGCATTCCTGAATCGTGCGGCAATCGCTGATCGGTTGCGTCAGGAGCAACGGGACACTCATCTCGTTTGTGCAGGCACCGACGGGATCGTCACGGGCGAGGACGTTCTGTTTGCCGGAGCCCTTGTTGATGAGCTGATCGGGAACAACGTGTCCGCAAACGAAGTCTCCAGGCGATGGACGCTGAACGACAGCGCAGTCATGGCATGGTCATTGTGGCGCAAGAAAGTCGCAGAAGTCGCGCAGGGCGGCACTAACAGGGAAGAGCAGCATTGTGCAGTTTGCGAGCGGCTGGCCCTGGCGATGCTTGATACGCAGGGGGGCAGAAACCTCGTGAGTCTGGGCTATGACTCTGACATCGGCCTCTGCAGTCAACTGGACCAGGTCAGGATCATCCCCAAACTGGATCGACTGCAGAATTGCCTGATCTCCGACTGAAGACCTGAAGCTGATGACCGCAGGCAGGAACCGCGATGGCTGCCACAACGGACCGTCCTCGACAGGATTCGGGGAACATTATGGAAGCAATATCGCGGGGCATCAGTTTGTCACAAAATCGCTCATCGTCGGAAGTGCCTGTGGATCACCTGTCAGCGTGAACGGGCGACGAGCAACCTCATGGCCGGAACTCTTCAGTACCATCCAGTATTCACCTGGGACAAGCTTGTTGCCTGCATCGTAATTGAAGTTAGCGAAGAGCTGTTCGCGAGTCACATACTGTCCTGAACTGTCAACGATGCGACCATCGGAGTCTTCGACAACGCAATCGACCCACAGGTCTTCGTGAGGTGGATTAATGTTGCAATGAGCGATGATCGTATCGCCAAACTTAAACGTGTCTCGCCGATTACCAAGTTGTCCACCGACCATAATGTTCCCGATGTCGAATGAGAAAAACTTGTCTTTCTCCCGAAGTGGCTTTGGATTATTGATCATGGCCAGAGCTTCACGGCTGTCAATCTTTCGCAGAGCCAGCGGTCCATTGTTACTGCGAATTCCGTAGACATCGATGCGATAATCCGCTTCTGCTGATGCCACCGCCACCAAAGCAGCGAGGCCGATCCACAAGATCGATGTGGGCACGGATTGCGGACGCATTTCAATCATTCGAGCGATCGCGAATCGGGGGAATCCAAGCAGTGATGTGGGAATACGGAGCTGGTGTACGAAACGTCGAATGGCCACGATGTCATCTTCCATCAGGAATGACAGATAGCCGCTGATACAGATCAACGGGAAAATGTAGAGGCCCAAAGTGACCCACGTCATGATATGAAACAGGATACCGACACCCAGTGCAAAGAAGCGTCCTGCCGGACGCCAGGCGAGAAACGGAAAAGTGATCTCCCAGACAACGGTGATGTATCCACACGCCAATAGCACTGGTGTCCACATGGCAAGCACTTCGCCCAGCGGATTCGAGTAGTTCCAGTTGCTGAGCATCCAGTAACGCATCTGCTCACCGCTGAAAAATGCCTGCGTCTGAATCTTGGTAATGGCAGCACCGAAGTACACAAAGCAGAACAACATCTGAATCAGACGAGCTGGCCAGACGGGGAATCGCGGAGGAATTGCAGTCGCTGCCTGGCCTTCTTTCCATCGTCGCAGAATGGCATCAATGGACCAGACAGCCCCGCAATTGGAAAGAGTCAGCATCAGAAGCATGTGCGAAGCAATGACCGAGTACTTCGTCATGGTGCTGACAGCATCCAGCAGGTTGAAATAGACGTACAAAGGCGTTCCGATCAGGAATGCCATACGAGTTCGGAAACCCAGCACCCCGCAGATCAACGCGAAGATCATGACTCCATAGAGGGCCGCTGCAAATGCCGGAGGAAGCTCAGGGAGTGGCCGCCCCTGTCCGAACAGCTCTGCCAACTGCTGCGGCGCGCCGTCTGATGAAAACAGTTCACGCACGCGTGGAAACCTGCGAATCATCGGTACAAGGGCAACAGATGTCAGAAACATTCGAACGAGGGCAAGACCATATGGTGACTGCTCTGCGAAGAAGAACGCCTTCAGACCACCAAACCATGAGGTTTCAGATGTTGTTGTTTTCATGCCCTAAGCCTCCTGCTGACAGAACAAAAGCTGATTGCTGTGTCGTAAAAAATCTCTGAGAATCAATTCAGTTTGGACTCAGCCCATCGGCGGAGCTCCGAAACGTTGATCGCTGGGCTCTCATCTCACTCGGATTAAAAAACGTGTTGTAGTAGGGTGTCGCCCGTTCAGCAGCCCGCTGCAGTCGCGGGTTGTCAGCGATGCCCTTTAAGTTCTGAGCATTGAACCAGTCCGGATAACTCTCGACTGGCATTCCGCTGGCATCACAGATTGCCCGCAGGTTGTAATACGACGTTTTGTCCTTGGGCTCATGGAAGTAATGAGACCAGAGCCGATCCGGAACATTGAACTGCTTGGGCCAGATTTCCTGAACCACATACACGCGGTCAATCCCCGCGTGCTGCGAATGGTCAAGCACATTCTTGATATGACGAGATATCAGGTTATTGCTGACGTCGTAGTTGATTCGTGCTACGTTGCCAAAAGGAGTGAAGGCTCCCCAGGGCTCTTCGATGGCGTAATGGTTTCCGTGGGAATCTTCTCCGATGATGCGAGTCCGGTTGTCATAGGCCTGCCAGCCACAGAACATATCCCAAACACAGAAGTAGCTGGTTGTATTACCGGCCAGCCCAACTTTCAGAGCATGGGCACCGACGCCCCAGGCAAGGCACATCACATACGCGAGAATAAACAGGCCAGAGGCCAGACGTCGAATCTGCATTTTTCACCATCCTTCCATGGCAGGTGAATCGTGGTCAGCATCCCATCCGTTTCCAGCGAAACAGGCGGGTCAGGGCCAAATCAACACCGAGTCCGCTCAGGCATTCCTTGCCGATCGTTGGAACCCAGCGTCCAGGACTCTGCTTCTTTTGCGATTTTCGGTCAAGATCGAACCTGACTCTAATCCCGGATCTGGTGACATATTTGCTGTGATTTTCCGCACACGTCCCTGTGCATCACGGCCTCATTATGCCATTCAGGCAGAGACAAAAAGAGACTGCCTCCGTGAGGAGCAGTCTCTGAATGGTCTGCCTGAACGGAAATCCTGAATGGTTCTATTTCTCACTAATCCCGGTCTTGCTTTTGGCTGAGGATCCGCTGAACTTCGCGCCAGGCGGTGGGTCCGGATTGGTCGGCTCTTCAGGCTGGCCACTTCCTCCACAACCACAGATGCTGCTGATCAGGCAAATCGCCAGAAGGATTCGCGACATAAAGAGACCACGCCTTTCAGAATCAGAACTCGCCATGCACCCAGCTATTGGACATCGCGGAAATTGCCCAATAGGTGTTCTTGTCCATGTTTTCAGAGACAAAACGAACCGAACCGTCACCGAGAGCAAACTGGTATCCGCCAGTGTGAAAGCTGCTGAAACCATACGCAGCATCAGTCGAGGTAAGATTAGCGGGGTTCGGATTCGCCGCATCCGGAACCCCCGCGCTATCAACGAACTTGTTCCACACAGAGGGAATGAAATTCGCCCCCATCCACGAAAATCCCAGACTTCTGCCTCCGGTGGCTTCGCCAAACATCAAGACGTTACTGGTGCCTCTGGTCAAATCCTGAAAGCTGACCTTCAATCTGGAGACACTGAAGACGCCTTTCCAGTCATGGAGATCAGGAACGTCGACGGAACCATCACCATTCAGGTCCCATTGCACGTTGCATCGCCCACCACCGATCAATCCTCCAACACCGACATAGTTGGTCGCTTTCAGATTATCATCACTCGGATCGTCGATGCCAAAAACAACGAATCCACTGGTGCAGTAAATCTCTGACGCCGGAAAATACCCGGAACCATGCCACAACACGAAATCCTTGCCCGCCTGCGGATCAGAGGGACATTCGAACATTGGCATTCTGGTCTGTCCAAGGGCAAATGATGCCGCGTCGTTGTACCAGGCCGCTCCCGGAGTCTTGTAGTTCCCAACAACACTCCCGGCGAGATAGTGGTCGTCAAACCCTTTGGTTGTCCCCATCTTTGCATAGAGATTCGACTGTTCAAGCTGGGGCAGCAACTGTGGCAGAACTCCGATTCCGGGTGATGTGTCAGGATCAGGATACCCCGCGGTCACCGGCTCAAAAACACCGTCTCGACCAGTTTCGTTATGCCATTCCATGATATTTGCGGCAGGAAATCTCTGATACACGTCGTGAAAGTTGTGAGCGGCGAGAGCAATCTGCTTCAGGTTATTCTTGCACTGCGTTCGACGAGCGGCCTCG
>JBIIIF010000485.1:0-2525 GCA_044235005.1 Planctomycetaceae bacterium | reverse complement strand
CACAGCCATTCCCACAAAAGCCACGGCCAGCATGCGTGTTCGGCTTTCTGCCAGAATGAGCAGCACTGCGGCTATTCCGGACAGAATCATGATCAGTGGCCACGGGTTTTCAGTAATCCAGGACATACAGACCTCCCGAAATCTCTTTGAGACCACTTATTCTCTGCACGGTATTCATCGAGGCCGGGCATTCCCGGGATCCCTGATAGAAGTTGGCCTCAATCGTGGCCGCGTACAGAACAAGCTATCGTGGTGGACGAAGACGCCGGACAAACGAGACAGTCTCACGTTCAATTTCGTCTGGCGATTTTCCGAACGCTTCCTGAAATTCCGCAACTCGTTCCTCAGGCGACACTCTCTGTAACGGTTTTCTCTGAGAAATCTTCGTCAGATATTTCTTCATGCCGTCTTTTTGCTGACGAAATAAGTAGCTGGTCAACCCCCAGCTTTCGGCATAAGCAGTCGCCATGCTGTCGGCGTTCAAGAATGCTTTGTCGTCCGCCAGAAGATCTCGTAATGGAATCTTGGTCGCACCGTTTTCCGAATCCCGGACGAAGACCGGGTGATGGCGACCGCTCACGAGGCCGGGGCGTGTCCAAAGGTTTGCTGATCGAGGTGCGATTGGTTCAAAATACAGAGCCAGCCCTTCCGACAGCCAAACGGGATTGTCAGCCATGCGAACCTGCAGGCCTGTATTGAAGCTCAGTTGATGAATCGCTTCATGAACCATCGTAGCCACCTGCAACGGCTGATCAGACAAGCGTTTTCGAATGGCTGTTGAAGAACGCAGACTGCGATCGCGGGTAAGATCCATCAGCAGCATCTGGTTATCACGCAGCGAGTAATACCCCGGAGTATCCTCAAACGATGTCTCCGGGTGCTGAGCTGCAGCGAATTCTTTGAACTCCGCTTCTGACTGCAAAATGATGACCGGCAGTCTTCCTGCAGGCTGGCGAACAGCGATTTCCTGTTCGCCCATAAACTCGAAATACTGGTCGAAGACTTTCTCCAGCAGCTTACCAACAAACTCAGCATACTCCTCCGCCGAGTTCGAGCAGATGACGTAATGATCCGTCTGATGGATCTCAAAACCGGCCTGAACCTGCAACAGCAGATCATTCCCCAGTTCATCATTCGACATTGCCGAGAATGGCACATCCGAAGGCGTCCTGGACTCAATCACCGCGGGAGTCAATTGTCGAATTCGACCATTGCGTTCCTCCAACAACACGCCACCATCCTGAGCCTCAACAAGGACCTGGCCGGAGACTTCGAGCGGCCCACTGGGTCCCTTGATCACAAGTTGAGTAACGAGGCCTGAGGACTTCGGTTCATCAGAAAACCCCGCCTCGTTCCCGGTGACGAGCAATACAACAGTGATGAACAGTCCCCGAACATTCATACACAAAGAATCCCCTTAAACGCCACAAATACATCTGTGGCTCACAATGACGACTAAATACTGAACCCGCAAGCGGAGAGTCATTCCGCTTTGGAAGGCGAGGCTTCCGACAGCGGAATGGCAAAGCTGGATGACTCGCGCGAATGTCCGATCTGACTCTCCATGACCATGTGTCATCGGTATTTGAAGCGAATGCAGCTCGAATCGACCGAAACGATGCCGTGAAAGTGCGTAAAATCGCCATCGTCGGCTGAATTCTCAACACCACCTATTCATTCCTGCAGAGAGATGGATAGAATGCCGACGGATAGTGAATGCCGGGCTGACCGGCGAAAACCGGGGGCGATCGGATTTGACTGGGTTTTCGTCAATCAGGGTGGCGTGCCGAGGTTGATCAGCTGGCCTCGTAAAAAGCCGATCACCAATAACTGCAAAACCGCAGTTCTCTCTCGCAGCTTAGAGATAAGCTACGCTGACCTAAGGATCCCCGCCTAAGGAGCCGACCGTCAGTTGCAAATTTGGGCTGGCATCAGTTCAACCGTCCGTTACGGCTGATGCGAGATTTGTGATGGACTGGTGCGGGATGGTCTTGTTCGCTGAACCTCTCCCGCACGACTTAATCAACGAACTACGCACGTAGAGGCTTTGGTTGTGGGACAACAGGACGGGGGTTCAATTCCCCCCGCCTCCAAATTTGAAAGGACTTGCGATTTATCGCAAGTCCTTTTTTCGTTGGCACTTATGGCGAATTGACAGGCAGAAATGGTTCAAAGAATGGCCGATCTTGATGTTGATTTGTTGATTTTTGTGGGGGTGAATGTTGATTTTTGAGCTTTGAGCTTCCCACACAAAAGGGTATGGTGTCTCGGAAATCAACATTTTCTCTCGACGTGGATTGTGTGATGGGTGGTGTCTACGAGACGGAATTGAAACAGGAAGCTGACGGCACTTGGTATCGCTGGCTTGGTGAGGACCAGAAAAAAACCAAGCAGAAATTTCGGCTTGGAAGGGATCGGGCCGATGCGCTTCGTCGACTTCGATTGATTGTGACGCTGTACGAATCTCAGTTCTCGGTGTCTGACTTCTTTGGCGGGTCTTGGGTCCCCGAGTATCTAAAGGCAGC
>JBIIIF010000274.1:0-9137 GCA_044235005.1 Planctomycetaceae bacterium | reverse complement strand
TCTGCCGAACTGCTTTGAGACACTGACCATGATGTCCCGCCATCTTTCTGTCCGATTTGCTCTGTGCTCTGTAATAGCATCTTTGTCCGCGCTGAGTCAGGCTGCAGACCAACACGTCATCGTCCCGGGCTACGAACGCTTTCGAGCCGAGAAGCTGACAAGCGTTGAAGCCGGATCGCTCCTGATCTCGGAGCTGAACTGTCAGTCGTGCCATGGAAAACTTCTTGATCGACCAGTGCCACCTCGGCAAGCCCCCATCCTGACACAGGTTGGCGAACGGTCCAGTGCGGAGTACCTGAAGCGGTTCCTTGCAGATCCTCAGGCGGAAAAGCCTGGTTCTGCGATGCCGCGTCTCACGCACTTGAAAACTGATCCGACGACCGTTGATGCAATCACGGCGTTCCTGACGCAGGGTTCGGCATGGCGAGCCACTGCGGTCGGCGTTGATGCTGTCCGCCGAGGTGAAGAGCTGTTTCACAAAGTGGGTTGTGCAGCATGCCATTCGGATCGTCGAGACAGCGCGGTGATTGACCAGATTCGTCGAGGAATCTCAGCCGGTCAGGCCATTGAAGAGGACGAGGAAGATGCTGACGAAAAGCCCGAGACGAAGTGGACTCGTCCTGCATTCGCGATGCCTTTAGGAAAGCTGGAACAGAAATACAGCCTCTCCAGTTTGATCAACTTTCTAAGAGATCCCCATGCTGTGCGTCCATCCGGCCGAATGCCAGCGTTAAATCTGACTCCCGAGGAAGCTCGCGATATTGCCAGCTACCTGCTGAAGGATGTCGATGTCGAACCGAATATCAACTTCGAGTACTTTGAAGGTGACTGGCAGAAGGTTCCGGATTTCACACAACTGAAAGCCGTCTCATCGGGCAAAACCACCGATTTTTCGGTCGGAGTCTCGCTGAAGGACGAACTGTTCGCTTTGCGATTCAGCGGCTTTGTGCACCTGCCCAAAGACGGACGTTATCGCTTCCATCTGAGCTCTGATGACGGTGCTCGATTGCTGATCAATGGCGACGTTGTTGTTGATAACGATGGAATCCACCCTGGCGGATTTCGTGACAAGCAGGCCGAGTACAAGGCGGGTGCGTATGAACTCGTCGTGGAATATTTCGAGTACCACGGACAGGAAGAACTGGCCGTCGAAATTGAAGGCCCGGAGTTGCCTCGCCAGCCTCTTGCAGGCCTTGTCACTCTGACAAAAGATCCTCGTGCCGCAGCAACCACAGCCGTGCCGGCAGCTTCTCCGGAGCTGGTCGAGAAAGGTCGACAGGCGTTTCAGTCTCTGGGCTGTGCCGCCTGCCATCAGCATGGCGATGGAGATAAGAAGTTGGCCTGGACCGGAAAAGCTCCTGTGTTCACAGCCATGAAAACATCCGGAGGATGCCTTGCCGAAAAGCCGGCAGACAACATTCCGGCGTTTGCTCTGACAAAACAGCAGAGGACAGATATCACGGCCGCACTGGAGGCCGCTCGGCAATCCCCAGATGCCGGCAAATCATCAAACGATCCTGCTCTGGCCGCCAAAGCCATTCATGACACGTTGCTGACACTGAATTGCTATGCCTGCCACACCCGAGGTTCGCTGGGAGGTGTTTCTGAGCCGATGAATCATCTGTTCTTGGGAAGCATTCCCGAGATGGGCGACGAAGGACGAATTCCACCTTCGCTCGACGGCGCGGGGGATAAGCTGAATGAGAATTGGCTGAAAACGATTCTGAACGAAGGCGCCAAGGACCGGCCTTACATGGCGACTCGCATGCCAAAATTTGGAGCCAGCCAAACCGGATCACTGGTCAACTTGTTTGCTTCGACAGATGCTCTCGGCGAAGACAAACCGGTTATTTTTCCGGAACCCGAGCATCGTATCAAAGCCGATGCCCGTCTGATGATTGGAGATCAGGCGCTGTCCTGCATCAAGTGCCACACTTTCGACAAGTATGCCGCGACCGGAATTCAGTCGCTGGACATGACCACGATGACTCGACGTCTGCGTCGGGAGTGGTTTCACCGGTATCTGCTGGATCCACAAAAATATCGCAGCGGAACTCGCATGCCGGCCGCATGGCCGAAGGGTCGTTCTGTGGTGCCGCATATTCTGAACGGCGATTCCGATGTTCAGATCGAAGCCATCTGGACCTATCTTCTGGATGGCAAGAACGCCAAGGTGCCCAGCGGATTACAGCGTCAGGCGATTGAACTCATGCCTGGCGATCGTCCGATTCTCTATAGAAACTTTCTGGAAGGCCTGTCTCCTCGAGGCATTGCGGTGGGATTCGCTGCGAAGGCTCATTATGCGTGGGACGCGGAACACATGACGCCGCGATTAATCTGGCATGGAGCCTTTATTGACGCGTCAAAGCACTGGGTCGATCGTGGTCCCGGCAATCAGGTCCCGCTGGGAGATCATGTGATGACGCTTCCCGCCGGGCCGCCTCTGGCTTCGCTGGAATCGCTGGATGGTGCCTGGCCCGACGGGAATCCACGCGAAAACGGCTTCGCTTTCAAGGGCTACTCTTTGGACAAAGCGGGCGTTCCGACGTTCAAGTACCGCTGGAATGAAGCAACAGTGACAGACACGATCCTGCCGTTCGAGACCAGTCCGGATAACGGGCTGCAGCGAACCGTCACTGTGGCACCCAACGACAAGCAGGAAAATGCGTGGCTGCGAATCGCCAGTGGCCAGAGCGCTGAAGAGAGTGATGGCGCCGTCATCGTCGATGGCGTTCGCTTTCTGATTGAGGGCAAAGAGCCCGTCGTGCGGACGATCAATAATCGCCGGGAGCTATTAATCCCGATGACGGTCAACGCTGGTGAAACAGCGACGGTCCGAATCATTATGACCTGGTAACTCTCTTGTCCTGTTCTTTCAGTTTCCTAAAAGTCTCTCCATCGCTGACCGCGTTCAGGTTATCACCATGAAACATTTCCTGTTCTCCTGCCTCGCTGTTGTTCTTCTGCAGGCCATTGTTGTTGCTCAGACAACTGTCCCGACCGAGGACGACTATTACCCACTCGCTCGCTTCACGATTCCAAATGGGATTGTGCTTGAAGCTGGAGCAATTGAGCCTCTACCCGATGGCACGCTGGCTGTTTCAACTCGCCGCGGTGACATCTATCGCGTCACAAATCCTTTGGACGAAGATCCGACCAAAGCCACTTACGAATTGTTTGCTCAGGGCCTTCATGAAGTGCTGGGGCTGACTTTCAAAGACGGCTGGCTCTACGCCACTCAACGTGGTGAGGTGACTCGGCTGCGCGATACGGATGACGATGGGTTGGCCGATGAAATCGAGACATTCAGCGACAGTTGGGGTATCAACGGAGACTATCACGAGTATGCATTTGGCTCACCGTTCGATAAGGACGGGAACATGTGGGTTGTGCTGTGCCTGACGGGTTCATTTGGCAGCGACTGCCCATGGCGCGGCTGGGCGGTCAGAATTGATAAGAACGGAAAAATGATTCCGACCTGCAGCGGCATTCGCTCACCCGGTGGCATCGCCTTCAACGCCGAAGGCGACGTCTTCTACACCGACAATCAGGGCCCGTGGAACGGGACATGTAGTCTGAAATGGCTGCGACCCGGTTCTTTTCAGGGACATCCCGGAGGCAATCGCTGGTTCGCGAAGACCGAAGGCGGAGCGAAGTCGGCTCCGAAGGAACCCGAAAGCGGCAGCCGAATCGTCGTGGAAGCGGACAAGATTCCGGAGTATGAGCCACCCGTGATCCTGTTCCCTTATCAGAAAATGGGCCAAAGCGCGAGTGGGATTGCGTGCGACGTAAGCGGTGGAAAGTTCGGTCCGTTCCAGAATCAGATGTTCGTCGGCGATGTGACACATAGCACGGTAATGCGGTGCTTCATCGAGAAAGTCGATGGACACTATCAGGGGGCGTGTTTCCCGTTTCGTGAAGGCATCGGCTCGGGAACACTGGCTCTGCGAATGATGGATGATGGTTCGATGTTCGTCGGCGGCACCAATCGTGGCTGGGGCTCTCGCGGAACAAAACCGTTCTCGCTCGAACGCCTGCGCTGGACCGGGAAAGTGCCGTTTGAGATTCACGAGATGCGTGCCAAGCCGGACGGTTTCGAGCTGACGTTCACAGAGCCTGTTGATGCCGAGATCGCTCGCAAGCCGGACACGTGGAAGCTGCAAACCTACTGCTACATCTTTCAGTCGTCGTACGGCAGTCCGGAAGTCGATCACACAACACCAACGGTCAAGGAAATCTCCGTCGCTGAGGACGGGCTGTCAGTTCGGCTGAAGGTCGACGGCCTGCAGCGCGGTCATGTGCATGAACTTCATGCGGACGCGTTGAAGTCAAAGGGTGGAATGCCTCTGCTGCATTCTTCTGCGTATTACACGCTGCACTATATCCCTGGGGAATAGCCCTGCATTGTTGCTCGTGTCTCCGACGCGAGACATGAGCGAACGCACTCACGCAGCGTCGCGAAGGATGTCATCCACGACTTTGCGGCGTTTCGTGCGGCGGCGGAGTTTGTGCATCCAGCGATCTTCGGCATCGTCTGTTTCTTTGAAGAACGATCCGGCCAGCAGGCGATAGAAGAACAGCAGCGTGAATGCACCGAAGACGGCTGCGAAGAAGCCCTTCATGCTGATCGGGTCGACAGTCGCATCACGCCAGAAGAACAACACGGTTCCGCATCCGATCACGCTGCCGCCGATGCCCGTCAGCATGGTCGCCACGGCGCCACCTGGATCGCGGCCCGGCATCACAGCCTTGGCGGCGAGTCCGGTCAGGGTGCCAAAGCCAACCCAGCGCAGAAGCTCATTCACGCTGGTGCGTAAGACTTCGACGAATTCAGCTTCTGTCATGAATAAGACTCCTGCTTTCTCCTGTCGTCTCTTTTCGGCATACTTGTCCGATTCCACGCAGTCCGAAAACTCATCTTCCAGGACTGTCGGTTGAATCGGAAACTTTTCGGCAATTGTTGCCGGTCGCCGTCGATATGAAGTGCCCCTTTTCTGCGGGATACCGATGAAATTGCCGCCTGACGTTATTCGCTATTTGCTGATCGGGCAGGTGGTCATCCCGATTTTCATCAATGCCACCATCACATTTGGTATTGGCTGGATCACTTTTCGCCAGCAGGCAACCGTCACGGTCTGGGTTCTCGACAAGGGAGCGGTCACCGATTTTCTGGGCGCCTGCTACTTGCTTCCGGCGATCACGTGTCTGATTGCTACGCCGATCGTTCGAGGTCAGGTGTCTCGGGGTGAAGCCTCCGCACTCACCATTGATGTCACCGGACCTTGGGTTCGCTTCTTTCGAGGAGGCCTGATCTGGCGAGCCACGAAGTTTGGTCTGACCGGTCTGATCTCATTGATCGGCCCCGTGATGGCGGGGTGGGCTCTCTTTGGCGCCGAGACAGTCTCGACGCCGTGGTTCCTGTTCGCCAAAGTCACTTTCGCGACGCTGCTGGGATGCATCGTCACACCGCTCATTGCGATCGTGGCGATGACAGATCCTTCACCAAAGGCCTGGTAACGACCGAGCACTTGACCTTGACGGTGTCAGCGAAGAGGATCACCGTGGCTCGAACCGGAATGAGCAACCGTTTCCGTTCGAGCTATTCCCTTCAGAATCCTTGCTCTGAAATCGAAAGCCCGGCCATGAGAGCCCCTTTGCTCCACTCATTCAGATTCTCACTCGTCTTCGCGTTGTTGTTGGTCGGATCCAACGCGGTGGCTCAATCAGACTTGCCTCCCAGCCTGTTTATTGAAGCGTATCCGGATCGAACAAGCGTCGCGGCCAACGAAGATCTGGCCTTTCATACATCCACGACAGCGGCCGAATACAGCCTGGAGATTGCTCGCATCGGTGCCAAACGCGAGGTGGTGTTTCAGAAGTCCGGCATCCCCGGCGGCGGAGCTCATCCGATTCCGGAACATGCCAGTGCCAATGGGTGTGGCTGGCCGATCAGCTTCACGATGCCGGTTCCGGCCGAATGGAAGTCCGGGTACTACACCGCCACGTTCAAGGTGACCGATGGAGGCGGCAAGTTTGTCGCTCGTAACCGCCGGACGGCCGAAATGGAATCGTGGTTCATTGTTCGCCCCTCGAGCTTCGACAAGAACGTAAAGATCCTGCTTCAGCTCGCGACAAACACTTACAACGCTTACAACAACTGGGGCGGCAGCAGCCTTTATGCTTACCATGGTCGAGCCAACCTGCAGGGGCATCGAGTATCCTTTCAGCGACCGCAAAGCAGTCTGTTTCCCAACTGGGAACAACCGTTTGTCGCCTGGGCGGAATCAAACGGCTTCGCGATCGACTATTGCTCGAATCTCGATCTGGAACAGCGACCGGAACTACTGGAACACTATTCTCTGGTCCTGAGTGTTGGCCATGACGAGTATTGGTCCGCCGGGATGCGGGATCGGCTGGAAGCATGGATTGCGAAGGGTGGGAACGTCGCCTTCTTCAGCGGGAACACGTGCTGCTGGCAGGTTCGTCCCGAAGAGAACGGACAGGCTCTTACCTGTTACAAACAGGCGTTTAATCTCGACCCTGTGTTCAAGACCGACGATCACAGTTTGCTGACGACGACATGGAGCCACCATCTGGTGAATCGGCCGGAAAATCTCCTGACGGGTGTCGGCTTCCTGTTTGGCGGGTATCACAAAAGCCACGGCCAGTTCATGGACGGCAGCGGAGCATTTACGGTTCATCGCCCCGATCACTGGATGTTTGCCGATACAAATCTAAAGCCTGGCGACAGCTTTGGCGGCCAGCACACGATCGTTGGTTACGAATGTGACGGTTGTGAGTTGCAATGGAAGGACGGCCTTCCTTCCCCGACTCATCGCGATGGGACACCAAAATCCTTCGAGGTCCTGGCGACATGTCAGGCTCAATGGGCTCCGGACGACTGCGAGTGGTATGACCAGTGGGAACAGGGTCGAGTCGGCGCGGCGTGCCTGGGTATTCGCACCGACGGCGGCAGTGTCTTCACCTGTGGCTCCACCGACTGGGCTCACGGCCTTCGTGGCGGTGACGCGGTTGTCGAACAGATCACTCGCAACATCCTGAAGAAGTTGTCAGAGAACTGACCTGGATCGTTTACCGCCCAGCCGGGGGCGCCGGCTGAGATAGTAGCCGGCGCCCCCGGCTGGGCGGTAAACGAAAGGTGGAATGCGAAATCGAAAGATCCTTCGCTGATCCCGACTGGCTGACTACATCTACACTCGCAGCCCCAACTCTGCGGCAATCGGCTGCAACGCTCCGATCACGAATGCGATGTGCTCATCGAGATCCACTCCCAGATCCGCCGCGCCGCGAATGATGTCGTCGCGATTCACAGCCGCAGCAAAGGACGCCTGCTTCATTTTCTTGCGAACGCTTTTGGGTTCCATCCCATTGAGTCGTTCTGGCCGCATCAACGCGCAGGCCACGATGAATCCACTGAGTTCATCACATGCATACAGGGTTTTGTCGAGCCGTGAAATTCGCGGACAGTCCGTCAGATAATCGGCGTGCGACTTGATCGCGTAGATCACATCATCTGGATAACCGTTCTGTCGCAGGATCACAGCTCCCTGCAGCGGGTGATCCGGAGGATTCGGCCAGCGTTCGTAATCGAAGTCGTGCAAAAGTCCGACGGTCGCCCACTTGTCTACGTCTTCTTCAAACTTCACGGCATAGGCTCGAACTGCAGCCTCGACCGCCAGCATGTGACGAAAGAGGCTTTCGTTTTGAACGTACTGGTGAAGCAGTTTTAAATCCTCTTCGCGAGACATGAGTTGACCTCGTAGAAATTGCGGAGCCTGTCCGTACACCAGCTTAATGATCTGAGACAGACTTCGGTAGGTCCCGCCTGCCGGGCAGGACTTCGCGGCTTGCTGCGACTTGTGTGCACGTGAACCTACGAAACTGGCCTTTATCCTTGAGGTCAATTGCGCACAAAGTTCGCCTTGCGGCGAAAATCCTTTCCGGCAGAAAGGACCTACTTTGACCATCAATCGCGACTGCTCAGCATGATACTCTCGCTACTCCGGCGGGATTGGACTGCCGTGAGGATCGAGAACGGGGGCGGAGGTTTCCTGTTGCAGACGGTCTCGCAATTCGCGGCCGGTGAAATGCTCCAATTTTTCAGCCTGACCGTGAATCCGATCGACGGCCACGCCACCTTCTGAAACCAGATACTGTTCCCAAAGCCGGTGCGAACGAACCAGTTCGGCTCCAAGACGGCGACCGGAATCCGTCAACTGGTAGCCGTTGTCTGTGGCGATGACGTGGCCTTTTCGTGCATGCTGTTTCATCAGCAGAGAACTCATAAAGCCACTGGAGAGCAGGGCGGCTCGTAGTTGGTCGATCGACGCGACAACGCCCGACTTTCTTTCGTCCATCCGGTACAGCAGAGCAATCAGGTCCTCGGAAAGAATTCTGCGAGACAACCGCTTACGACGCAGAATGCGGATCAAAACGCCGTGTTGTGGTGCTAACAACGAGACGACAAAGAACAGAATGCCGGCACATAGAGCCATCATCCCGGACGTGCTGGTGCTGCGATAACCAAACCAGCTCGGCACAACCAATGCTGAAACATGCCCCAAAGTCGCTGACAGAGCCGCGATCAGCGCACTGACGATGATCATCGACCGCAATCGTTCGGTCAGCAAAAACGCGGTCGCTGGCGGTACGACAAACATAGCCACAACCAGGATATTGCCGACGGACTCGAAACTGGCGACGGCTGTCACAGCAACAATGATCATCAACAGATAGTGCATGAGCCTTGCACTGATACCGCACGTCGTGGCCAAAGCCGGGTCAAACGCGCTGAGTTTCAGCTCTTTGAAGAAGAGCACAACGACCAGAAGATTCATCGCGGTTACAGCGGACAGGACCAGCACCACACGTGGTATTTCCATTCCGGCAACCTCCACCATGTCGAAGGTGGTGGTCTCCAGCGATCCGTAAAGCACACAACCGGGGTCGAGATCAACATGGTCGGCCGCCTGAACGATCATCACCAGTCCCAGCGCGAAGAGCGTGGTAAACACGACGCCCATCGATGCGCCTTCGTCGACTTCTCCGAAGTTGCGAATCCATTCGGTGAAGACGGCGGTCAACAGCCCAACCACCACGGCTCCGAGAAACATCGG
>JBIIIF010000484.1:0-2545 GCA_044235005.1 Planctomycetaceae bacterium | reverse complement strand
AAGCAGGTCGCAACAGCATCGTGGAGATACACCGATGCCGACGATCTGGCCGCGATTGGCTGGGTCGCGATCGCTCTCGGAGCCGACGCCAAAGCCGTTCAGGAAGGCTTCTTTGAGCGAGCCAGAAAGAACTACTCCAATCGGCCGGATGGGTTTCTGGCGGCCGGTCGGCTGGCACTCGACAAGGGCGATTTCGCCTTTGCCGCGGAACTGCTGACTCCCGCCGCGAAGGAGTTTGAAACGAATGCCGACATTCAGTTTCTGCTCTCCGAAGCGCTCAGCTCCGCAGACCGGGAGCAGGCAGCTCAGTTGCTTCAGAAAACGCTCGAACTGAATCCAAATCATGTCGGAGCCATGCAACGCGCGGCGGAGCGACAGATTGATTCGGAAGACTACTCCGGAGCTGAAGAAACCATTCGCCGGATGTTGACCGTCAATCCTCATTTGCCCGAAGCCCACGCGCTACAGTGCGTGATTCATCAGCTGCGCAACAACGCAGAAGGCGCGGATCAAAGTCGCGCGGAAGCGTTGAAGTTTTCCGCGATCAATCCCGAAGTCGACCATTTGATTGGCCGCAAGTTGTCGCAAAAGTACCGATTCACCGAAGGCGCGGCCGCGCAGCGGATTGCTCTGGAGTTGGATCCGGACTTCAATCTGGCTCGAGTCCATCTGGCTCAGGATCTGCTTCGACTGGGTCAGGAAGCTGAAGGCTGGCAAATGGCTGAGCAGGCTCATGACAAGGATGGGTACGACACAACGCTCTTCAATCTGTTGCAGTTGAAGGACAGTTTGGACCGCTTTACGAAACTCACAAGCCCGCATTTTCAGGTGCGGATGGAGAAGCAGGAAGCAGCGGTGTATGGCCAACGAGTTCTGTCTCTGCTTGAAGAATCATGGACCGAACTGATACCACGCTATGAGTTTTCGCCAGAGTTACCGGTGATGGTGGAGATCTACCCGCGCGCTGATGATTTCGCGGTGCGGACCTTTGGTATTCCGGATGTCTCCGGTTTCCTGGGTGTCTGTTTTGGCAAGGTCGTCACCGCCAACAGTCCGGCTTCCCGACGCGATCATCCAACGAGCTGGGAATCGGTTTTGTGGCATGAATTCTGTCACGTGATTACTCTGCAGAAGACCGGCAACAAAATCCCGCGATGGCTGAGTGAAGGCATTTCGGTCTTCGAAGAGCGTCGAGCAGACATACGCTGGGGCCAGCATATGAATCACGATTTTCGCGATCGTATTCTGGGCGACAAAATCACTCCCATCAGCCAGCTCAGCAGTGCATTCCTGACCGCGAAGAGCGGCGAAGACATGAACTTCGCGTACTACGAATCATCCATGGTTGTTGAACACATCGTTCAGACCCACGGCTTGCCAGCTCTGAATGCCGTACTGGACGATCTCAATACGGGAGTTCAGATCAACGACGCTCTCGATCGTCACACGGGAGGACTCGAAGCTCTGGAAACTTCCTTCAAGAGCTTTCTGACGGAGCAGGCTAAAGGCTGGGCTGTGGGCGTCGACTTTTCGAAGGAAGCGTTTGCGGAGGCCAAACCTACGGATCTGGAAAGCGTCAAATCATTTCTGGAGACGCATCCGACGAGCTTTGCCGGATTGATGACTCAGGCCACCTTATTGCTGCAGGACAACAAGCTGGACGAGGCAGAATTCGCTCTGAAGAAGTTAGTGGAAATGGTTCCCGGCGACGTCAGTACCAATGGGCCTCGCAGGCCGTTGGCGGATGTTTATCGGAAACGAGGTGACAAGGAGCAGGAAGCCGCTGTCCTGGCTGAGCATTTGGCTCGGACAGCCGACGATTTGGAGGCTGCGATGCGATTGCAGGATCTTTGTAACGATGCGAAGCAATTGGAACGCGTGATAGAGCAGGGGCAGACGATCTTTGGGATTGATCCGTTCCAGATCGCCGCGATCCAGAAGACGTTGGCCGCCGCCGAAACTCTGAAACAGAACGAAGTCGCGGTGGCTCAATTGTCGACTCTTTTGGAGCTGCAGTCGGATGATGCACCGCGGCTGCATTATCGAATCGCACGAATGCTGAAAGAGAGCGATATCGCCCAGTCTCGCCGTCACGTTCTCCTTGCCCTGGAACAGGCCCCCCGATTCCGCGACGCGCACAAGCTGTTGTTGGAGCTGAAACGGGAGGAGACAGCCTCCGAGCCAGCGAAATGATCCCGTCGCTCCGCCGACGAGGATAGACAGCAGGGAAGGCCGTGTTTCGGCAGTCAGGAAAAAAGGCGGGCGGGCAGGAGTTCAGACTGGAAAAAAGTGGCGGGGCTTTGGATAGTGCGGATTCGGGTGGAAATGTTCGTCTCAAGCTGCAGGATGCAACCTCGCAGACGTACTCCCAGTTTCAGGTTACTCCAAACATGGTTGCTCTGGTCGAAAAACAGTTTCAGTTGCTGATTACGGACGACAATCCGTCCTTCCGTTCAGTCCTCAGAGAAGTCCTGGAAGACCGTCCGTTTCTGGTGCTCCACGAAGCGGAATCCGGGGAAGAAGCCCTGGAAGTCGTGCAAAGCCG